>LYOS01000002.1:0-234376 GCA_001766815.1 Candidatus Syntrophoarchaeum caldarius
CAGGGGGAGAAAGTGTATCTTCAGATCAAACCATGCCTCAAACTACTTGCCGGTGGGTGGTATCCTGCCCGATGAGAAGGATGAGATCTTGATGATGATTGATACTGCAATCAGGAGAGGAGAGAGTAGCCTGAAGCCTGAGTTTCTCAGAGGGCTATGAGTAATAAAAAAACAGGTGTGATGGATGGGGATTGAGGAGGGGATTCTATGTCAGTGGCACTTATTTTCTGACCGGTGGGGAGGGGGTAAATCAAAGTTTTCTTCGGTTAGAATTAGATTTTATGGATTTTTGGTGTGCTTTTTATCCGGGAAAAGGATGACTGTAAATACGCAAATCTCTGATCTGGATCACAAGAAGATATCCTTCTGATCTGTAAGCTCCAGTTAAGAAATGCTGAATACTGGATTAAGTTCTCTCAGATGGATTTGATTGAGGGGTTTTCAAAAGTCTGTATGGTCGAGCTTGGTGGGAAGGAGATCATGTCTGAGGTGTCAAAGCCTGTGAGAGAGCTTGATGAGAAGCTCGGGCTGGGGTTATTCCCTAAATGAGGGGGAGGTAAGGTTTATATAACACTATAATATTCAAGTAATTGATTAGAATATACGAGTGATAGATATGTGTACCGGTGATGGATGCGGTCATGGAAGGGGTGAGCATTTCAGAAAGTTGATGAGAGCGCTTCACTGTCCCACGAGATGGACCATCATCGAATGTATCGGAGAAGGTGAGCGGGGAACAAAGGAGATACAGAAGTATCTGGCAGATATGAAAGAGAAAATAACACCATCCTGCCTGTACTATCACCTCTCAGAGCTCAAAAAGGCAGGGATAATCGAGATTGCAGGCTACAGAGAGGAGGGGGGCGGGGCTCCTGAGAAGATCTGGAGGCTGAAGTCCAGGCAGATCGTGATAGATTTGCTTGAGGGAGAATGATGGAAGCGATAGCAGTTGAAAACTTGAGTAAGAGCTTTAACGGGCTTAAGGCGGTTGATCGTGTGAGTTTCAGCGTTCATGAGGGTGAGATATTTGGTTTTCTTGGTCCAAATGGCGCAGGAAAGACGACGACCGTGAGGATATTGACCGGCGTGATACAGCCTGATTCCGGGAAGGCGAGTGTCCTGGGTTTTGATGTGGTTAAAGAGACGCTTAAGGCACGGGAGAAGATAGGGGTCGTCCCTGAAGCTGCAAACGCATACCCTGATCTCTCTGTGTGGAAGAACATGATGCTTACAGCGGCTCTGTATGGTATCGAGCGAAAAAAAGCAGAGGCAAAGGCAGATGAGCTTCTCAGGGTCTTTGGGATCTCTGAGCGAAAAGATAGCAGGGTGAAGACGCTCTCAAAAGGGATGAAGCAGCGGCTCATGCTCTCAATGGCACTTGTGAGTGATCCTGAGTTGCTCTTTCTGGATGAGCCAACATCAGGTCTTGATGTGGCAAGTGCACGGATAATAAGGGAGAAGATTATGGAACTCTCCCGGGAGGGGAGGACGATATTCCTCACATCCCACAACATGGAAGAGGTGAGTATGCTCTGCGATCGTGTCGGAATCATAAACCATGGCAGGATCGTTGCGGTTGAGAGATCAAGAGATCTGAGAGACCGGATAGGAGGATCGCTTGCGGTTGAGGTGGAGTTCGACAGAAAGGTTGATCTTACGGGTTTTCCTGATGTAAAAGCAAGAGGAAACAGATACGTACTGTATACGACCGATGCACACGATACGATATGCTCGATCGTTGATTTTGCATCCCGCAATGGATTGAGGATCACGGGGTTAAACCTCCATGCACCATCGCTTGAGGATGTATTTCTCAAACTCACAGGAGGTGAAAGTGATGCTTAGAAAGATATGGGCGATAACAAAAAAGAATATCCTGATGTACTACCTCAAGGGACCTGTTCTGATATTTGGCGTTTTATTCCCGTTATTTCTATTTCTTGCATTTTACATCGGGAGAAGTCTATCAGCAGAGTTTCTCATCCCCGGACTTCTTGCGATGACGCTCTTCTTCACATCCACATCGGTCTCGCCGGTGATCATGCCCTGGGAAACCCAGATGAAAACGCTTGAAAGGCTCATATCATGTCCGATAACGGTCAGAACGATGATATTTGGTGATATACTCGCTTCGTTCATATTTGGGATCATCATCTCAATCGTTCCAGTTGTGATAGGTATGGTGATGGGTGTTGGTGTTAAAGCACCGCTTACCCTTGGAGTTGCGATAATCATCGGTGCGTTCGCATTCTCCTCTCTCGGACTGCTCTTCTCAACGATCCCGACAGATCTTGTATCGAACGTGATGATGCTCTCAAATCTTGTGAAGTTTCCGCTCATCTTTATAAGCGGTATCTTCATCCCGGTGAGTGAACTTCCTGATTGGGGTGTGGCCGTTGCATCACTATCTCCGCTCACCTACTTCACGGATATTGCGAGATTCTCGATTGAGGGTTATGCCTTTTATCCGTTGTATCTCGATTTCTTGCTGCTTATCGCATCTGCTGTTCTCTTTCTGGTACTTGCCGTGAAGCTCCATGAGCGGACACTTGTGAGGAGGTTTTAATGGAAAAACTTCCACTCTCCAGCAGATTGGTTCCTCATAGAATCCTTTCTCGTGGGCCCCAGAGAAATGATGTACACAAAAAATAAAAAAGGGTAGTAGATTAATCACTTACTTCGCCAGTGGTAATATAAAAGCTACCAGATCGTCAAGGGTTTCAAAAGGATAGTTTCCTTCAATTACGGCCGCAACATCAAGAGCGGTAACTTTTTTACCCTCGGCTTCACAGTAAGTCTCAGCCCCTTCTGGCAATGCTGCCACCAGATCCGCAGTGTTTGTGAGCGGAAACGGGACATTCTTACACTTCTTACGGATGCAATCTTCCAGTTCACCCATTTTTCAGTCACCTCCATTATTGTTTATGATAGTATCACTCACCTTATCCTACTTATACTTTCGGCCTGTGTTCCGTCTACTTTAAGGAGCCGTCATATTATTTCGATAGCTATATATATCACCTTTATCTAACCCCCAAGTAGTTAATGAATTAATCACAGATGGAGGATTGATTGTGAAGAATAGAAGAAAGTTAATGATGGCGATCTTGTTATTTGTATCGTTCGGAGCAGTCTTAACAGGTGTTGCTGCTGCCGAGGAAGACGCATCTCCAGTTGCATCAGCAGGTGGCATGGCTGCGCTTGGTGCTGGGCTTGCCATTGGTATTGCAGGACTTGGTGCAGGTATCGGCGTTGGTACAAGTGGTGCAGCCGCGGTTGCTGCAAGTGCTGAGAAGCCTGAGATGTTTGGTAAAGCAATCATATTTGTTGCGCTTGCTGAGGCAGTTGCTATCTACGGATTGCTGGTTGCATTCCTGCTCTACACAAAGGTACCGTAAAGTGGAAGTTAAGGATCTCACGATGGCAGAGGTCTGCGTTCATGCGCTACCTATTGCCCTTTTCATCTCTTTTTCCGTTTTTGGTGCTATGATGCTTGGATATTTCCTCGGAAATTATCTGGGGATGCCCGGGGGTATCCTGATTGTAGTATCTTTCACAACGGCCGGGATGATCGGTGGGATACTTGGAAGCCTTCTCATCGTAGATAAAGTGTATGGGGTGTAAGGAATGTCTGTTTCAGAGTATGCCTATATCAACGCAAAGATTCGTGTGAAGAAAGGGGATCTTCTTGATCAAAAGAAGATGCGTTCACTGATGGAAGTATATGAAACGAAAGAGATGATCGCACTTCTCATGGATACGACATACAGGGATGAACTCTCCAGCCTACCACCCGATGCAACGATCAGGGATATCGAACGTGCGATCATGGATAACATGGTGAAGACGTTTGTAAATATCGCATCGGCAGTTGGTACAGAGGGTGGACGTGCACTATGCGTGGAACTACTACGGCGCTTTGAAGTTGCAAACTTAAAGAGCGTGTTACGGGCAAAGTTAAGTGGGTTGAGCAGAGAAGAGCTTGATCTGATCCCTGTTGAAGGATTCTTCAGGCGACGACTCAGTAGACTCATCGATCTTGCGAGTATCGAAGAGATGATTCCGCTTCTTGAGGGGACACCTTATCGTGCCATACTTGAGGGAAATATGGCTGCATTCAAAGAAACGAAAAAGCTCTTTGTGCTTGAGTCTGCACTTGATGCCGAGCTCTTCCAGAGTATCTGGTTGCAGGCAAAAAAGTTAAAGGGAGCTGATGCTGCAAGTGCCATGAAACTTCTCGGAACGCGGTTTGATATGATGAATATGATGACGATACTCCGTGGCAAGGCCGACGGAATTGAAATCAGTCAGTTGAGAAATTACATCCTGCCTTATGGACGACTTAATCCTGATCTCCTCAGGGACGCAATGATGGCAGACGATGTAAAGTCGACTCTTCAGGTGCTATCCACAACTCAATACGCAGATATATTTGCGGGAGCAGCCTCTGAATATGACGAACTTGGACAGTTATCTTCCTTTGAGGTAGCACTCCAGCGGCGTATCCTCGATGAATCAAGAAGTCTGATGATGGGTTATCCATTCCAGATCGGTACCATTATTGGGTTTTTCGAGCTTAAAGAGGCCGAAGTAAAGAACCTGCGTGCCATTGCAGTCTGTAAAGAGAACGGACTTGAGGCAGAAGAGACCAGAAGATTTATTATATAAATTTTAAGGTGGAATTATCCACCTCACGCAATTTTTTTACCAAAATCAGGGGCGCCGACTGAGAAGACCTCATTGACTTTTATCATCGCAACACCGTTGATATCAAGGTTAAGAAGATCTTTGACCAGCGCTGCAAACTTATCATAGACCGGACCTGAGGTCTCAAACCCTGCAAATGTACCTTTCACCTGATAACCTGCGGGTGGCGGATTTTTGAAGGCAAGAAGTGCTGCTTTCTTCGTTGCTTCAAGGTTTGCCCTCGTTTTTCCGCTGAATATATCTGCATAAGCGACCGTTTCATCATCGACCGCAGAAATTGTGCCTTTGGCAGCAACATTTATCTCGCCATCCTCTGCAACCGTTGCTATGACCTTGGATGCTTCTGGATCATTGAATAAATCCACAACTTCTTTTGGCATCTTTACCATTAGATCACCTCACTCTCCCTTTGCGTTTTTAATATAAAAAATTATGTTTAATCAGATCTTTGCAGCGAGAGGTGAAAATTACTGAAGAAACTCGATCGTCGGCGATTTCTTAAGCTGCAGTCCAAACTCAGCAAGGATTCCTTTGAGCAGCCCGCATGGTACAGGGCAATCAACATGTGGCAGGTGCTGATCTGCCTTCTTATACACAGGGTTGGTCATGAATCCAACTGCGGGCCTACCCCTCTCTGGAAATATATCTGCGAGACCAACCTTCATGAGGTCCCTGCCAAGACGCTGACAGTACTTGCAATCTGACTCTATCTCCAATTTCACATCCCGTCCATCGAGGATAATTCTGGCTTCAGTCCTGAACTGGCAGGCGCCCCCATAAATTTCAATTGTCGTCATATCGATCACACCAGAGACAGTTAGATGTGGTTACATTCCCAGAGGATAAGAAACTTTCCTGAGGGTGTGCGATACGCTTATAAATATCGATGATCTTGGATTCTTAAGTTTGATTACACAGGGTGATTTAAGTGGGAAAGAAGATGAAGGGCAAGAAGCTCAGGCTTGCAAAGGCAGCCAATCAGAATCGCAGAGTGCCGGTCTGGGTTATCGTCAAGACAGAACGGGACGTCACAACCCATCCAAAGCGACGGCACTGGAGAAGGAGTAACCTGAAGGTGTGATCATCATGGAAGAGAGAATATATACAATCCCACTGCGGGGAGTTAAGCGAGTTCCAAGATGGAAAAGAGCTAAAAAAGCGATATCTGATATAAAAGCATATCTCACCAGGCATACAAAATCTGAGAATCTCGTGCTCGATAAATCCATCAACGAGAAGGTCTGGGCACGGGGGGCAGAGAAGCCGCCATCAAAGATCCGTGTAAAAGTTGTTGAAGAAGACGGAGCGGTCAGGGCGGAGCTTGTGAAAGAGGCATGAAACTTCTCAGACTCAATGATAGTCCTTTCATCGGAAACTTTGCACTTGCCACGAACGAATATCTTTTACTACCTCCACACACACCTCCAAAGGTGAAAGAAGACTTTGAAGAAGAACTCGGGGTAAAAGCACGATGCGTAACTGTAGGAGAGAGTAATCTGATTGGTTTACTCGCCTGTGGAAACTCAAAAGGGCTAATTGTTTCGCCGTACACATCAGATTTTGAGATCAAACAGCTTGAGAAGATAACACGCGTCAGGCGACTCCCATCGATCCTGAGTGCGGTTGGAAATATCATTCTCGCAAACGACGACGCTGCGCTTGTGCATCCAAAGCTATCTGATGAATGTATTGAACTGATAGCCGATTTCCTTGATGTGGATGTGTGGCGTGGCACGATCGCAAACCTAAGGACAGTTGGAGCAATGGCGGTTGCAACCGGACGTGGTATTCTTGTGAACCCGGATATAACCGATAACGAGCTTTCACGGCTTTCAGCGTTGTTTGGCCTCACACCTCTTCGTGGTAGCGCGAACTTTGGATCTGGAGTTGTTGGATCCTCGATTGTTGCCAATGATCATGGTTGTGTTGCAGGATCTGATACTACAGCGGTTGAGGTTATGCGAATCGAGGATGCACTCGAGCTTTGATCTCTTCTACCATGGCACGTCTTTTTTACCTGCAAGATACCCGAAGGCATTTGAGAGAACGTGAAGAAGCGGTGTAATTATAATGAGTGTGATGATGATCATGGGTGTAAAATGCTGTAGAAACCATTCGTGTGCAAAGAGCCATAGAAAGAGATATACGCCAAGTACAAAATCTAATTGATCAAATGGAAAGAAAAAACTCCCCTGCTCAATGCCAAGTCGCCGTTTAATCAAACTCTCAACGAGATCTCCAAAGAGTGCACCTGTTGATATCAGGATGAGCACAGATAGTGGAAAGCTCGGGGCGTTGATTGATGCGCCTATGTAATTCTGCAACAGCCCAGCCAGTATCCCGCAACATATACCGGCCGCAGTGCCACGGTATGTCTTGCCATCACCAAAAAGCCGTTTACCGTTGATTCTCAGACCATGATCGATCGGCTTTCCACCACCGAATATAACAGGTGATGAGTTTGCAAAATACGCAGGCAGAATCAGCCACAGAGATGTGAGTATAGTCGAGATTATTGATTCGATCATCCGTAAATAGAACGTGGAGACGGTTAAAAGCTTTTTCCTGATGAGATTTGGAAACAGGTGGTATATATCTAAAAATTCATTTAATGTGTAGATCTGAGCATTAATTCATATTATGGTATTTAAAATCTTAATATGTTAGTTTTTGTATGTTGAAACAATTCTATAAGCTTATTTTTCTGAAGAAATGAAATAATCGCTCATAGCTCTTTATATTAGATTTTAGCCCTTTTTATGCGTTATTTAATTCTGGAGCTGGAGTGGAAACAAAGGGGTCGCAACCAAAAGCTATATAGATTGGATATGTGATGGTAGGTTGAGGCATCAAAGATGGAAGCGTCAATTATGAGTGGGATCTTTTCGGGGTTGCTGGACGTCAAGCCAATATTTAAAGACAAAGAGGTTTTGAGGTCTACCTATACACCCGATCATCTGCCGCATCGGGAAGCGCAGATAAAGAGCCTGGCATATATCCTCGTCTCAGCACTTCGTGGCAACACACCCTCGAATGTCATGATATACGGAAAGACCGGGACAGGGAAGACTGCGTGTGCGAAATTCGTTGGAAGGGAGCTTGAAGCGACCAGTGCAGAGCAGGGGCGCGAATGTTCGGTTATTTATATAAATGGTGGGATCATCGATACCCAGTATCGGATCATCGCTCATCTTGCCAAATTGTTTGATAAAGATGTTCCGATGACAGGATGGCCCACGGATCAGGTCTATGCCGAGTTCAAGGCTACAATTGATGAGCGGGAACAGATCATCATTATAATACTCGATGAGATCGATAAGCTCGTCAAGAAGGGGGATGAGGTGCTTTACAACCTTTTGAGGATTAATTCAGACCTTGAAAATGCAAAGATCAGTATAATTGGGATTTCAAACAACCTCCAGTTCAGGGAGTTTCTCGATCCCCGTATAAAATCATCGCTTGGCGAGGAGGAGCTTCTATTTCCACCGTATGATGCCAGACAGCTCGGAGATATCCTGAGCGAACGGGCGGCGATTGGGTTTGAAGAGGATGTTCTTGACCCCGCTGTAATCCCGTTATGTGCAGCATTTGCAGCGAATGAACATGGGGATGCACGAAGAGCACTCGATCTCATGCGGGTCGCAGGTGAGCTTGCAGAGCGAGCTGGTGATGGAATGGTGACAAAGGAGCACGTGCGAAAGGCGCAGACAAAGATTGAGTCTGATAGAATACAGGAGGTGCTGACAACACTTCCAACACAGTCAAAGCTTGTGCTCTACAGCGTGATGTCAACAGGGGGCAAGCCGCACCTGACAACAGGCGAGGTTTATCGTGCCTATATGAACTGCTGCAAGATCACGGGGATGAATGCGCTTACTCAGCGGCGAGTGACAGATCTGATCTCAGAACTTGATATGCTGGGGATAATCATGACCAAGATCGCTAATAAAGGTAGGTATGGCAGGACAAAAGAGATTTCGCTGGCAATACCGCATTCACTTGTGAGATCTATTATACTCACAGATTCAAGATTAAAAGTGCTTGAGGGTTGTTCAACACCACTTCAGCGTACACTTGGCGAGACATGGAATGTATAGCTACTACAATTATGCACTCTGGATTGCTTTAATACTCTTTTTACTATCTTTCCTCATTTCAGGACGAGAGGTACGTGCAAAAGCAATCATTGCAGGGCTTGGATGGATCGCCTTCTCGATTCACTGGTTCACACAGCCAGCCATATATCTTCAGGAGATAGATCCATTCAACGCATTTCTGACATTTGTGATGGCGATCTTCTCGCTTGTTGTCGCATTCTCATTCATGACAGAGCATAAAGATTCACTATTTCTCCTGACAAGAGTCGTTACGATCGCCTGTATCTTTTATTTCCCGTTTGCATCGATTACACCCCTTCATAATGCCTTAATCTCGCTGAACACGCACTGTATAACTGAGGGATCGAGGACAGTTTTCGGGATCAAGATGGTACTGGATGACCCACTCATATACCTGAACAACCATCGTGTGAGATTGATACTTGGCTGCACAGCGATCGAGAGTATCGCCCTTTTTATCGGAGTCATATTTGGCGTCAAAGCATCGCTTGACCGCAAGCTTGCAGCTTTTCTCGTCTCTGTTCCTGTGATATTTGTCCTCAATGTTGTGCGAAATATCTTTGTCATCGTGGCATACAGTAACGACTGGTTCGATGGCTGGTTCGGACTTGGGAGCTTCTACGTTGCCCACAACGTCATCGCAAAGATCGGATCAACGATCGCACTCATCATCATCGCGTACGTGGTACTCACCATCCTGCCAGAGGTACTTGATCTGATCGAGGATGCATGGCGTGATATCAGGGCGATCGTCATAGGTTGATCTCATGAAGAAAGGATATATGGCGTTGAGGAAAGAACTCGATGGTATCCTCTCTCCAGCAGATCTTGATCGATTGCCGAGGAGATGGCAGCTGATCGGAGATATCGTTCTTGTAAGAATTGATGGGCTTGAAGATTTCTGGGGAGAGATTGGTGATGCGTTCTTCAAGATCTATCCATGGGCGAAGGGGGTTGCCGTGGATTGTGGAGTGCATGGAAAGTTGCGAGAGCCTGATATCAGAGTCATTGCAGGCGAGGTCTCGGAGACGCTGCACCGTGAGAACCACTGTACCTTCAAACTCGATCCCAGAAAGGTGATCTTCTCACCGGGAAATATGAACGAGCGTATGCGAATCGCGGCGCTTGGCACTGACGAGTTTGTTGTTGATATGTTTGCAGGCATCGGCTATTTCTCGATCCCGATGGCAAAACACGCAGTACCAGAGAAGATCATCGCGATCGAACTCAACCCTGTTGCATTTGAGTATCTACTTGAAAATATTCGACTGAACCACGTTGAGAAGATAATTGAGCCTTTGGCAGGTGATTGTGCCGATCTTACGCCTGTTGGGGTTGCAGATAGGGTAATAATGGGTTATCTGAACGCAGAAGCATATCTTGAGGTGGGTGTGAAAGCGATACGGGAGGAGGGTGGAATTTTACACTATCACGAAGCGGTTCCATACCATCTCTTCCCGAATCGACCTGTTGAGAGAATCCAGGCTGCGTGCAGATCTTTAGGGCGTGGTTGTGAGATCATTGAGGCTAAGAAAGTCAAGAAGTTTGCACCAGGTGTCTTACATGCGGTCATCGATGCCGCGATCACATGAGAATGCTTAAATCAGATCAGGAACATCAGGAGTTTATGCCCTCAAAGGAGGTTGGACGAAAGTTAATACATATACTATCTGGCATAATCATTGCATACCTGATCCTCAACCTCCCGTATTTTATTCTTATCTTTCTAACGATGCTTGGGCTTTTATCAACGCTTTTAATATCATATCTTGTCAAAAAAGGTTTCAGGATACCGTTGATTGATCAAATACTCAACTCGTATGAACGAGAGCATGCAATGGCAAATATGCCTGCAAAAGGCGTTTTGATGTTTATTTTAAGTCTGCTTATCCTTCTAATCCTTGTAAGAAGTCCTCTTATCATCGCATCTGCTGTCATAACGCTTGCGCTTGGTGATGGATTTGCGACGATCACTGGTATCAGATGGGGCAAACACAGGCTGATCGGTAAGAAGAGTCTTGAAGGTTCAGCGGCTTTCTTTCTCACATCTTTCACTGGATTGAGTTTTCTCTTATCGCCTCTCTATGCGTTGATTGCAGCTTTTACAGGCACGTTGATCGAGATGATACCACAGGAGGTCATCGATGATAATATAACAATCCCGCTCGGTGTCAGCGCGGTTCTCATCTTTCTGATAAAGATCTGGGGTGGTGACACATCGATCTGAATGAGATTGCTGGATCTAAACTTCTGGCAGGACTCGGGTTCATGCAGCGGCTGATGCTGCTTACAGATGGCTCAATGACGCTGCTTCTTGAGATATATACAGAAAATCCCGTTGTGGTTGAGACACTCAAACAGCAGATCATACCTGCAACTGCAGAGCTTGCAGCAAAGTTCAATCTGGAGAAAGAGGCAGATCTCAACTACCGGGAGGTCATCCTGAAAGATGGCGTGCTGGATAAGCCTCTTCTCTACGCATGTTCACTCACACCACTTTCGCGGCTCACGGATGAGTTCAGAGAAGATCTTCTCAGGGCAGATATCCCCATAGGGAAGATCATGAAGCGACATGGACTTGAATTTCGAAGAGATCTGACCAGGATCGCGGAGGAAGAGGCTTCAGCCAAACTCATTGAGATATTTGGTCTTGGAGCGCGTGAAAAGATCCTGAAACGATTTTATGACATCATTCACCGTAAGGAAATCTTGATATCGATCATGGAGGCTTTTCCAGCGGCATATTATCGATCGTAAGACATTTTAATCGAGCTAACTTTAGTGATCACATGGACATCTATGATGAGGTCATGGAGCTTGCACGAAGAAGGGGTTTTCTGTGGCATTCCTTCGAGATCTATGGTGGAACTGCCGGGTTCTATGATTACGGGCCCCTGGGTGCGGCATTGAAGCGAAATATCGAACGTCTATGGCGAAGGTTTTATATCGCAGGTGAAGGATTCTATGAGATCGAAACACCCATCATCGGGATTGAAGAGATATTTCGTGCATCAGGACATCTCTCAAGCTTCACAGACCCAATTGTAGAATGTGAATCGTGCAAAGAGTTCTTCAGGGCGGATCATGTTGGAGATAGATGTCCTTCGTGTGGTGGTGCGTTTGGCGAGGTATTTGAGTTTAATCTGATGTTTGAGACCTCAATCGGACCAGGATCAAAGCGAACTGGCTATCTTCGACCAGAGACCGCTCAGGGGATGTTTGTCGACTTTCCGAGACTTCTCCGATTCTTCAGGGAAAAACTGCCGTTTGGGGTTGTTCAGGTTGGAAAAGCATTCAGAAATGAGATTTCACCAAGACAGGGCCTGATACGCCTGAGAGAATTTACCCAGGCAGAAGCCGAGATTTTTATCGATCCCACGAATAAGCGTCACCCGGGTTTTGACGCGATCAAGGATGAGACTTTGATGCTTCTTCCAGAGGGTGCGGATGAAGCATCTAAATGGAGACTTCATGATGCCGTCAAAGAGGGTGTAATTGCCAGTGAGTTTCTCGCATACCATATTTATCTTACATATCGCTTCCTGATCGAGATTGGAATCTCACATGATCGTCTGCGGTTCAGACAGCATGAAGCAGATGAAATGGCACATTACGCCGCTGACTGCTGGGACGCTGAGGTCCTTCTGGATCGACTTGGATGGGTCGAGGTCGTTGGGATTGCAGACAGGACTGATTACGATCTTAGGGCACATGAGGCAGTTTCAGGTGAGAAGTTGCGAATATTTAGGGCATACGATGAAACAGATACGGTGAAGCGGGTTAAGCTAAAGCCGAAGATGGCGTTAATTGGTCCGAGATTCAAAGACAGGGCAAAAAAAATTGCAGAAGCACTCGACCTGATTGATGCCACCACGATAGGCGATCAGGATATCGTGCTCAATATCGACGGAGAAGAGGTTACAATCACACAGGATATGTTTGAGTCTGTCACCGTCGAGGAAGAGATCAGTGGGGAGGAGGTGATCCCACATGTTATTGAGCCATCGTTCGGGATTGATCGGATCTTTTTTGCAGTTATGGAACATTCGTTCTACCAGGAAGAGGTAGAGGGTGAGATGCGTAATGTCCTCAGATTTCTACCCGGTATTGCACCGATTGATGCTTGCGTGCTCCCGCTTCTCGGTTCAAGAGAGGAGCTTCTCGAACTTTCGAAGCAGATACACCAAAACCTGCGAAGAGCAGGGTTTATCGTTGAACATGACGCATCAGGCACAATAGGACGCAGATACAGGAGACAGGACGAGATTGGAACGCTCTTCTGTATCACAATCGACTATGAGACGATCGAGGATAATACAGTGACCGTTAGATTCAGGGACTCGATGGATCAGGTGCGTGTGAAGGTCGATGAACTTCCAGATTGGCTTTCACGAGAGTGTGGTCGATGAACGAACTTATACTGAGCGGTACAGTTATATATGGCGAGAAGCTCGAACCAAGGAAAAATTCATACATCGTGATCGAGGGTGCAGCGATAAAGGAGATTGGCGAAGGGGAAGTTGATTCTGTGGCTGCTGGCATTATATCACCAGGTTTTGTAAATGCCCACACGCATATCGGAGATTCGTGCGTTAAAGACCTGCCCTATCTACCACTTGACGATCTCGTGAAGCCACCCCAGGGAATTAAACATAAGATACTCGCTGAGATTGATGAGAAGACACTCATAGCATCGATGCGGGCGAGCATTCTCCAGATGATTGGATGTGGAACTGTGCTTTTTGCCGATTTCAGGGAAGGTGGAGCCTCTGGTGCAAAAGCGTTGAGGGATGCACTATCAGGTCTTGATATCGGGTGTAAGCTCTTTGGAAGGGATGAGATCGTACCAGAAGTTATGGATGGCGTGGGTATAAGCGGTGCTTCTGATATGAGCTTTGAGGTGGCACTGGAGTTTAGAAACGTCGCCAGATCACTCAATCTACCGTTTGCAATCCATGCAGGCGAGAGGGATGAATCTGATATACTTCCTGCACTCACACTCTGCCCTGATCACCTTGTTCACATGGTTCATGCAGAGAAATCGCATATCAAACAGATTGTGGCGGAGGATATACCAGTTGTTGTTTGTATCAGATCAAATCTTGTAACAGGAGTTGGATTGCCGCCGTTGAGGTCTATGCTTGATGCAGGAGTTCTTATCGGGATTGGTACAGATAATGTGATGCTGAATTCACCCGATATTCTATTGGAGATGGAGTTTCTATCAAAAATTTACAGGCTCGATGACAGAGATGTGTTAAAGATGGCAACGATAAACGGGATAAGAATTCTGGAAGATCCAACCTATTGTGGCATCATGGAAGGCGGTATCGCTGATCTTGTTCTAATATCTGATGAGAGCTTGAATATGCGTGGTACAGGCGAACCTGTGAGAGGTATCGTCAGAAGGGCATCGAGTACAGATTTAATTGCCAGGGTAAAATCTGGTTTGCTGGAGGTTTCTTAAATGGTGGAGGAGACACTTGTAATTGGCTACAACGACATCTCAGATCTTCTCGAGATCTCGATGGTGATTGATGCAGTTGAAGATGCGTTCAGGGCATTCTATCAGGGAGACGCAAAGATGCCATCAAAGGTTTATCTTGATCTTCCAGAGTTCTCAGGGGATTTCAGGGCAATGCCGGCCAGATTGGGGGATTATGCAACACTGAAATGGGTAAACTCACATCCATTGAATAAAAAACACCCGACCGTGATGGCGGTTGTGATCCTGAACGACTGTAGAACTGGTTTTCCACTCGCGCTGATGGATGGAACACTTCTAACGATGTACAGGACAGGTGCAGCTGCAGGGGTTGCATCAAAGTATATGGCACGAAAAGATTCAAGCACGCTCGGACTTGCAGGATGTGGTGTTCAGGCACACACACAGCTTCTCGCAATATCTCACGTCTTTGACCTCGATCAGATCAGGATCTCTGATATATCACGGGCAAAGGTTGAGGAATTTGTGGAGACGTTCCCAACCTACAACATCGAACCAACCTCGCTCGAAGAGGTCTCAGCCTGTGATATTATCTCAACAACAACGCCTGTAAGGGATCCGATCATAGCGCGTGAGTGGATCAGGGAAGGGGTTCACATAAATGCAGTCGGTGCTGATGCGCCAGGGAAGGAGGAGCTTGACCCGAGAATCATCCGTGATGCAAGGGTTGTGGTCGATGAGATAGAACAGGCATCAAACGGTGGTGAGATCAATGTGCCACTTAAATCGGGTGTTATTACCCCTGATCATATCTGGGCAGAACTTGGTGAGGTTGTGGCAGGTAAGAAGGCAGGACGGATAAATGACGATGAGATCACGGTATTTGACTCAACAGGCCTGGGAATACAGGATGCTGCCTGTGCAGAACTTATTTATAATCTCGCAAAGAAGAGAGGACGTGGCACATGGATGGAATTTGTTCATCCTGCCGCTGTGGCTTAGTGGGAGAGCGGCTGACTCGTAATCAGCAGGTCGTGGGTTCGAATCCCACCAGCGGCTTGTTTTAGCCACATCATAAGCCTCTGCCATATATATCCGATGGAGGCAGAGGATGGATTGATATGGCTAAAGCAGATATACACAACCAGGATAAGCTTTTTAGAGGGAAGTTTGAGGAGATTCTTGAGGGCATACACCCCGATGACCGGGGAGATGTAAAGCGGTTCTGTGAGAGTGCGATGATGGATGGTATCGGGTCAGCCAGGCTGCTTAAGTACCTGTTCACACTGCGTCCACTATCCCGGGAGCTTGGCAGGTCATTCAGGGAGGCCGGTGAGGATGACATCAGGCGGCTCATCTTCTCAATTGAGATGAGCGATTTTTCGGAGTGGTCAAAGCATGACAGGAAAGTCATCCTGAGAAAGTATCTGCGGTTTATCGGGAAGGATGATCTTGTTAAGGATCTGAAGATCAAACCAGTCAAAAACAACTCAAAGCTTCCTGATGAGATCCTGACGGAGGATGAGATCAAGGCGATGGCTGCAGCAGCATACAACTCAAGGGATCGGGCTTTCATCCTGGCACTCTATGAATCAGGGTGCAGGATCGGTGAGTTTCTACCGCTCAAACTCAAGCATCTTGAGTTTGATGAGTATGGTGCAGTCTTACATGTGCGCGGTAAGACAGGATCGAGACGTGTGAGGTTAATTACATCGGTCCCGGCGCTTCAGGCGTGGATTGGAGACCAACATCCCATGAAGGATGATCCCGATGCTTACCTGTGGAGGAAGATCCCAACCCCGAATAATCCGAAGTGGAAGAATGAATATTTAAGCTATGGTTTTGTAGCAAGGACACTGAAGCAGCTTGCTAAAAAGGCGGGGATTAAAAAGCGTGTGAATCCTCATTCATTCAGGCATGCAAGAGCCACACATTTAGCCTCACACCTCACAGAGGCACAGATGAAGGAGTTTTTCGGGTGGGAGCAGGCATCAGAGATGGCAGCGGTGTATGTGCATCTTTCAGGTAGGGACGTGGATGATGCACTTCTTGCAATACATGGCATCAGGGATGAGAAGAGGAACGGGACAGCTTTCAAGCCTGAGCCATGCCCCCGGTGTGGTGAGGTGAATGCACCGGGTATGCGGTTCTGTAAACGCTGTTATCTTCCACTGGATGGGGATTACAGCAGGGAGGAGAGGCTTGAACTGGCACTCGTGCGGATGCTTCAGGAGCTGGCTGAGGCACAACCAGAGATTAAGGAGATGTTTCACCGGGCATTTAAGGAGGTTGAAGGCGTGTGAGGAAAGTAAGCTCTCGCGTGCCACGGTGTATGTGGGTCATCATTCAGTATTATACCTTTCGAGGATTTCGACACCGTGTTGAAGAAGTGTAAGGAATGGCCTCTCGGGACCGCGAACGCAGATATTTGCGATCTCCGTCGGGATGAAGAGAGGTGCCATTCCAGCATCCTCCAAGTGAAGCAGGCCAATTGTGTTGTGGAGTTTTTGGTAAAGATCTCTCATGTTTACCGGGGGGATCACCTTCACCTCATGCTCTCTCATAAAGGCATCAAAATTTCCGGCCCAAAGAAGGTCGCTGGTGGAAACGCCCGGAACAGCATATCCTTGTTTTTTGAAATATACAAGGAAAATAATTGAAAGAGCGGCAACTTCCCCAAAGACAGATGCCACAAACCCCAGCGGATTTTTTATGAGTAAACGTCCTTTCGATTTTCTCTTCCCTATCGGGTTTCTCATTGTAAAATACTCGAAACGATCAGGGAGCTCTCTCTCCCTCTTTACCTGAAACATGGTGCGGAACCATATTGAATCGAAGATGAGCGAGATGGCTTTTTTCTTCTCTTCATCCAGCTTTTGGGAGCTCTTTTTAATCTCCAGCTTTCTTTCGAGAAATGAAAGATAGGGAAGAGGTGTGCTTTTAAAGTATGCATTCCGTAGGGTCAATTCATCGACCTTTTCAAGGAATCCGACCTCCTGCAAGGACTTACGTGCATTAATTAGGGGGGTCTGGTTAACCTCTCTCCCGCTCTTTACACCATAAAGCCTCCTTGCCACCTCTCCCTGGGTGGCCGGCGCAATCCACAGGGTCCAGGCGACCCCACAGAGTGAAGGTTTACAAAGCGCTTTTAGGCTACATTTTTCTTTTGATTTTGTAGTTGATGACGACATGGAAGTAATTATGAAGTATATAATTTATAAATGTTTCGATCTCTTATACTACCATGAAGCAGAAAGGGGTTTTAATGCCGTCAAAATTGGAACGTTTGTTAGAGGACATGCAGCACGCCACGCAGAAAACACAGGCACAAATTATCCGCGAAGCGCTGTTTGAATATGGGAAAAGAAGAGGGTATGAGATCAATGAGCGAGGATGGGAATCTTAGAGGAAGTGATCGGAGGCTGTCAATGATGGGGCAACTTCACGAGCTTCTCGAATCCTGGATTATCGAGGTTGAGAAAGAGAAAAAAAGAGGTGTGTTAAATGAAAACTGTTCTTATCGAGGAAAAAGAGCAGATACCGAAGTACCTGCTGAAAGCAACCCGTCTGCTTGACGAAAAGGCAAAAAACAGGACACGCTCAGGCTTGATTCGTTTCAGTGAGGTTTACAGGATTCTGTCACCATTTTTCAGGCTTACAAAAGCTGAGACATGGGATTTACTTGTTGAGATGGAACGATTTGGGCTGATCAGGATCATCAGACACAACGGCATAAAAATCACAGAAGAGATGGAGGGTGGTATGAATGGGTGAATTCGACGCTTTAACTGTTAGGCAGATTTTTCGATTTTTATCACACACACCATTTACTGAGATCCGGGGGATCGATCCGAATGGAAAGAAAAGGCCAGTAATCTACTTCGTGACGGACGAGGATGACTTTGTAGACCGGTGCAGGGGGCTCACGGGTGATTACAATGTATATGTTGGTATCAATCCAAGACAGCGGCGAAGGGGGAAGGCTGAGGATATAGCAAGTGTAAACGCAGTCATCCTTGATGTTGATGCAAAACGACCCGATAAAAAGCAGCCAGCAACGGATGAGGAGCTTTCGAAGGCTGAGGAGGTTGCAGACAGGATCATTCGGTGGTTTGAGGCTCAAGGCTTCCACAGGCCTATCAAATGCATGAGCGGTAATGGGTGGCAACTTTGGGCTGCCATTCCACACATCGGGCTTGATGATGGGAATAGAGATGTGATTCAGGCTAAGCTACAGGCTTTTCAGAGGTTAATTGAAAAGATGTTTGAGAATGGAGATGTTGAGATCGATAATATCGGCGATTTACCTCGCATCATCAAGGTGATTGGGACTAAATCGATAAAGGGGGAGAATACACCAGAGAGACCACACAGGCTTTCTTATGCTGTTGATCCAGTTGTGAGGAATGAGGATCCAGGGCTGAGGGATTATATCCTGAGTCTTGAGGCTGAAAAGAGTGATGTGCAACTTGCAAATCCATCAGAAGTACAGGTAAAGAGTGAACTCCGCCCGTGCTTCAGGCAGGCAATAGAAGAGCGGTGGCAGCTTACCGGTGGGGATGGTCACCACTTCCGGCTTGCGCTTGTTGCAGAGCTTATTGCGGCGGGGTATGGTGATTCAGAGATTCATGATGTCTTTAAGATTCAAAGCGATTATGATCCAGGGATCACACAGTCACACATCAATCGGACGAGGGAGAAGGGTATCAGGCCTCATCGTTGTGTAACAATTCAGCGGGATTGTGCATCCTTGGTGAGGCAGCTCTGTGAAGCGTGTAAGGAGGGGAAAAGAAAAAGGAATGGAAGAGCAAGCGGAGAGGCCGGCACAACAATTAAATCGCAAAACGACAGGCTTGTCACGCTCGCCTTAACCCGCCTTGAAGCAATCGGATGCGATCAATACAGTGAGCCACACGCCATCATTGTGAATGGCGGCGGGGGTGTGCGCGCGCTACGTATGAGGTCGAGGGAATTTAGAGAGTGGCTTGCTGAAATATGGTGGCAGAAAGAGCAAAAAGCACTGAGTAACGACGCGCTAACAACCGCTACAACAACATTGGCAGGTGTCGCGAGGTTTGAGGGCGGCCGATTCCATCTATGGAACAGGGTCGCTGAGTTAAATGGTCGGATCTACTACGATCTTGCAAATGAGTCAGGTGAGGTTATCGAGATCGATGAGAATGGATGGGAGGTTATCACCGATCCACCAGTGCTGTTTAGGAGTGAACAGCATCAGAGAACACAAATAATACCTGAGCGCGGGGGCAGTATTGACGACCTCTGGCGATTTTTCACGCTTGAGAGTGAGAGAAATAGATGTCTTTTTCTCACTGTTCTTATCTCATACTTCTTCCATGAAATACCACGTCCGATTGTGGCGTTTTATGGTCAGCACGGCAGCAGGAAGACAACGTTTTCGAAATGGATCAAAGAGCTGATCGATCCATCTAAGACAGAGACATTGAGGATGCCGACAAGGGATAACGACATGATTATAAGCCTGTTCCACCATTACTGTGCTGTATTCGATAATGAGGGTGTGATCAAGGATTGGCAAAGTGATATACTCTCACGGGCTGTGACAGGG
Organism: Candidatus Syntrophoarchaeum caldarius; assembly: GCA_001766815.1. Classification (NCBI taxonomy): domain Archaea; kingdom Methanobacteriati; phylum Halobacteriota; class Candidatus Syntropharchaeia; order Candidatus Syntropharchaeales; genus Candidatus Syntropharchaeum; species Candidatus Syntropharchaeum caldarium. Next base: position 19,859 of record LYOS01000002.1, read on the forward strand.
GCTGGTGAGACGAAACGGGCACTTTACACCGATGAAGATGAAGTGATCTTCAATTATAAACGGGCAATAGTCTTAAACGGCATTCTAATACCGTTATATCGTCCTGACGTTGTAGACAGGTCTTTGTTCTTTAAGTTGGAGAGGCGTGAAGACAACAAGAGCGGGAGAGAGTTGCAACACGAGTTTGAGACAGCAAAACCTCAACTTTTTGGCGCACTTCTTGATCTCCTTGCAAAGACGCTGAGGGTACTTGAGAACGAGGAGATCAATATCCCCGGTGGAATACGGATGTACGATTATGCCGAGGTCGGTGAGGCATGTATGAGAGCACTCGGATATAAGGAAGGGACATTTTTGCGGCACTACCTAAGTTCAAAGGGGGACGATAATCTCAGAGTTATTGAATCGTCTTTGATGGGAAACGTGCTGTTATCACTGTTGAATGATGGTTTTTATACCGATGATGAGGGAATCAGACACAACTTTCTGGATGATGAGCAGCGATGGGAGGGTACACCATCTGAACTTCTTACTGTTTTCAACCTCAAAGCAAAAGAGCTTGGGATTGACAGGCGTTCCAGAGACTGGCATGGTTCACCAAAGGGGCTTTCAGAGGAGATTGAGCGGTTAAAAACAAACTTAGCGGCTGTTGGGGTGATGATTGAGCGTGGGAAGTCAGGGAATCGTTACATCAACATTTACCAACGTGGTGGGGGGAATAAGGTCGACCCCTTTAGTAAAGGCAATCTTGCGTCCTTTGCGTCCTTTGCGTCCGGGTTGGGGGACGAAGTGGACGAACCGGACGCAAAATTGCATACTCTTAAGGGTCAGGGGGTTGAACCCATCACCGGGGATGATGACCTTGACAACGTTCTCAGAAAACTCAAGGCCTTCCTTGATTACGATCGACAGTTGCTGGACAATCGATCGCGTACTTCTTTCAGAGAAGCTGTGATAAGCCAGCTTGAGCTTCAGGGGGCTTCTTCTCCCTCGGGAATCAAGTGATTCAGCAGTTCTTATGGCAATAAACATGCTTTACTCTGATCTTAATGGAGGTGATCGAGCATGACTGAGTTTATTTCACTTGAAGAGCTGGTACGTAGTGGGGTAAAAATCCTCCCACAAAGCACACTTCTCCTTGGTGGAGAGCTGCGGAAGCTGGTTTGTCCTCAATGCGGTAAGAAATATATTCTTGCACGACAGCCGGGAAATCCAATTTTGGGTGGCTCAAAGATTTCTATCGGACTACTCAAAAAGCCAGTATCTTGTGATGATTGTGGGATGCCCCTGAAAAAAGGAGATGAGGCGGTTGCAGTGACCCTGGGGTGTGGGTCATGGTCAGTCCCGGCTTGGGAACATAGGTTTTTCGAGGGCCTGTTGTGGAAAGAAAAAAGTGAGGAGTCGGATGAGATGGTAAGATTTGGGTGAGTAGATGGAAGTCTTAACGAGAAAGCGTACCACAGATTTTTTCACGATCAGCGGGCTTGAGAAGCAGACTGGCACAGATCGACACAACTGGGACAGGTATAATTCTCAAGGAGCTGATCGATAACGCTTTGGACGCATCTGAGGAGGCAGGGTTACATCCATATATTGAAGTTGGGATTGAGCTTTATTGTGGAGCTCTCAGGATCCGGGTGAGAGACAGCGGACCGGGGATGGATATATTCACACTCAAAAAAGTTCTTGATGTCGATAAATATGCTGGTTCTAAGACATTCTTCAGGAGACCAACGCGTGGAGCACAGGGCAACGCTCTGATGACAGTGTTTTCAATTCCACTCGTTCTCGGTGGGCATGTAATTATTTCATCAAAATTCGGTGTCTATGATATTGGCTTAGAGAGCGATCCAATCTCACAGGATACACACTTTCTTTTAAACCAAATTTCAGAGGCAGAGCACACTGGTTTCTCCATTGAGGTGGGATTGCCTGTTGAATACTGGTTTGAAGCAGAAAAAGAGCGATACCAGAGCATCTTACATGGATTTGCAGCATTCAATCCTCATGCAAGTTTTTCTTTTGAGATCTTCGGTGAAGTATGGAAAAGCGATGCACGCGGTGAGATAAGGCGATACCTTCAGAAGGAGCCAATTCACTGGTATTCCTTCGATGAGTTTAGAGAGCTTGTTTATACCTACCTCAGGGAGGGGATTGACCCGACAGTCAAAGAATTTTTACAGCGGTTCAGAGGCGTTTCACGAAACACAAAGATAAACGTGAGGGGGCATCTTTCTCAGGCTTCAGAAGAAGAATTGAGGTGCGTTTACGAGGAAGTCAAGAAAAGCACAAAACCACCAAACCCACAGGCACTTGGTGGTATCGGTCGTACGTGTGCCTTTGAGTTTATGAAAGCAGTCCCTGGGGCAGATCTTTCAACCTTCAAATTCAAATCCACAGAACGAGTTGTGATCTCAGTTGATGATAAATCCACACACCTCAAAGAGACACCCTACCTGATCGAAGCTGCTGCTGTGGAGCTGAAAGAGGGTGGGAGGCAAGCATATCTCGGGATTAACAACTCCCCTGCACACAACCCGGAGCTGCTTGAGAGGATACTGGGTTTCCAGTATGATATCAACTTTCGGGATCCTGTCCTGGTTTTCCTCCATATCATCTCTCCAGGCCTTGAGTATCAGAACTATGGGAAGACTGAGTTCGAATACTCCGGTGCGCTTGAGGGGATACTTGAGGCGCTTGAACGGGTGTTGAAGGAGTATCTGGAAAAGAAGAGGAAGGTTGAGGACAGGCTGAGGCGTGAGCAGGAAAAAGAGATAAAAGAAGCGGAAAAAGCGATGAAAAAACTGGCACGAGAAGAGAAAGAGAAGAGACAACAGCGAATTAAGGAGATATTTATTGCAACTATCGACGAAGCGTTAAAATTAACCTCTGATAATGGACGATACACACCACCAATAAGACAGGTTTTCTATAAGCATCGACCGATACTCCAGGAGCATGGTGCTGAGATTGATTATGCATATTATGAGCGCCTGTTCAAGGAAGAAGAGGAAAGACGAGGGGTAAGGCTCGCAAACAGGGAGGCAAGAGGGGGCATCATCCTCCCGCGCAGTGGTGAGTGGGTTCAGATTGATACAAGGTTTTTGAATGAGTTTGAACCACCCGAGTGGGAATTTAATAAAGTACTTTACATTGAAAAAAGAGGGTTCATCGATTACCTGATTCAGGCTGAGATCCACAACCGGTACGATATGGTGCTTGTGGGTGGACAGGGATACTCCACATGGGATAACAGAGCGCTTCTTGCAAAAATCGTGGAAAAGGTCCCATCATGCAAGATCTTCTGCCTCCATGATTGTGATATTGATGGGATTGAGATCAAGAACACACTTGAGCGTGAACACTACATAGACGGGACTAAAATTGAGGTGATCGATCTTGGCCTGATTCCAAAAGAGGCTATTGAGCGCAAGCTGCCACGGGAAACACAGGTGAGGACAAAACGACCAAAGAAAATTTTATCACAGCTATCCGAGGATGAGAGGAGATTTTTCAATATTAGAAAAGGTAAAGGAAAGAGCTGGCTTGTGGATCGTGTTGAGCTCAACGTATTCTCCCCTGGTGAGTTTATTGCGTGGGTTGGGAAGAAGTTGAGGGGGTTTGGCGTTACCGAGAAGGTCATACCACCGGGAAATCTCATCAGAGGACACACGGATGAGATTTTAGCAAGGAAAAGATCTCTTGAAGATATTAAGATCTCTGATCCAGAGCTTGATAATCTGATTATTGAGTTGAAACACCTGTTCTTCGATTTTGATGGGTTTAAAGCCTCAATCGAGAGAGAATGGAACAGGACTTTCAGAGTGGATCAGGAAGAGGCAAAAATGGCTGTGGAGAAGAGGCTTAAAACCAATCCCCAGAATGCTGGAGAGATGCACTTGAAGAAATTATCGAAAAAAGGATTGAGGAGAAGCAGAGTGAGTGGAGAACTAAGGTTGGAAATATTAAAGTGCAGCACACAAACAGAAAGGTATTCGGTGAAGTGGTTGGCATTCTCCAGAGTGTTGTTAAAAAGTACAAAAATCGAAAAAATCACGGAATGAAGTGGGTGATTTAGCATGGTAACAGGAGACCCCAACTTTTTGAAAATCCATACCTTTCACAACCACCAAATAAACGAAGAAGCAAAGCTTGAGGAATGATCACCACTTGCGCAGGTTCATCATGATCCTGTGGAGTGGAATAGGAGTGAATGAACAAACCAGCCACAATATAACTCACATAATTATACAATCACACAGCATCCCACCGATACTCCTTTTATACCCCACATAAGAGGTCAGTGTGGAGGGAATGAATAGGGGTAACATGGGAGAGCAGAGTGAGGGTAGTTATGAGAGTAATTATAAGAAATATAATACAAATATATAGTAAGAATGATATAGAGAAATAAAAGGGTCTGTTTAATATTCCTGAAAAAGGAAGAGAGGATAGTTGAATATTGGGAGGGTTTGACCAGAGGGATGTATATGCGAATTGTGTTGGATGCACGGAGACTAAGATTATGAGTTTAACATCATTCTTAAAAAATAAAGATGTGAAAGATGCTTTCAAACAGGAGTTTAAAAAACCACGATTAAAACTCCAAGGTGAGTTATTATCACCTCCTTTAACAAATCACTATGGTCTTGTTGGTACAGCATTTGATTACTTACTTCGTTTTTATATAAAACAAGTAAATCCCAACGCTATAGAGGGACGTTGGGTAAGTGAAGCGTCTCTTCATTTATTGGAAATGGCACAATTGCGGGATTCGCTCGAGGTTCCTGAAGAAACACCAGTTATGCAAAAATTAAAAGAAATGATCACAGAAAAACCAATATTATCTGATCCTACTGTCCATAAAAAAGTTGTAGAAATAATACAGTTTTCAAGGAAGGTTTATGCTGAATTTATCAGGAAAGGAGAGATGGGTTCTGATTTATTTAAAGCAGTATTGCTATTAGCTCAGGTGGATGTGATATATAGAGCTGGAATTGTAGATGAAAATTTAAGCAGTATTGATGAAAAGGACATAGAGGATCTAAGGAATTTGGTATCAATAGTAAAACCAGAATATTTCAAAGCGAAGAGAATATGCATATTAAATCCGACATTTGGAATAGCCTCTCAATTAGTTGGCGGGGCAGATTGTGATTTGGTTATAGATGATGCAATAATAGATATAAAGACTACGAAGAAACTTGATTTAACAAGAAACTTTTTTGATCAGTTAATAGGCTATTATATCCTCCACAAAATTGGGGGTATTGAAGGTATGCCCTCGAACTGTGAAATAAAAAGATTAGGAATATACTTCTCCAGGTACGGATATCTCCACTTTATTGATGTGCGAGATATCATAAGCGAAGACACGTTTCCAAATTTTTTAGAATGGTTTAAGAAAAGGGCGAGTGATGAATATGGAATGGATATATAGTTATGCCGAGCCTCCGAACTCTACTGTGATTCGCGCCTCGCCCTTTGGGTCACTTAACTGGAGGATAGGTGGCTCGCTTACGCTACGCCCAAATTTCGCAAGGCGAAACTTCACATATCCCCAGAACGTTATGCGAAATCGGAGGTTCATAAAATGATCAATTCAAAGGGGAGAAAAATGGACGCTTCAGATATAGAAAGCAAACCGAAAGCAGGAGCAGGGGATGTAGCCCATACTCTTATAAGGACGGGTCTTTCAGCAATACCGGTTCTCGGTGGACCAGCTGCAGAGATTTTCTCAGCAATTATTGTTCCTCCACTTTCTAAGCGGCGTGATGAATGGATAGAATCAATCGCCAAAAAGCTCAAGGCGCTAGAGGAAAAAGTAGATGATTTTAATATTGAGGCTCTTTCTCAGAACGAGGTCTTCGTCACAACAGTTATGCACGCAAGTCAAGTAGCGATTCGCAATCATCAAAAAGAAAAGCTTGAAGCCTTGCGCAATGCAGTTCTAAATGCAGCTTTATCAAATGCCCCGGAAGAAGACATTCAACTTATGTTCCTCAACTTTGTCGATACTTTTACGCCATGGCATTTGAGAATATTGAAATTCTTTGACAATCCCCAAGAATGGGGACGAAGAGTCGGTATCACCTATCCAAATTGGCCAACGGGCAGCCTATCAACGGTTTTAGAACACACCTTTCCAGAATTGAGAGGACGACGCGATTTTTATGACCAGGTTGTCAAAGACTTGTTTATTCGGGGATTGATGAACACAGAATCATTACACGGTATTATGACTCCACAAGGGATGTTTGCATCTCGCACAACACCATTGGGAAAACAATTTATTAACTTTATTACGTCTCCAATTGAAAGTGATGATGATTAGGAAAGCAACTTCACCTAACCCAGACAAAAAGGCTCGTGCCTTCAGCACTTCGCCCAAATTTCCCTATGGGAACTTCAGATACGCCAAATCCTAGGCGAAAAATGGTGAGGAAAATATGATTAAAAATAATTGGCTTGAAAAGATATTGAAAGAGTGCGGAGAACAAAAACAAAAAGAACTCCATGAATTAAGAGGAGAGCCTCCGAAATTTACCTTTAGAATTGAGAGCGGAAAAGAAAGTTTCGGTTTTAGAATTGATCTCAGCGAATTAATAGACAAGTTCTACACACCAATTAAGCTTTTAGAAAGAGCACAAAGTGGAATATCAAATCTTTTAACCGCATTAAATTTAAATTTTGAGATGAATTACGTAGTGAAAGGGCTTTCGGGTGAATACATTGTTCCCTTTTATCTAAAGGATGAGGAACGACAAGTTATATTTACTCCTGCTTTATTTCCTTGCATCTTAGAAGCTTTTGGTTTTCCGTCACCCCAATCATATAATGCATTTTTACCTTTTCTGACTTTGGAGTTTTTCAAATACATAGATATAATGAATGCTCAAGAAAAACCAACGATTATGGCTTTTTATGGGATTACTAACTTCACAGAGGTTGCAAATGTAAACTTCCTCGAATTTTTTGAAGCCACCTTAAAAGACAAAGGTATTACTCCTAGTAAAGGAGATATACAGAAATCAATGAAAAACGAGGGAATTTATGGGATTGATATTAAAAATATGTTTGAATCATATGGCATTCCTAGAATCGATATAAAACTTAAGGATGCATTGAGAATGTCTATTTTATCTCCAGATATCTCTGAAAATAAAAGAGAATTGGTAGGATATTGTGTAGAGTTAGATCTACCCAGATTTCTAAATCCAACCATTTTAGATTATTCTTTATACGCCACTCACAAATATGGAGAGATTAAACCTGAAACGTTGGGCGATTTTATAACAAAGGGGAAATCACTCGGGCATACACCCTCATCTTCAAAACGATTGCCGGACATTACTCCTAAAAAAGCAGAGAAAGATCCCTTTGATTTGATGGAATACTTAAAACAAGAAGAAATGGTTGTAGAAGCGAGAGGGAAATATACGCTAACACCAGAAGGTTTAAGACTAACAGAAATGGAAGTTTACGGCAAACCTCCTGAGTCAACCCTTAGAAAGGTATGGAATATTATAATGAACGCAAAGCGTTTGATACCATTCCTAAAGTTTATTCAATAGCTATGAGAATTGCACCACATCGCCTAACCGGCTCATATCCGACTTCGCTAACGTTTCGCCCAAATCCAGCAATGCTGAACTTCAGTTCTGCTCAAAACCCTATCGAAAATCACGAAAAAAGTTTTTAAGGGTACGAAAGTGTGTGTATAGAAATGTTATATATACCACTACATTGTCTATTATATAAATACACGTGAAGTTCACAGTTCTCAATCCAACTCTGTGGGAAGTGGGGAAAATGTGGTCACTAGATACGCACTTTGAAGATACACGCCAGTACATATTCTGGTTGGTTAAACGAGATAAAAAGATCAGGAATCGAAGGAGGGGGTTACATGCTGGCTGTTAAATTACGAGAGGAAATAGCCGATGCTAAAAGTGAAGCGCAATTAGTTAGAAATATCAACCCTGTAATATCATGGGATGATTTCAAACCTCCTGAGGGACCGGATATCCCTGCCCAACTGGGTGGATTAGAGGGAGATCCTGAGTGGTTTTTTTCTCATACATATCCAACAAGTGTAATCAAGGAGGTTTTAGAGGGTATAAAAGAGAAAATTGAGGGTGTTGGTCCAGGAGTATTTCCATTAGATGGGTATCTCGGTTCGGGTAAATCCCACATTCTTTTGACATTATATCACATATTCAGGCACCCAGAGGAGGCATTATCCTGGTTTAAAAAATGGGGTATAGACTTTCCTGAGATAGAGGATACAATCGTAATCCCCGTACCCCTTCAAAACGTTAGCTACAAAGACTTATGGTCTCCATTCTTTAAAGCGTTGGGAAAAGATATCGATGTAGAAGAGGAGGACTGGCCTAAGCCTAACCAGATAAAAAAAGCTGTGGGAGATAAGAAGGTTCTAATGTTGATCGATGAAATTGATAACTGGTATGATGCGAAAAGCAGCCAAGAAAAAGCAAGGGTTCGAGGGTTTCTACAGAGCCTCTCGGAGACCTCCGAGGATCCTGATTACCAACTAAAACTTGTAACAACTTTCTTGGGGTTATCCTCAGATGTTAAAGTATTGAGAGATATCGTTGCCCGTCCACGCGGAGGTTCTTCAATAGTCATGCAAAGGACCGAGGACATATTTGATATCGTTAGGTTCAGATTGTTCGAGGTTACTGATGATGCCGAGATAGAAAAGATCATTTTGGAGTATCTTAAAAAAATAGGCGAGAAGCTTCGCAAAAAGGGGTTAGATGAAAACTCACATCTAAGGGATGAGCTGAAGAGGGCATATCCGTTTCATCCATCTTTCCTTAGAACTCTAAGCTCCCTCAAAGTACGGCAGATGCTTGTGATGTTAGCCAGAGTTGTAATGAGGAAACTTGATAAGGTCGATCTAATAATAGCCTCGGACCTTGATGATGACATCTTGAGGGACTACTTGCATTCTGCAAATCCTAAGATCGTGGATGCGTACTTTGAGGATATCCGCTTTGTTCAAAATACAAGAGAAGTGAAGGATGGGATAATTTCATTTGACCTGGCAAGGGCCATACTACTTACTTCCATGCTTAATACCACAGAGACCAAAAAAGGAGCAGATATCAAGGATATAATCTTTGGTTGTAGCCCAAAATATAAGGTTCAGGACATTGACGACACAATATCATTCTTAGAGAAATGGACGAGACTGAAAAAGATTGAAGAAGATGGGATAATAAGATATGTCATAACCACTGAGCTTCCGGTTGCAGTTAAAATCGAAAGAAAAGCCCAATTAATATCTGCTGATGATGCCCTGAACAGAATAAAACAGCTTGTAGAAAAAACGGTTTCCTCAGAGATCAGAGGCTATAAACTAATCTATGATCCATCAGAGATCACCAATGATAAAAGGTTAAAGATCCTCACACTCCTTGAGAAGCCATTGGATCTCTCTTCCGTCTATCCGTCTGACTTTACCAACAAAAATACGCTTTATCTTTTGTATCCAGGTTACAGCCTGAAGAGCGATGAGACGATCAAGCTTGCTAAGCGGATTATAGCAAGTAGTGAACTTGCAGAGACCGAGGAACAGAAAGAACCCTTTAAGGATTTCCATAAAGAGTATATGAAGCATCTAAAAAAGCAGATAGACAATGCTGGGTGGAGAGGGTTCAGATGGTTTAGAAAGAACCTAAAAGATAGACCCACCCCGGATGAAAGGACGATTACAAACCTTAAAGATGTTGATGAGGTCATCAAGAACTATGCCTCAAAAGACCTATTGAAGTACTTTTTGAACATGGTTCTGGAAGAACAGAACGAGATTTCTCTACGAGACCTGAAGGAGAGGTTTTACCGGCTCGAAGGTGCGCCCATCCTTCTAAAGGATGAAGACCTATTATCATTACTGGCTGAAATGGAGAAAAATGGAGAAGTAGCCATTAAAACCAAGCAGGGGAGGACATTATACAAAGAGTCCATATCTCCTCAGATTGTAGGTAACGAGGATGTAATCGAAAAACCACCTGAAACCGCTGTGCCACCCACAACAGGTGACGTTGCTACACTGGTCAAGGATAAGAAGAAGTTACATTACAAGGAGTATGCGAGTAGATATCCATTCATCGAGGAGGGGGTTCTTGAGAAGGTTTACATCTCATCCATCAACCCCAAAGATGGGATATTTGCTATAGAGGAGAACAAGGTAGTCAGTAGGCCCACAAACACAAAATTAAGTGCCCTTGCAGTAAAAGAGGAGGCTGCAAAGGTATTAGAGCCGTTAGTTCTCAAGATTGTTAATGAAAAAATTGCCATCAAATTACCTGAGTTGAGCGAGATATTAAAAGAGACCTATGGAAATTCTGGCATAACAGATGATCTCGTCCTGATGGCAAGCGATAATCTTGAGATAGGTACCCAGGTGCATATACTGAGGAGGAAAGATGCGGTTGTAGTTCAGCTTCCTGAGGAGAGATTAATAGATGAAGTCAAGAAAAAGATATTCTTTGAAGTGAAAAAGGAGGGTGAGATCGATAAGGAAATCCTTATCGAGGAACTATCTAAGAGAATACCCACAGAAAAGAAGACGTTTGATGATGCTATCGCATACCTCATAGATGATGGAAAGTTGGAGTTTGATAAAGAGTCCGATAAGCTCTCATTACCAAGGAAAAAAGATAAACCAGTAAAGCCAAAGAAAAGGATCATTATTAAAGAAGAAGGAACGACGAGTGAGATAATAAATAAAATAGGGGAGATAGTGGAAGAGACTGACATTATAGAAGATGTCAGGATAGAGATTGTCAAGGACCTGTCTGCAAAAGAGCTCAAGGAGCTTCTTGAGAGAACCGGCGAGATGAGTATAAAGTTAATGGCCAGGAGAAAGGAGATATGATAGAGATCGCCGGGGGTTCAATAAAGATTAACGACGTAAGCAAACTCGTTCATGGTAACCCGATAGATGGAGTATTTGAATCCTTAAACGATATATGGAGTCATGCATGGTTCAAAGACGATGAGTATTATCCCCTCGGGGAGGAGCTGGCATCAAAATTCGAAGAACAGGTTTTCAATCTTTATCCTGAGATATACGATTGTATATTAACAAATGCAGAAAGGAGCGATAAAATAAGCGAGGTACTTTCAAAGCCCCGGTATTGCCTTGTTGTAATGGATGGAATGAGTTTAAGAGAGGTTTTGCCATTATTGAAGGAATTTAAAAAATATGGTGAGGTCAAATACAGATATGCATACTCAGCAATCCCAAGCGAGACGGAATTTTTTACGAGACGACACTTTAACACAGCATCCCCCTCCCAAATAAAATCCAGCGAAAGATATCACTTTGTCCATTTGCAAAGGGAGGATGATATCGAGGATATACCTTCAGACAAAGATAAGTTGATAGCCTGGTCAACATACCCAGATTCTATCTTTTCCCAATTTAAAAGTGGTTTTGAAACCCAGGACCTCAAAGAGGTCTTCAATAAGACGAAGGATATTCTACTTAGGTTACTTGAGCACCTATCATCCTCTAAGGAAATCATCATCACATCAGATCATGGATATTTTGTCGATACATTCTCGTGGAAGGGCTTGGATGACTTTCCAAGCGGGGAGAGATACTCGTTCAACATTCCAGAATCACTTAAGAGATACTGTAGGCAGTTCGATGACTACTGGATACTTGTGGGAAGGTACAACACGATAAAGCGGGGGAAGTACACTCATGTGAGACATGGGGGGCTGTCATTCCTTGAGACGATAATACCCTTCATTGAAGTAAAAAGAGAGGGAGGAGAGTAATATGCCATACATTGAAAGAGATTTCCCAATCGAGCCGATCGATGAGATCGCATGGAGCGAGAGCAATGCTAGAAAACCTATATATGAAATGCATAAATGGTTTGCAAGAAGGGTCGGGAGTACATTTAGAGCCTTAATACTTGGAACTTTCCTTGATGATGATCCAATGAAATATTATTACAGAAAAAACGAGCTGAAGAATGGAGAGGGAAAGCCACCGATCGTGCTTGACCCGTTCATGGGAGGGGGAACCACGATCATAGAAGGTCATAGATTGGGCTGTAAAATGATTGGTGTTGACATTAATCCTTTAGCATGGTTTATTACAAAAAAAGAAATTGAACAAGTAGATAAGAAAAAGGTTGAAGAGGAGTTCAAAAGTATAGAGATGGCTTTAAAAGATAAGATTCTTTCATATTATAAAACAAAATGTGATAATGGCCATGATGCAGATATTATGTATGTTTTTTGGATTAGAAAAATAAAATGTGAAAATTGCAAAAAAGAGGTTCCACTGTTGCGATCATCATTGCTTTCGAATCCAAAGGGCAAAGATAATGTATACGCTTGCGTAAAATGTAAATCAATAGTTAAAATAAAGCCTGGAGATTCTCAAAAGTGTCCATATTGCGGCGAGGATTTCGAAAATCCCTATGTTACCGATAAAAAATATACATGTCCTCACTGTGGATATCCTGGAGATATTACAACTGCATGGTTATCGGAAGATACACCTCCTCAAGAAGAAATGTTTGCAATAGAATATTATTGTGAAGTTTGTGGACGTAACTATAAATTGCCAGATAAAAAGGACATTGAGAGATTTGAAAGAATAAAAGATGAATACAATCAAAAGAAAGACGAATTGTTGGGAATCCTCATCCCAGATCAAAAAGTTCCATGGGAAGTTATGGCGACAAAACGTCCAAGAAGTACAGTATATAAATATTTTCATCAATTTTTCAACGAGAGGCAATTATTGTCCTTATCCCTACTTTTCGAAGAAATATTAAAAATAAAAGAGAAAAGCATACGCGAATTTTTCTTAATCGTCTTTTCTGACTGTTTAAATGCGAATAATATGTTTTGTATCTACAATACTCAAGGAGAGAAACTTGAACCCCTGTTTGGAGGTCATTATTATTCCCCTCCAAAAATGCCTGTGGAAAACAATGTTTGGGGAACGAAGATTGGCAGAGGAACTTTTATTAAATACTACAAAAAAGGATTAGAAGCTCTAGACTATCAAAAAAAACCATTTTTAATTAAATTCCAAACGAAGACTGGAAAATATGGGAAAGAAAGAAGAGAAAGAACTACAATCATTAACAATAACGAGATGATAAATGGGGTATTGGCTAATGACTTCAGTGAGCTTATTAAGAACAAAAATGTTCTTTTAAAATCAGAAACATCAGAAGATATGAGTTTTATACCAGATAATTCTGTTGATGCAATAATTTCAGACCCGCCTTATTATGATAATATAATGTATTCAGAGCTCTCGGATTTCTTTTATTCTTGGTTACATCTAGCTTTAAAAGATGATTATCCTGATGTTTTTGGTAAGAAGTTAAGTAGAAACGATAGGGAAATATTAGTAAATAGAAAAATTGGTAAAGACGATAATTTCTTCATAGAAACATTAGGTAGAGTTTTTAGAGAATGTTATCGAGTCCTAAAAGATAATGGAATTATGGCCTTTGTCTTTCAACATAAGAGAACAGAAGCATGGGCTGCGGTTCTAAAAGCGTTGCTAAAATCAGGCTTTTATGTGGTTGCGGTTTATCCAACCCATGGCGAGACGCCCAGCGGTGTAAGGGCATACGGGATTAACTACAACTCCATCCTTGTCTGTCGGAAGCTACTTGAGAGAAAGCAGCAGCAGATACCCTGGATGATATTCGAGAGCGAATTGAGAAGCCATGTAGATATGAGCATTGAGGAGATCCTTGATAAGCATCCTGATTTAGAGGTTGAGGATGCATTCATTATTGCGATGGGGAAGGCTTTACAGGTATACAGCCAGAACTACGGGAATATAGTAAAGGATGGTGAGATGTTTGATGTCTCAGAGGTTTCGATGGAGATCATGGGGGATATCGTATTTGATTCGCTTTTAAGGCGCGTTCTTGAGAGGGTACCTGATGTTGATAGGATATCAAAGATATACGCCAGCGTTTTTGCCAAGAAAGAGAAGATAACAAATGATACGATAAACAAGCTCACCAGACATGGCGGTATAGAAACAGATGCGTTTGAAGAGAAAAAACTGGTAAAGAAGAACAAAAAGAAGGGGATAATGACCATTACGCCTCCAAAAGAGAGGAAGGACTTTATAGCCAAAAAAATAGAGAAAGGTCTTCCCATAACCTACATTGATGCCGCTCATCTTCTATGGATAGAGAGGGAGAAGAATGGCAACTTCAGAAACACGCTTGAAATGATTTTACGAACAGGTCTTGAGAAAGAAAGATTGGAGCAGTACATAAGGTTCATGGTCGAGAGAACGAACGATGAAACATGGAAGAAGATAGAATACACCTTTAAATCCGCACCTGACAAGACCTTAGAGGACTTTGGCATGGAGGGATAAATAAAAATGGATTTGCAGAGAGCGGGTTTTCATGTGATAGATATTAAAAGGTTCAGGGAAGTCGAAGAGAAAGACCTGCCTTTAATGCATGATACCAGCATAATAAACCTGTTAAGGGATATAGAACGGGGAAGGCTTCAGAAATTTACAGTTGTTGATGGACTGGATGAATTCATGCGAAGTTCAACGGATGAGGCTATCGAGCAGGCAAGGAAAATCTTGAATAAAGGCATTACGGACATGCTTGCAATTGATGCATCGTTGGTCTTTGTTGTAAAATGCGATATCGAAAGAATCCCGGATAACCCCAGTGTTCATAATAAACCTCTGGCCATGATCTTCCCGAGGCCACATGATATTGGCTCTATGGAGCCAAGGTATCTCTATTATCCCATAATATAGGAGGTGTGTGATTATAGGTCTCAATATTGGAAAAGATAAGGACGGAAACGAGATATTCATTGATACGGGTAGGTCACATGCTATTTTCATTTGTGGTAAAAGGGGTGCCGGGAAGTCCTATACAATGGGCGTAATCGGAGAAGAACTTATCCAAAGATCAAAAGAAATAGTGCCTATAATTGTTGACCCTATCGGCGTTTATTGGACAATGTCAAAAGAGAACGACCTTGAGGATATCATGGACTGGGATATTATACCTCAGGCTTTTCCTGTACATCTTATAGTTCCCGGTGAGCCAGAGAGAGTTTACGGCGAGGAACTAATGGATGAGATGGAATACTTGGGTATTAAGATCATACCTCTTAAAATCCCGCCTTACGATCTGGAGCCTGATGAATGGCTTGATCTCTATGGATTATCGCTTACAGATGCAATGGGAATCGCTCTTTTCAGGGCTACTGCAAAGTTATTCTCAAAGAAGGAAGATGAGGGATTTAGGTATACGTTTGATAATATCATAGAAGAGATACTGAATGATGAGTATGCCCATGAAAGAACCAAAGTTGCACTGATGAGCAGACTGGATGTGTCAAAGAGATGGGGGATATTTGGAGAGGAAACATGGAAGACGTTTGATTTATTTCAGCCCGGTGTTTTGAATATCATAGACCTCAGCCATCTGGATCCACACAGGTTTGGACTGAGGCAATTTATCTTATCAATAGTATGTAAGAAGCTCTTCTATGAACGGATCAGGGCACGGAAGTTAGAGGAATTCGGTAAGATTGTGGATGTGCCAAGGATATGGTTGCTGATCGATGAAGCACATCAGTTTATACCAACAGGACTAACAACAGCATCAAAACCCGTGCTTATAAGATGGGTAAAGGAGGGGAGACAACCTGGTTTATCAGTCGTATTAGCCACTCAACAGCCATCAGCGATAGATAAGGAGGTGTTATCCCAGTGTGATATGGTGATCTCCCACAAGGTAACGATGAAACTGGATTTGGATGCGTTAAACGCCTTAAGCCACGAATATATGAAGCTGGAATTTAAGGAATACATGAAAAAGATAAAGAATCCAGGAGAAGCAATATATCTGGATGATGAGGCGGAAAAGATTAGATTGATTAGAATAAGAAAGAGGATGTCAAGGCACGGAGGGAGGGAGATCCTTAGGAGATATTAAAGATGGGCACACTCTCAAAAAATTGACTTAAACACTCAAACAACTGATGGGTTATGAGCAATCACAGAGATGCCTCCCCTATATATCCGTGCAGTTTACATAGGTAAACACATGTCAAGAAAATTGATTTCGATCCATGAGGAAACCTACGAACAGCTTGAGGATTTGAAGGTGTCCCCATCCGAGAGTTTTAATGACGTCCTCAGCCGCCTCATTTCTTGGCCTGCCGAGGTTTTGAGATCACTTCAGGAAAACGCTGCTCGTGCGAGGGGCGAGACCCCTCTCGATATTGAGGTTATTGAGACCGTTCCTGTCCCAAAAGAGCCAAATATGATCGCATTAGAAGAAAGATGCTGTGAAACACCTATTCCTCTGGTAATATATGATGACCTGAAAGGTAAGAAGGGCAATGAAGTGAAAAGGAGCCTGATTGTTGGTCGTGGCAGGGTATTCCTTCCTCCTGGGAGGTACATCGTGGAATTACAGGCAAGATGTGAGGAAGATAGATTCAATAAAAAACCAAGCATAAGGCAGATATCCCTATACGAGCCGAGAACTATCAAATTTCACCTTAAGCAACCCACAGCTAATGAAAGGAGAGACCTTCTCTCACATCAGATTGAACCGCCCCCTGAAGAAGAACCACCATACAGGCAAATGAAATAAATGTCCAAGGTAGCATGTGAAGTATTGGATGAAATCCACTTCACCCGCGCTGAGATCCTCCGTCACCTCAATCTGGCTCACGCCCGGCTTTCAAAGGTTGAATCCCTCCTGAACCCCATCCTCCGGCAGAGAAAAAAAAGGGTTCCTGTAGGCGGCAGGGGGGGTGGTTTCTTCTAAAAGGATGGATGAGAAAAGTTTGATTGAAAAATGTGATTT
The DNA here is from genome assembly GCA_001766815.1 of Candidatus Syntrophoarchaeum caldarius. NCBI lineage: Archaea > Methanobacteriati > Halobacteriota > Candidatus Syntropharchaeia > Candidatus Syntropharchaeales > Candidatus Syntropharchaeum > Candidatus Syntropharchaeum caldarium. The sequence goes on from LYOS01000002.1 coordinate 36,748, forward strand.
TTATAAGAGAGCCAAATATAAAGCGATAGAGAGGATCTTGGAGAGGGGTAATGTTTTTGTATCCTCATGTTTGAAAATAGCCTTATTTTTTGGTTTATGTAGGTCTCAGATGAATCTCCGATAAGACACCAGGATACCTCGCCGATGCACAGAAGGCAGAGGTTGAAAGTGAGAGGGCAAGGGTGAGGCAGATAGAAGGTGCTAAAATTGGTGGTATGACTGCCGGAAGAGGGGGACCAAAAGAGGATAATAGCCTCACTCCTCTGAGGGAGTAAGGCTAAAAGATGATAAAGGTGAATCTGTCGAGCTTGCCACAAAGAAAGCCAGAGATAGGGGTTAGCCATTTCAGACAGGACAGGCAAAAAAAGGCACTCAAGAAATCTTTTTCAGGGTCAGCCCTTCCTTCGTGATAACCCACACAACCTCATCACCCTTCCTGATACCCACGGCCTGAGCAAGCACACGTGGGAGGGAAATCTTGAGTGACCCTTTCACCTCCCCGACCCGATACCTTTTTATTTCATCCATGATTATATCTTTATGGATTATCGGTATTAAATCACAACCTTTTTATTGATGGAAAATAACGAGGTAATGGTAAGCTTATGGTGTGGTTTTAACATGTCCACCAGCGGCTTGTTTTAACCAGATTCATCAGAGATGAATGATCGTACTCTCTATTCTATTCCCTATATCGAGTATGCCGTATGAGTTATACCGTGCAAAGCGTTTATCAGTCGGTGAGCCTGGATTAAAGAAATGGATACCGTCTCTTATAAAATCAGCTGCCTCATGGGTGTGCCCATAGATTATGAGATCGATCCCCTCAATATCGGCGAACGCATCGAGCATCCGCCTTTCTATTCCTTCAGGTGCTCCGCTTCCGTGTATTACCCCGATCTTATGTCCTTCAACTTCAAGTATATCCCGTTCAGGTAGTTTTCTTCTCACCTCAGGTAAATCCATATTTCCGCAGACACCAACCACCTTTCCTTTACCGATCTGCTGTAGATACTCAAATACCTCGTAGACACAGAAATCCCCGCAGTGGATGATGAGATCCACAGTTGAAAGGGCTTTTAAGACTTCACCCGGGAGCTCGATTCTACCAGCATGAAGATGTGTATCTGAGATTACACCGATCTGCATCAGGACACCCCCACCCGATCAAGGTATTCAACCTTTGCATACTTCCCTTCTAACAACTTATAATACTTTCTATTTTATGATTTGAATGGTTTCTGCTTGAGATTGGGTTGGGGGTGGGATTTGCAAAGACATCTTAAGCTTTAATGTGTTTAACGTGCTGTTTAAAAGTGGAGTTGTGGCGTCTGCGACTTTCAAAAGACCTGTTTTCCTTTTTGAATTTTAACCTGGGATATTCCTCCTGTGGTAGAGCTTTGACCTTGACTTTATGCGATTTGCATATATTACGAAAGACCATGTGATCCTCTGGACTTAAGAGTGTGATCGCCTCGCCTGACCCACCTGCTCTTGCGGTTCGCCCGATGCGGTGCATATACTCCTGTGGATCCTGTGATAGGTCGTAGTTTAAAATATGCGTGACATCTTTGATATCCAGACCTCTGGCTGCAACCGGTGAAGCAACAAGAAAGTCGTACCTGCCCTTGTGAAAGTTCTCGATTACACGAAGACGCTTTCCCTGATCGATCTTGCCGTGCAGCATCCCGTTTTTTATTCCATGATAGCGAAGGTTTTTTGCAACCAGTTCGACATTTGCTCGTGTTGAACAGAAGACAATTGCCCGTTCTATTCTGTCCTTCTTAAGTAGATGGACGAGCAGTGAAAATTTTTCATTTGTGATAACCTCATAGTAATATTGCTTAAGATATTTTTCTGTAACCTGCAGTTCTGCCTGAGCAACGATCGGATGGTTCATGTATCGTTTTTTAAGTTGATCTATCTCTCTGGAGATGGTTGCACCGAACAAAAGAATCTGGCGATTTTTTGGCGTATGATCCAGCATCTTTTTTATATCTTCGATAAATCCCATCTCGACCAGCTTATCAGCTTCATCGAGAGCGAAACATTTGAGTTGTGATAGATCAAGCGTTCTCCTTCGAAGATGGTCGAGCAAACGACCCGGTGTACCCACAACAATATCTGCCTCAGAAATCTCTTCTATCTGGGAGTTAATTGATACTCCCCCATAAACACTGACGATCGAAGAATTCAAATATCTGCCAAACTTCTTCAATTCCTTCGATATTTGATCTGCAAGTTCTCGCGTTGGCGTTACGATTAAAGCGTAAAGTCCTTCTCCGGGAACTATTTTTTCAAGCACAGGTACGCCAAACGCTGCAGTTTTTCCGGATCCGGTCTTCGATTTCCCTATCACGTCTTTTCCAGACATAATTAGAGGAATTGCTTTTTTCTGAATCGGCGTGGGAGTTACTATACCCATCTCCTTCAGTGCTCTGACAGTCTCAGGCCTGGAACAAAGTACATCAAACGACATTTTTCTTCTTCTCCTTTTGGAATTACCACTTACAGGAGATGCCACAAAACTCTCAGAATTTTAGTAAAAATTCACTGAATCTTGATGAAACAGAAATGGTATAAAGATAGCATGACTTTACAACATGTTTCCCATATCCAGTAATGAACTCCAATAAATATAAAAAGTGTATCATGCTTTTAAGTGTTTCTGTGGTATTTCCAAAAAAGAGCGGACAGGTATAATTTTACCTCTCTAAACACACATCGTGAAAAATTTGTAATAGTCACCTGTTTTTAGAAAAGATTTTTATATTGCAACACCAAGATATAGTTTGATTGGGCTTAAAACAGCAATAATTTGCCACAACTATAGTAAAATTTTAGAGAGGGGAGAGAAGAGGTCAATGGTGACTGATGAGACATCAAAGATCATTCTAAGCAGGCTTGCAGCAAATGCAAGGGTCAGCATGAGCGAACTTGCAAAAGAACTCGGCTGTTCAGTTTCAACGATCCACAAGCGCATAAAACAGCTTGAAGATAGCGGTATCATCGAACAGTTTACGATAATAACAAACAGCGAGCTTACAGGAGAAATAACGGCATTTATAGGTATCGTGATCGAGAATGGTGATGTGATGGGGGTGGTGGATGAACTAAAAAAAAGACCGGATATTCTCGAGATTTATGAGACGCTTGAACCATACGATATCTTCCTGAAAGTGAGAACCACCGATATCCATACGCTTAAGAACGAACTCATAAATCCGATTTCAGAGATCGATGGTGTTGTTGAGATCAGAAGCATATTAACAACTCGCCGACACAAGGAACAAACCACAAAGATTGGCATGAATGTAAAAGAGGATCTGAGGAGTTTAAATGTATGAAACTGGCGTGGAGGAATTATGATGCTTGATATCTTGGAGCAGATGAACGGGCTTATCACAGCAACGATTTTCCTGATAGGTGGAGCACTGATCATCTTTATTTACGATGCGTATAAGCAAACACAGAATAAAAATCTTCTGGCTCTCGCACTCGGGCTTTTCATCCTGATAATTGCAGGCAATATCCCCTCGCTCGTGTATCTCTTTGCATCGGATAGAATAGAGCTGATCGAAGCGCTAACAATCTCTCAATACACACAGATGGCTGGTATCATTGTAATACTCTACTCTGCACTTAGAGCGTAGATTTTGAGTTGTCAGGATGGAGACAGGATAGATGGAACGATCTAAACGATTTGCACAGGAATGGCAGGCAATCGGGCTGACAAGCCGCATGAAGTGGAGAAAGAACAGAAAGGGTGAGATCACTCCACTGGTTGCAGCAAAGATCGTTGAAACCTTCGGGGGAAAAGGGCTTGAGGTGCTCTCTGCTGCTTATGAAGAAGTTGGAGAACACGACGGCTCAAAAATCGCAGAGAGTCTCCGTATCAAGAGTGAAGAAATTTCTGCTGCAATATCGGTTGTAGAAACTCTATGCATCATCTATGGAATTCATTCAATCTGTGAGAGAGATGAAGATGGATCATTTGTACTGACACTTGATGCCTGTCCATTTGAGGATACACTGACACTTTACAGGGAGACGCTCTGCATATACTACCTGCGCGGACTCATACATGCGATAAACAGGGATATCGACGTTAAGATTACAGGAAAAATCTGTGAAGGCGATAAAACGTGCAGGTTCAGGTTTGAGATCAAATCATAGTATGATCAGACAAGAACTCCAACCATCGCTTCTGTGAGTTCGTCGAACTTTGAGATGATCCGATCCACTGCATCCTTCAGGATTGTACGGGGTCCACGATCTCCTTCTTTTGTCCTGATGTACATTATGGGGTTACTGATCGTCGGGAACTTGATATCATAGGTTGCAACAAGCACATCTGGATCTTCAAGCAGGGACGATTTCAGGAGATTCATAAATGTATGCCCCTCGCCTACAAACTCAAGTTCAAGTTCTCCTGCCCCCTCTCGCAGAACTTTAAGCTCGATATCCTTCATACAAGACCTTTCCCATAGTCACTCGATATCTTTCGGGTCTCGGTTCGCTCACATTCTGGACACTCAAGCACCTTATTCTTGCGTATCATTCCAACCTTGCACTTTGAACAGAATGCTTTGATAACGCCGTGGCGAGGATGAGTTGTATCAATCCTCAACGTCGCAGGATCAAGTATACGCCCTTTTATAATATCCTGATATCCAAACTCATGCTTCAGATCTGAGACGTAGGATTTTTTTACATTTGAGACGTGGATTGCAGCCATTATATCACCGGCAATCTCCCGATTTTCAGACCCCTCGATGAAAGCGAGGTCAACAAGCACAACAGAACTCTTGATCCCTGAAACGGTTCCATAGACGATGTCCCCGCGCTTAATAACTGGTGGTGCATCACACAGTGGTTTTACACCGATAACCCGTTTCTTTGGGTCTTCAACGACCGTACCAACAATGGTCGCATATATATTACCCTTCTCATCAAAAGCTCCTTCTCCTGTGGTGTACTCCTCAGATATACCGATAATATCACCTGGCAATACGGTCTTTGCCCTTTCTGCTTTTGGTTCAGTCGCAGCCACGCCTTCTCCATCTACCATTCTTTTCACACCTGTGATTATCTACCCACCTGATTTAAATAAAGCTTTCGATGGACAGAGATCTAAATACGCAACCAAACCTAAATATACGATCAGATCGGATGGAAATAATATGAGCAGGAGAGGGCCACTTGAGCGTTACTTTGAGATCGTGAGAGGAAAGCGGGATGCTGCGTATCTTATGACAAAACAAACCATCATGGAGGATGGGAGAACGCTTCTTGACCATAAGCTTGCAGCAGCGGAAACAATGATGGAGAGCTGCCACCTATGTGAACGAAGGTGCAATGCAGACCGCAGGAGTGGAGAAGTTGGATACTGCGGTGTTGATGCCGTATCCAGGATTGCATCTGAGTTTCTTCATTTTGGTGAGGAGGAAGAACTTGTCCCATCCCACACGATCTTCTTTACAGGCTGCACATTCTCGTGTGTTTACTGTCAGAACTGGGATATTGCAACATCTCCACAGTCAGGCACACCAGCCCTCCCTGAAATTGTCTGTGAGGCGATTGTGCGGCGCAATATCGAGGGTGCAAGGAATGTTAACTTTGTTGGCGGCGATCCAACACCACACATCCCAACAATACTTCGGATTCTCAACCGCTGCAATGTAAACACACCCATCATCTTCAACTCAAATATGTATCTATCAAACGAGGGGATGGAACTGCTCGATGGTATCGTTGATCTGTATCTCGGTGATTTCAGGTATGGGAATGATGCCTGTGCAAAGAAATACTCAAATGTTGATCGATACTGGGAGGTTGTAACACGAAACTTCATGTCTGCAGCCGCAGATGCCGAGGTTCTCATCAGACATCTCGTTCTCCCAGGACATCTTGACTGCTGCACCCGTCCAATAATGGAGTGGACGGCAGCAAATATGGATAGAGTACGGTTCAATCTGATGTTTCAGTACCATCCATCTTACAGGGCAAATCTCTACCCTGAGATTGACAGGCGCCTCACACACGATGAGATGGCATATGCGACGGAGATGTATAACAGCTTACTTGCTGAACCATGAGAAAAAAACCAGAAAGTGATCCGGATCTGATCGCACAGGCAGCCCAGCTTGCGATGCTTCTTGAGGTATCTGCATCCCCAAAGGCTGGAAATGTTGATAGGTGCCACGACTACCCTGATACCAGGTATGAGGACTTTCTTGCATCCTCTGTCGCTGTATATCCTGTCTTTAGAAAAGCGGCATTAAAGGACACTGGGGTGGGAAAACTCATCTTTGAGGCGGTTGAAGCAAGTAAAAGGTGGCACACCGGCGGTAACACGCATTTTGGAGCGTTTATACTACTCATCCCACTTGTAATGGCAGGAGGGGTACAGGATCTTGCAAAAGAGATTGTTAGAGGCACTGGGTGGCAGGATGCCATAGATTTCTACCGTGCATTCGCTATCGCAGGTGTAAGGGTTGGAAAGGTCAATGATCTCAATCTTGGTAGCCAGGAGTCTCTTGATCGAATAAGGGAGGAAAAAATTACGCTCTTTGATATATTCAAGATCTCATCATCTTACGATTCGGTATCTGCTGAGTGGATAAACGGCTTTGAACGATCATTCAAATACGCGTGGATTGTTGGCACCAATGTCCGCGAGTACGGGATGAACGACGGTATTGTCCTAACATTCATGCAACTACTTGCGGAATATCCTGATACATTCATCGCGATGAAATCTGGAAATGAAACCGCACTCGATATCTCAGCGACTGCCTCAAAACTTGCCTGTGAGTTTGATCTTGATAAAATCAGGTCGTTCGATGAAGAACTCATTGAAAGAGGAATAAACCCTGGTGCCACGGCCGATATGATCATCGCATCCATATTTATAGCACTCATCAAGGGGTGGCTTTAGATGCTGTATGATATCATCATCTGGTATCTTTTTTTCCTTTTAGCAGGGCTGATCGCGCTCCCGTTTGTTAAAGATATTGGGTATGCATCTTCAAAGGCTGTTGCCATTCTTGTTACAACTTATCTCACATTTATAACAGGTTATCTGTATTGCTATGATCTCATAACCGTTGTTACCTCTTTTCTTCTCCTTGCGACGATTGCTGCAGGATATATGATATATCGCAAGGATTTTAAGATTCAGTGGAAGGTTTTTATCGAGTTTGAACTGGTGTTTGCGGTCGCTTTTTTCATTTTCGCGCTGGTGCGTGCATTCTCCCCTGAGATCTACTTCACAGGTGGTGAGAAGCTTGGTGAGCTCGGATTTTTGAATGCGATCCTGAGATCGGGATCCTTCCCACCGTACGATCCCTACTTTGGCGGTGAGCCGATGCAGTACTACTATTTTGGGCATCTGATCGTTGCAAACATCATAAAACTCACGGGTATAAGCCCTGAAGTAGGATTTAACCTTGCAACAGCCTCTCTTTTTGCCCTGAGTGTTCAGATTGCATACGGTCTCGGATTCAGGCTGAATATTCGTCGCGCATACGCTATGATAACCGTAGTCTTTCTTCTGATACTTGGAAATCTATCAGGTATCATCCAGTTTCTGCTTCAACATGCATCAGACCCATCTTCTGCCATCTACTTCAACTACTGGTATGCATCGCGGATAATCCCGGATACGATCAATGAATTCCCGTACTTCAGCTTTCTGCATGGTGATCTGCACCCCCACATGATCGCGATACCGTTTAAAATTATGCTCCTGACCCTCTTTCTACAACTTCTTTCTGAAAAAAAAGATAATACAGCTTTCGTAATTGCAGCTGGATTCTTCACAGGTTTTTTAGCACCACTTAACACCTGGGATTATCCTGTATTTTTATTGTTGCTTCTTATAATCCTATGGACTGGACGATACGGTCTTGATAAGATTGCTCTTTCGATATCAGCTGCCATAATCCCCTATCTACCGTTTCTCCTCTCAACCACAGGACGCGGAATCGGTTTTGTCACAGAACGAACAGAGCTTATCAACTTCTTTGTAATACATGGTTTATTTCTTTTCATACTCTTCTCATACCTCTTATTGAGGCTTGAGAGAAAATATCAGAACTATCTCATCATTATGATCCTTATTCTGCTTCCGATATCTTATCTCATACAGTTCCAGACACTATTTCTGCTACTGCCGCTCATCATCCTGCCGCTGTGGCTTCGATTCTGGGATGGTGGAGCAGATCACGCCTTTATAGATATTCTCATTCTTGTCGGGGCTCTTATCGCGCTTGGTTGCGAACTCTTCTACGTCGATGATGCTTTCACTGGAAAAATTGAGCGCCTGAACACGGTATTCAAGCTCTACCTGAATGTATGGATCTTCTGGGCAATTGCATCTGCTTATGCACTCAGAAATATCCTCATGCAACCTGGAAGACATGGTATGATGAGACGTATCTGGACGATCACACTTACGATACTTCTGATCTCAGCCTCGATCTATCCTGTTTTTGCAACATCGGGGAGATCTCATGCATTTGGGGTTAAACCAACGCTTGATGGCTTAGCATGGGCAAGAGATGAGTTTACATCTGATATGGATGCTCTTGATTGGATAAATAAGAACATAGATGGACATCCAGTATTTCTAACCGTGCCTGCACAGGACTACAGGTGGGATTCGAGGGTTGCATCTGTAACAGGAGTTCCCATCATAATTGGATGGATGGGAGAGGAGATAATGTGGAGAGGGGATCGCGAAGAAGTTAACAGGAGATTGAAGGATGTATCAAAGGTGCTATCTTCAGATAAAATCGATTCTGAGGTGATAGCGATCCTTGAAGATTACAATGTAAGTTATATCTACATAGGGGAGATTGAAAGGACGAAGTTTCCTGAGGGTGTTCTGAAGTTTGATGGCTGGAGTGGGTGCGAGGCTGTCTTTAAGAATGAGGGGGTTACAATCTTTGAGCTTCTGGATGAAAACGCTTAATATATATACTGCTGCTTTAATTTAATATCTGGAGGATCGTCCTTGAATCCATGTGAATGGGAAGAGAAGCAGCTAATCGAGAATCGACTGAATCGCATTCTTGATGAGATCGATGACTGGCCCCACAACAGGGAAATCATGCAGTATATAATTCGTTCAGGTGGTAAACGAACCCGTTCAATCATCGTTCTCCTCACATGCGAGCTTACTGGTGGCGATGCACGTGATGCGGTCGATGCCGCGGTCGCGGTTGAGTTCTCGCATATCGCATCACTCATTCATGATGACATCCTCGATGCAGGCAAGATGCGGCATGGAATCCCAACGATTTACGAGAAGTACGGGCTCGATCAGGCGATATTGATCGGTGATTTTCTTATATCAAACTCAATCTTTCTTGGATCAACGTATGACGAGGCTGTGATAAAGGATCTTGCTCTGGCTACGATGAACATGGCAGAAGGAGAGATCCTCGATACAGCAAGCAGAACCGATCCATATTTTGACGAGGATAAATACTATGACCTGATAGAAAAAAAGACAGCCTCACTCTTCTCAGCTGCTGCCTCTATCGGTGGCAGAATCGGGGGTGCATCAGAGAAGGAGGTTTTAATGCTTAAGGAGATTGGCACAAAGGCAGGAATCGCATACCAGATCCTTGATGACCTTCTTGAATTTTTAAACCTTGAGATAGACAAACACTCAAGCGATGCATCCGTTACACTACCCCTAATTCTAAACAAAACGATGGAAGAGGAAGAAGTTAAATTTGAATGTATCGAGCGGATCAGGTCGCTTGTTGGTGGCTGCATGGATCTTATAAACGCGTTTCCAGAATCACCTGCTCGCAAACGCCTGATTCAGGTGATTGAGTACATGACCCTCGAACAGCTCAAAGATGAATGCTATCTCTGATCTTATCAACCGTCTTCCATGAGTGCCTGATGACGCGCAACATAGACTCGTCCTGACGCTTCAGTGCTTCAGCCACAAACGCGCGGCTTTCAGGATCCGCGGGGTATCCACTCCCGATCGTGCATCCAAGCTCTTCTTCGAGTTTCATCATCAGGTTATCTCTTGTGACCTTTGCAACAATCGATGCCGCAGATACGATCAGATATTTTACATCAGCGTTGTGCTCTGATGTGATCTTTGCAGGAGAAGCGAGAAGCTTTTTGAGATTCAGTCCAAAACGCTGGGCATTTACGTCTGCAGCATCAACATATACTTCATCGGGCATGATCCTGTTGATCACCTGTGCATGTGCTTTTAAAACGATCTCATTCATCGTCATAACTTTTCTCAGTTCATCGATCATCTGAGCACCAACCTCAAGCACGTGCCATGATGTGATCTCTTTGATCTCAACGGCAAGCGCTTCACGCTTCTTCTTTGAGATCTTCTTTGAATCTTTAATACCAAGCGTTTCAAGATTGTGGAGATCTGCTTTTTCGAGTGCAACACACGCAACACACATCGGTCCAACAACAGGTCCCTTTCCTGCCTCATCAACGCCCGCAACAACTACCATCAATCAGAAACTACTTATCTTACCACGACTATTAAAGTTATCATGCAGGAGAAATCTAACCATGATCGTATCTTTTATATTATTTGCGGGATTGTCCTGCTTCTTGCATTTCTACTTTTACTGAGGGCTGTCTCCCCGCTCTTTGATGGGATTATCCTGGGAGTCGTCTTTGCCTATGTTGCAAGACCGATAAAGAGAAAGCTTACGGTTCTTGGCGAGGTGCTTTCATCAGCGATCGCAACACTGTGTATCATCATCCCGATCGTATTAATCGTTATACTGGGGATTAGTGAGGCGATACGGCAACTTATCTGGCTAAGTTCGAAGCAGGAAGAGATCCTGAGTAAAACGTTGGGACTTCTGGGTTCAGATTTAGTTCCAGCGGATATCACAAATATGATCCATCAACGGCTACCAGAGATCCTGGATTACGTCACACCCATCCTTCACTCGATAATATCCATCGAGACGACGATAAACATGGGTATCCTCCTCCTTAATGTCTTTGTACTCATCGTTGTTGCCTACTACCTCCTTGCAGATGGTTCAAAGATCGTCACCGCCATCCTCAAGCTTGTACCTCTCGGAAAAGAGGATGTGGCATTGCAATACATACGTGAGGTCGATGATATAATTGCAGGGATATATGTTGGAAACTTCTTTGTCGCACTCCTGATCGGTCTTTTATCTGTTCCTTTCCTCTTTGCCTTCAAAGTGCCGATGGTTGCGCTGATTGCAAGCCTCGTATTTCTTGCGGCTCTGGTACCACTTCTTGCAAAGTGGATGATCTGGGTTCCAATCTCAATCTATCTCTTCTACACATCCGGGATATATCCTGCAATCGCTTTCTTCATTCTGGTTCTGATTTTCATCGACGTCGCACCTGAGTTTTTTATACGACCAAAGCTCATAGGCTTGACGTCAAAGATACACCCGCTCCTGCTGCTTCTTGCTTTCATCGGTGGCGGCATTACAGGTGGTATCGCAGGATTCTTTGGGGCGCCTGTACTTGTTGGAATCCTCGTAGGATCGTATAACGTCTATACCATGAGTGAGAAAGAGGAAGAAACGGAGGTATGACCAATGGGCTCCAGACACTTCGAAGGCGGACTTACTGGACTCGCTATCGGTGACGCACTCGGAATGCAGGTTGAAGGTTTAAGCTCCTATGAGTTTATCAGTGATTATGGTGATGCAAGGGTTGATTCTGTGAATTACCCGCTCAAAGCAGGCCAGTACACCGATGATACGCTTCAGATGCTCATCCTCACCGATTCAATCCTTGAGGCAGGTGGGTTTGATATTTCATCCTTCACAGCAGCACTTAAATCATGGGGCAGGGAGATCATGAATGATCTGACCCTATCCCGTGGGATTGGACCAACCAGTATCGATGCGATCCAGAAACTACTCGATGGTGTACACTGGGAAAAATCAGGGGGCATGAATCCAACGTGTGGTTCTGCAATGAGGGTTGCACCGATAGGACTGCTTTATTCTCATGATCTTGATCTGACAGCCGAAATGGCGGCAAAATCGAGTATTCCAACACACAGAAGTGATGAATCAATTGCAGGAGCTGTTGCAGTGGCTGTTATTATTGCAGGGGTAGCTTCAGGGATTGATATATTAAATGCAGCAAAAAAAGCAGTAGATTATGCAGAAGCATACTCAAAAAAGTTTTCTGATAAGATTCGGCTTGCAATCTCGCTCAGAGACGATCCACCAGAGATGGTGTTTAAGACAATCGGGACGTCGATTCTCGCCATCGAGAGTGTTCCAGCCGCGATATTTGCTGCACTTCATGGGAGAAACTTCGAGGATGCGCTGCTCATTGCGGTTAATCATGGCGGTGATACCGATTCAATCGGGGCAATGACAGGTGCGATCAGAGGTACGATGCATGGTCTTGATGGCATACCACAGAGATGGCTCGATGGACTTGAGGATTGTGCCAGGATCACCAGCTATGCAAAAAGATTATATGCCTTGCATGAAATGATCTTCTGATGAGTACGCCAGAAGAACACAGGAAAGGAGCGAGAGAGCGGTTTGACCTATCTCTGATCACGATATCAACTTCCAAGTACTTTGATCGTGAGCGTGATGACCTGTCAGGTAAACTTGCAAGAGCGATACTCGAGAAAGCTGGGCACACGGTTTCATCAATGATTATTCTGCCTGATCAGAAAGATATGATCAGACGTGAGCTGCTCCGACTTATATTATCTGATACAGATGCAATCATAACAAGCGGAGGCACAGGACTTACCCCCGATGATCTCACGATCGAGACGATCGCACCACTCTTCAAGAAAGAGATCACTGGTTTTGGTGAGCTATTCAGGAGATTGAGCTATGAGCAAATCGGTACAGCCTCAATGCTTTCGCGTGCTGCTGCTGGTGTGATCGAAGGGAAGCTGATCATCTGCCTGCCTGGCTCACCAGATGCGGTAAAACTCGCGCTCGAAGAGATAATCGTGCCAGAGCTTCCTCACCTGATGCGCCACATATCAGGGTAGATAACAATACTTATTTAAAACAGCGTGGATAATCACCTGTGATTCAATGAGATATACGATACTGATTCTCGCTATCCAGCTTGCACTTCTAATAATTGCCCCAACCGCGGCAGGTGCCACAACACCAGTTACTGACTCTTCTGTCACAGTTGCAAACTATACCCTCGATCCACCGATCTTTATATCTGGTGATAAAGGCACACTCACGGTTACTATCATCAACAGGGATACGACATCATCCGAGACAACGACCACATCAACCACGACAACAACCGGCACCACATCAACAACATCCACCTCTCTGATCAAGACAAAGATCGATGACGTCCGCCTTTATAGCAGAAATATCGAGTCGGTTGGAGAAGATGGAAAACGAGTGATATATGACAACCCTGGTGCACTTTCACCCGGGGAGAGTATGACACTGACATTCCCGCTTGAGGCAGATGTCGAGGATGGCACGTACTTCCCTGAACTCAGGATCACAGTTGAGGATGGAATAAATACTCGCTATCCAATCCCGATAACAGTTGATAGCTCACCCGTTGAGATCATCCCGATCGACATTCCAGGAGAGATCCCGGTCAAAGGATCGCAGTTGATCCAGCTTGCAGTTGCAAACACAAGACAGAACAGTGTAGAAAGCGTCAGAATCACTCCCAGATCCAGTATCTTTAAATTTGCACCTGAGAGCATCTTCATCGGCAGGATGGCTCAGAATGAAGAGGTTAACGCCAACTTCACACTCACTCCACTTATTGATGGTGCAGGCGTAGATACGATCACGTTTCGGCTCGATTACAGAAACGGAGACAACACCCATGTATCTACACTCGAAAAACGTGTCGAGGTCGTTGAGAGGGAGGATCTGAGAGTTATTGTTGTCTCATATCCTCAATCGATACCTGTGGGTGGTACTGGAAGAGTCGAACTGGATATCGCAAACGGCAGATCGAGCGATCTTTCAAGCGTACGTGTGGTGCCGATTACAGATGGGTTCACACTCTCACCGAAAGAGGTTTTTATAGGTGATATGGAGCAGGATGATGTTTTTTCCGCTGAGTTTGACCTGCGCCCGGTCTCAGGACCAGGTACGTTTGAAGAGGTCTCATTCAGGGCAATATATCGAGATCTTGGTAATGACAAACTCTATGAGACAGAACCGATCACACTCACAATTGAGATTGGCGAAGAAGAGAAGGAATCGCCTGCCCTCTCTCCAATTGCGCTTCTTATCGGGTTTGTTATCGCAGTTCGCCTTATTTCCCGTACTCGTCAACATTCTTGAAGAGCAGAATTCAAGCCAACCTGATCTGCACCATTGATCACGGTGCAAATCCGCCGATCGGGATAGATTTTATAATACAGCCCGATCAAGTGTTAATGAAAAAGGTGATTTGATCGAGTATGCGAGGGATGGAAGAGGTTGAATTGAGCCGTGATATGGGGCTTTTCCATATCACGATGATCGGTATCGGTGCGATGATCGGGGCCGGAATATTTGTTCTGACCGGTATTGCAGCGGGTATCGCAGGACCTGGTTTCATACTCGCGTTTCTTTTAAATGGCATCATCGCAGGCTTAACCGCGATGGCATACGCAGAGCTTGGTTCGTGTATGGCAGAGGCAGGTGGCGGGTATGTATGGATAAAACGGTCACTGCCGAATCCACTTGGATTCTTAAGCGGATGGATGGATTGGTTCGCACACTGCATCGCCTGCAGCCTCTATTCACTCGGATTTGGTGCGTATTTTGTTATTCTTCTGGAGATGGCAGGCGTAAACTTCATGGGAATAGATAAAGGAATTCTAATAAAGGTTTTTGCAGTTATTATCTGCGCATTTTTTGCATACATCAATTTTAAGGGTGCATCTCAGACAGGAAAAGCAGAAAGCGTTGTTACAATGATAAAAATTATAATTCTCGTTATGTTCATCGGATTTGGCGTCCTCGCAATTATAAGAAACGGAGATTATACAAATTTCACGCCCCTCTTCCCTAAAGGATTTTTCGCGGTCTTCACAGCGATGGGATTGACCTACATTGCCTTTGAAGGCTATGAGATAATCGCCCAGGCAGGGGAAGAGGTTGTAAACCCAAAGAAGAATATCCCCAGAGCGATATTTATATCACTTTTAATTGTAATTCCGTTATATCTGCTCGTTGGATTTGTCGCTATCGGTGCAACCCATATTGAGGGGATGGAAACATATCTATATCTTGGCCAGAGTGGTGAGACAGCGATGGTTGAAGCCGCAAAGACTTTTATGCCCGCGGGTGCGCTGATTCTTCTGATAGGCGGCCTCATGTCGACTGTCTCAGCGCTCAATGCAACGATTTATTCATCCTCCCGTGTCTCGTTTGCGATGGGGCGGGATCATGATCTCCCTGAAGTTTTTGGCAGAATTCACAACAGAACACGCACCCCCCATATTTCTATTTTCATATCAGCCACACTGATAATCCTGATGGCGATCCTCCTGCCAATCGAGGATGTAGCGTCTGCAGCAGGTATATTTTTCCTCCTTATTTTCATTGGAGTCAATATCGCCATGATACGAATAAGAAAACAGATGCCAGAACTTGATCGAGGATTTATAACGCCCTTATTTCCATTTATCCCGTTATTTGCAATCATAGCTCAGCTTTTCATTGCAGCCTATCTCTTTGGCTACAGCCCTGTTGCCTGGTACACCGCGTTTTTCTGGATCATAATCGGTGTGATTGCATTCTATCTCTATCCTGTGAAGAAGGAGCGTGAGGAGATCGAAGCACAGATTGTATATGAAGAAAAGGAGATCGAGAAGAGACCTTATCGAATCCTTGTTCCAATTGCAAACCCTGAAACCGTAAAGGATCTGATAACGCTTGCATCGATCATCGCAAGAGAGAAAGATGGTGAGATACTTGCAATGGCAGTCATAAAGGTCCCTGAGCAACTTCCGGTATCAAGCGGCAGAGAGTTCGTGGATGAGAAGAAACCGATCATACAGGATGCAGTAGAGGCATGTCCTGATGATATACCAATAAATACCCTGATCAGGGTGGGACACAGCATTCCCAGGGCAATTACAGAAACTGCGAAGACAAGAAATTGCGATCTCATAATACTCGGATGGAGGGGCTGGACGTGGCGGCAGGAGCGTATACTGGGGAGCACAATCGATCCCGTTGTTATTCATGCACCCTGCGATGTTATCATCGCCAGGTTCAGGGATTTTGTACCAGAGATGGTAAAAACGATACTTGTTCCAACCATAGGCGGTGTACATGCCAACTTTGCCTATGAGATCGCCAAAATTTTTGAGCGTGCAGGTGGCAGGATAAGAGCCGTGCGAATTGTGAAAGATCTGAAAGAAGAAAAGACACACATCACCGAGGATGAAATGGATATTGAGCTTATTCGTGCACCATCTGTTCGAGCCAAGCTTATTGAGCTATCAAAAGAGTCTGATCTGCTCGTGATTGGAGCAACAGAGGAACCGATCTTTAAACGCCTGGTATTCGGCATTGTTCCTGAAACTGTTGCACGTTCGGCAGACTGCACGGTGATCATGGTCAAACGGTATGAGAATAAGGTTGTATCGATCCTCAAGCGCTGGCTTGGCTGATTAAATATTTATATCATTAGATTAAACATTAGACGAGGGATACTGATGTCTAAAGGATTCTTGAATAAGTTATTAGATCCACATGCGCGAACGAGAGAGGAAGAGTACATCGATCTGGATCTTGCTGAGTACGAGGAGATTCTTGATGAAGAACCTGCTGCACTCTTTGTCAAACTTGCAGAGTTGACAGGCGTGAACGACCTCCCGGAGATCAAGAAAGAGGTGTATAACGGTAATATCGTAATTGTAGATATCTCACTTATCAAGAATGATAAGATCACGATGGACAGGACGACCAAAGAGCTTAAGCAGGTTGTGGCAGATATAAAGGGAGATATAGCGATGACAGAGCATGATCTGGTGATCGTAACGCCTTCAAATGTCAGGGTTGATCGGAAGAAACTTGTCAGAAAGTACTGATCCAGCAACATCAAGGATCAAATCTGATACGAGGGGAAGAAGGTTTGAGTTTAGAATTATATCATGTGAGGACCTTCTGGTAAGGGTCATACGGGCTGAAACCTGTCAGATTGAGATTCCTGAACTTGGTGTTGTGATAGAACCTGGTAACGCCTCTGAAGGATTTATCACAAATGTTGAGGGGGTGCTTTTGCGCATCGAGAAGGTTCTTGGTATGACGAAGAACTGGGCGATCAGAGACGGTGATAAAGATAAAATAGAACAGATTGAAGAACTCTCTAACCGAATTGATGCGGTGAAAAATGGAGAATTTGCGATAACACTTATTCTGGAGGATGAAACAGGAAACTCGGCAATTCTCGGAGAGTAATATTCAATCATCAAACTTCGCCTCAATCTCACGTGGAGGTATTCCGTTCTCATCCCAGCCCCGTCGTTTGTAATACAGCGAGAGCAGTTTCTGGAATTCATCTTTATCGATCACCTTTCCTGCATTGGGTCCGGTGAGAACGGGTCTGGCATAAACCTTGTAGGGCAGTGTATCATCCTTGCGGTTCACACCCATTCTTGTATTTATCAATCTCGTCAGATCATAGATATCCTTCGATCGTTCCAGCAACTCTTCGAGCGAGGTTTCTCTGCCGGTCACATATCTGTAGAAATTCTCATAGTGACGTTCATTCAACCCCAGTTCAATCCATGGCAACCGACAGACTCCCAGCATATCAAAGAGTGGTCGTAGCGTCTGGTGATAGATCACGATCTCGACCTTCTCCTCATCTGTCCAGTTCTGCCCTTCTTCCATCTCCTTGGCGATGGTCCATGCACGTGTGTGGTGCGCACCGATATCAGAGGTAGCATATCCAAGTGCCATTGATATACCCGCACGACTGTCATAAGCCGACTGTTCAAGCCCTTTGACATGCAGAATTATCTTCTCCATCTCAGGCCACCGTTCAATGATCCTGAGCGATCCCTGTGAAAGTATATCGCCGACTCCTTCTCTGAATGCGATCTTACGGATAAGGTTAAGGATTGCATCCTCATCTCCCCATGCTATCTCTTCATTGTCAATATCAGCAAGCGATAGTATGCCCTGCTCATAACCCTCGATCACAGCCCCTATAATATTGCCGGTGGAGATCGTATCGATACCAAGTTCGTCACAAAGCCTGTTGGCAGCAAGCACCGCAGCGAAGTTATCGACACCAAGATTTGAGCCAAGCATCGCGCATGACTCATATTCTGGACCCTCGGTGACGGTTCCGGTGTATTTACCATTCTTGACCAGGCATATATTACCACAGGTCATGGAACAGGCGAAACAGGCACTATCACCTATCTTGTAACGATCGAGCATCTCTTCGCCATTTATTCTATCATGTCTTACAAATACCGTATCCCTGAAGTTGTAGGTGGGTAAAATTCCATGCTCATTCGCATACTCAATGACGTTCATCAATCCCTGCTGCTGCCAGAGTTCAAAATATTTGTGCTTTGATAGGTATTCATAGGCGCGATCAGCCTCTGCCACCAGGCCGTTAACATCATAGACAGGAAGATCCTTGTGGCCTCTTACAGCGATTGCTTTGAGGTTCTTTGATCCCATAATGGCGCCTATACCCGTCCTTCCCGCATTACGACTCCAGTCAGTATTTACACATGCAAAAAGAACCTGATTCTCGCCACCAACACCAATGGCAGCAATGTGCATCGCATATGTGCCCAGCTTCTCGAATATGATCCCTTCTGTTTCAAGGCAACTCTTACCTTTGAGTTCAGGCATTGGTATGATCTCGGTTGAGTCGTTGTCGATGAAGAGAATCGAAAGCTCAGGAGCCCTGCCCTTTATTGAGAGGACATCGATTCCTGACTGGCGAAGCTCAACCCCGAATGCACCCCCTGCAGATGAGTCACCATACATCCCTGTAGCAGGCGATATGGAGATGAAAGAGCACTTACCTGAGGATGGTAAGTACACCCCTGTAAGCGGCCCAGGCGCGATGACAAGCAGATTCTCTGGACCAAGTGGATCAATCTTAAAGTCGTGCATCCTGAGGTTATCCCAGACAAGTTTTGCACCAAACCCTCTGCCCCCGATATACTTTTCAAGGAAGGTTTCTGATAAATCCAGACGTTCAATCTCTCCATCGGTAAGATTGACATGGAGATGTTTCCTGAAATACCCGCTCCTGATGTTCATTATAACTCCTCTTTTCCTATCTCAGCATACTGAATGACCTTCTTCTCACCCTTCTCATAGAACTCGATCTCCTTCATCTGGGTGTAGCTAAGGACATTGTTGAGGCGCCTGACTTCTCCAAGCGCTGCCTCTGGTATGAGCCTGAGTGCGCCCTTCGGGCATTTTTTAACACATTCTGGGTCTCCGCCACACATATCACACTTGATTGGAAACTCACAGTCCTCATGGGCATATATCGCACCAAATGGACATGCTTCGATGCATTTGAAGCACGAGATACAGACGTCCTTATCCAGCTGCACCACACCATTATCCCGGCGCAGTGCACCCACAGGACATACCTCTTCACATGTTGACCGCTTACACTGGCTGCAAACGATCGGCATTCGCAGAACAGGATGTGGATATACAACAATCACCCTGATTGCCGCCTTTTTGGGGTTGTTCACACCAAATTGCCTGATTGAACAGACAAGCTCACATATTTTACAACCAGAACACTGCTCTGGGATTACGGTCAGTTTCCTGGACATGATATAGATCTCCCATATATCTATCTGTTATTGAGCTATTTATTAAAAACTGTATCTGTACTTTTGGAGATCTCATACAGCCATCACATTGAGCAGCCGTTTCATCTCCCCCACACTCATCTGTCCTGGTGCAACCGCTTCTCTCACAAATCCATAGTTCAGGGCTGATCCATAGATTGGCGCAATGACTCTTGCATGCCTCCCCAGTTCACCCATCGTTATAACAGAAAGTCGCATCGGAGAATCAAGCAGAAGCTCAAACAGTCTCAGACAGTCATGGAGGTCGTTGACCATCGTCGCAATCTTTCCAATATCGGCTCCACACGCTTTCATCCTTGAAACGATCATGGAGAGTTCATCCTCATCTGGAGTTAGCTCAAAGTTGTGGCAGGAGACAATCACTTCAACTCCCTGCTCCTTGGCCTTCCTGATCACATCATCCCGCACCCCGCATTCAAGCTCAATATCGACGTAATCAAGAATATCCAGCATGTGAATCAAAAACTCGATTCGAGCCTCTTCATCCTCTTTAAATCTTCCACCCTCAAGCTCCCATCTGTTTGTTCCGATGATTTCAAGACCGATCCTTTTAAGTTTCAGGAGGAATCGCCTTGTATCCTCCAGTGAGAGCCCCCAGAGATCGAGCCTCGCCTCAAGGACGTCTGCACCATCCTTCTTTGCAAGTTGAGCACTCTTGAGATCTGGTTCATCGATTACACCAACGATCAGTGGTTTGAGTTCATCGCCCATCAATCGAGTTCCTCCATAAACTCCCTGATGCGAGTCATGGCCTCCCTTATGTCATCAACCGAGACTGCATAGGCACATCTAACAAAACCCTTACCACATTCTCCAAAGACCTCACCAGGGACAACAGCAACCTTCTTCTCATTAAAGAGACGCTCTGCAAACTCAGTTGAATTTAGTCCGCTCGCCTCTATCGAGGGGAATGTATAGAATGCACCGCGTGGGTTGAAGCATTCAAGCCCAGCCTCTTCAAGCCCAGCCACCATCAGCCGCCTGCGTCTGTTGTACTCATCCACCATCTCGGTACAGGCGTCTTCGCCATTTCGCAAAGCCTCACAGGCTGCGAGTTGTGACTGTATTGGAGCACAGAGCATTGTGTACTGGTGTATCTTCATCATCGCCTCAATTACATCTCTGTTTCCACAGGCATACCCGATTCTCCATCCTGTCATCGCATAGGACTTTGAGAATCCATTCAGGAGTATCGTTCTCTCCCGCATACCGTCCAGGGATGAGAAGCATGTGTGTTTTCCATTATAGGTCAACCTGCTGTAGATCTCATCAGATACCACAAATAAATCATGCTCGTTTGCAATATCTGCGATTTCTTCCAGCTCTTTTTTTGATAGAATTGCACCTGTAGGATTATTTGGATAACCAAGTATCAATGCTTTTGTTTTCTCTGTTATCTTCGATTTAATGTCCTCTACAGTTGGTTTGAACTCGTTTGAACTCTCGGTTGGCACAACCACAGGTTTACCATAAGCAAGAATGATGCAGGGCTTGTATGAGACGTAGCACGGCTCAATCACGATAACCTCATCCCCTGGATCAAGGAGTACACGCATCGCGATATCAAGCGCTTCTGATACACCGCTTGTGACGAGCACCTCGCCATGCATATCATAATCAACGTTGCAATCACACTTTACCGACTCTGAGATCAACTCTCTGAGTTCAATTAGACCCCAGTTTGAGGTATAGGATGTGCGTCCGTCCTCAAGCGCCTTTATCCCTGCTTCTCTGATGTGCCATGGTGTGACAAAGTCGGGCTCTCCAACACCGAGCGAGATCACATCAGGCGTGTTCAGTATCAGATCGAAGAACCTTCTTATCCCTGATGCAGGTATATCATTTAACCGCTGCGAGATTGGTTTCATAGCGATACCGCCAGTCGCCCTCCTCCATCCCGCTGGTAAACGATCTCACCTTCATCCTTGTACATCTTGAGTGAGAAATGAGTGACCGTGCGCTGAACATTATGGATCGTTGCGATCTTATCCTCGACAAAATATGCCACATCCTTGAGCGTCCTGCCACGCACTACAACTGAGAGATCGTAGCTACCTGATACAAGCCGTACCGATCGAACTTCGGGGAACTCTGCGATTCGCTTTGCCACAACATCATATCCCTCACCCTCTTCCAGATTGATACTGATCTCAATCAGGGCGTAGACGTACTCCTGTCCTGCCTTCTCCCAGTCGATCATCGTCTTGTACTTGTGTATGATACCCTCCTCCTCAAGTTGCTTTATCAGAGCTTCGACCTCTTCAACCGATCTTCCAACCATCTTTGCGATCTCTTCAGTCGGAGTTCTTGCATTCTTCTCAAGAATATCAAGTACATCCATCATAAAGGTCATTTAACTATCCCTCGCTCCACTGCGAATACTTCGGCATTGAGGACAGACGCTCCAACAGCACCCCTTATCGTGTTGTGCCCCATGGCGATGTACTTCAATCCCATACTATCTGCCCGTATCCTCCCGACAGAGACCGTCATCCCCCTGCCAAGATCGCGATCAAGGCGTGGCTGTGGACGATCTTCCTCTTCCATCACCATGATCGGCATCTCTGGAGATGTGGGAGACTCAATCTCTCTCCTGAAGTCATAAAAAGCCTTTTTAATTTCACTAACTGAGGGATCGGATGTGAACTCAACCCAGATCGCTTCTGTATGTCCATCTATCACAGGAACTCGATGGCAGCTCGCACTTATCTTGAAGTTTGCAGGTTTCACGACATCACCATCAAGCTCACCGAGGATCTTCAAAGGCTCTGTTTCCATCTTTCCCTCTTCACCACCAATGAAGGGTATGACATTGTCGTGTATCGCCATCGCAGGCAAGCCCGTATATCCTGCACCAGAGATCGCCTGCATCGTTGCAACCCGCACATGCTTAATCCCAAATTGCATGAGTGGTTTGAGCGTCATGGTCATCACGATGGTTGAACAGTTCGGATTTGTGATGATGCACCCATCCCAGCCGCGCTTTCTTTGCTGGACCTCGATCAACGCGAGATGATCACGGTTAACCTCAGGAATTACAAGTGGAACATCTGCATCCATACGGTGAGCTGCTGCGTTGCTTGCCACGGTAAAACCGGCCTCTGCAAATTCGACTTCAGTCTTTTTAGCGATATTTGCAGGTATAGCTGAGAATAGAAGTTCAATATCACTATTTTTGAGTGATTCGGGTCTTGCAAGCTTGACCTCCATCGTCTTGAGATCTTCGGGCAACGCTGTCTCGATGAGCCACTTTGTAGCATCCCTGTACTTCTTTCCAGCACTTCGTTCAGATGCAAGAAGTTCTGTAATCTCAAACCATGGATGTTCTGAGAGTATCTGGATAAAACGTTGTCCCACAGCTCCTGTTGCTCCAAGTACGCCTACTTTTATCATTTTATACCCACCTTTAAAACCTACAAATCTACTCCTTTATATACTTATACTTTTCGATTGACCGTATTTTACCCACAAATTCACATATCCCTCACCAATTCTTTAATAGATCCAGCATCATATATTTATCTACATGATCGAAGTGAGGGAGTTGCGAAAGGAGTATGGCAAATTTGTAGCGGTTGAGGGTCTGGATTTTACGGTTGAAAAAGGCGAGATATTTGGTATTGTGGGCCCAAACGGGGCTGGAAAGACGACAACTCTCAAGATGATCTCAACACTCATCCAGCCAACCTCTGGAAAAGTGCGCATTGGAGGTTTTGATGCGATTGATGATGAGATCGAGGTCAGGAAACGACTTGGTTTTCTGCCGGAAGAATCACCACTCTATGAAAACATGACGATCGATGGGTATCTCCTTTTTTTCTCAGAGCTTTATGGACTTGAACCAGAGGATGCACTTTTGAAAATAGATAAGCTACTGTCAATGCTTAATTTAGAGAACAATGGAAAGAGACTCGGTAATCTCTCGAAAGGAATGAAAAGAAAGGTCGTAATTGCAAGATCTCTCCTGAACGACCCTGATGTTTTGATCTATGATGAGCCAACATCTGGACTTGACCCAATGACCTCAAAGCAGATCATTGACTTCATTTATGAGATGAAACAGGAAGAGAAGACGATTGTTTTCAGTGCACACAATCTCTATCAGGTTGAGAAGATCTGTGACAGAATTCTGATCATGAAAAATGGTAGATCAGTTGTTATCGGGACTGTTGACGAGATTAGAAAAAGATGGGGCGAGGAGAGCTATTTTGTGGAGTTTGTCTCCGCGAACCCTCCTCAGGGAGATCTCTGGCGTGAGAACGGACATTATAAAATGAA
Organism: Candidatus Syntrophoarchaeum caldarius; assembly: GCA_001766815.1. Classification (NCBI taxonomy): domain Archaea; kingdom Methanobacteriati; phylum Halobacteriota; class Candidatus Syntropharchaeia; order Candidatus Syntropharchaeales; genus Candidatus Syntropharchaeum; species Candidatus Syntropharchaeum caldarium. Next base: position 60,863 of record LYOS01000002.1, read on the forward strand.
GTGCAGAGGTTCACACGAGATGAACGATGTGACGCGCTTCATACTGGAGCATGGGGGAGAGATCCTCAGGATAACGCCATACGAATCAACGCTCGAGGAGATCTTCATACGTGTTGTGGAGTAGATGTAACACCATCAGGCTTGCTGTTCAAGTAGTGCTATCGCAAAAGTAATCATATTCTTGTACTGATCATCCACCCGCTCTTTTGCATCACGCAGAGCGTCGATAACACTTTTATCCCCCAGATACCCAAGTGCAACCGCTGCACCACCAGTAAGATCCCCATCCTCTGAGTTTAGAAGCTCAGTGAGCAGATCACGGGCGCCTTCAACGCCTTTCATCTGTGCGAGACAGTTGAATAGAATCACTGCCCTGTTTCTTCTATTATAAGATTCTGAACTTGTGAGTTCCTCTTTCAGGAATGGAAGCATGTCTTCGCCTGATTCAACAATTTTATCCACAAACGCACCGATGACAGCCTCATCAAAGACTTTGATTCCGTCGATCATAACCCTTTTAGATGAGTCACCACCGATCTTTGAAAGGATCTCAGGTGCATCCAGTGAAATTGGATCACCGCGCAGGATGGCAGATCGAAGATATGGTATCGCATCCTCGCCGAGCTCAACGATCTCATCAACTTCACCGCCCGCAACGATCGCGCAAAGATCAGAGTCCGTGTCAACAGTGCCTGCTGATTCAAGTGCCATGATCTCATTCACGCGCCATATCAGGTTATCAAACTCCTCTCGATTAAGATATCTGGTCTCTGGATCACCAGCATGCTCATTATATTTTATTGCGAGTTCTACTCCCTCTTCTGCGAGTTTTAAAGCCTCATCATAGGTGCCGGTCTTTATCATGCCCTCGATCAGTTTTGCACGGCTTAAAAGATCCTCTGGGTAGCGTGATGCGATCTTACCCCCAACCTCGATAAGCTCATCAACCCGGTTCTCCCGGTCAAAGAATGCCATGAGATTTACAAGGGCTGAATAATCGTCTGGATTAACCTCCAGAACCTCCTTAAATTCTTTCTCAGGATCTTTTACCTCCACATATCCTGCAACAAGGTAATCAGCGAGCCTATCAAAGATCTCTTCCCCTCTTGCCTCTTCTACAATTGAGATTGCACGCTCAAGATCTGCTATCTCACGTCTCACAATGTGATACTCTCTGCTTTCCTCGTCGAGCTTCTCACATAATTCCTTGCCATGCTTTGACATCTCTTCAAGGCGCGTCTTGAGTGCATCAACCCAGACGGGGTCATTGATATCCTTCAAGTTCTTGAGCCTGTAGCCTGTCTCGATCTGATCAAAAACGGGCATCATCTCACGAGCTATAAGTTTCCATGCTCCATTCTCTATTGTTCCAACGTCTATGGGCTTGAATTCTTTGATCTGGTCATAAAATTTAGCGATGCGTTCTGCAAACTCCTTCTGTGACTCAGTACCACGTTTTTTAAGCAGTCTTATGGCACGCCTGACCTCTTTCTCCGGTTTATTCCTTGCCATACTATCACATTCCATGCGACATACTACACCATACTAAAAAGTATTTTCCTGTTCCCGTCTGCCATGAGATAGATCAGATAGATCATCAGACAACTCTTATATAGACTGTTAAATCTATTTTTTTAAGTACGCGAGGTGCAAAGGTATGACAACAGCGGGAAGCTCTCCCATCGTTATTCTCAGTAAAGGTACAGCCAGTTCAAGGGGAACTGAGGTGCAAAACAATAACATTTCTGCAGCAATGGCAGTTGCAGAAGCAGTAAGAACAACACTCGGACCACGAGGAATGGACAAGATGCTTGTCGATACAATTGGAGATGTGGTGATCACAAACGATGGCAGCACAATCCTCAAGGAGATCGATATTGAGCATCCTGCGGCAAAGATGGTCGTCGAGATCTCAAAGACACAGGATACAGAAGCAGGTGATGGAACAACAACCGCGGTTGTGATCGCTGGTGAACTCCTGAAAGGTGCAAAAGAACTTATTGAACTTGACGTGCACCCCGCCGCAATCATCTCTGGCTATCGCAGCGCGCTCAAACTGGCGAAAGAAGCGCTCGATGAGATCGCGATCGATATGGACGCAATTGAGAATGATGAAACGCTCCTCAAGATCGCAAGAACATCACTCACTGGCAAGGGCGTTGATGTGGCACACGATCATCTCGCTGAGGTTGTGGTTGCTGCTGCAAGGGCGGTTGCAGACGAGGAGGGGGTTGATATCGATCGAATCAATGTGGAGCGGAAGGTCGGAGGCAGGGTGAATGATACATTCATGATAAATGGGGTTGCGATCGACAAGGAGAAGGTACATTCAGGTATGCCTGATAGAATCAGGGACGCAAAGATCGCACTCATCAACTCATCGCTTGAGATTAGAAAGACCGAGTTCAGTTCAGAGATCGCCATAAAAAGCCCTGATCAGCTTCAGACATTTTTGGAGCGGGAAGAGGCGTTGATGAAGGAGATGGTGGAGAAGATCAAAGCGAGCGGTGCAAACGTTGTTTTCTGCCAGAAAGGAATGGATGATCTGGTACAGTTTTATTTCGCAGATAAAGGTATACTCGCCCTAAGGAGAGTCAAAAAAAGCGATATGGAGCGTATTTCAAGAGCGACAGGGGCACAGGTCATCACAAACATCGATATGATCGATGAAGAAGCTCTTGGAAGGGCAGAACTTGTCGAGGAGCGGCGGTTTGGTGGGGATAAGATGACGATCATAGAGGGATGTCTCGATCCAAAAGCAGTATCGATTGTTCTGCGCGGTGGGACGGATTATGTTGTTTCAGAGTTAGAACGGGCGATTCACGATGCATTGAATACGGTTGGGTCTGCGATTGAGGATAGAAAGATTGTAGCTGGCGGAGGATCACCAGAGGTCGAACTCGCGATGCGGTTGCGGTCATACAGCAGCAGACTCAAAGGAAAGGAGCAACTCGCTCTTAAGAAATTTGCAGATGCGCTTGAGGTGATACCAGAGACACTTGCCGAGAACTCAGGATTTGATCCAATGAACAAACTCGTTGAACTGCGTGCTATGCACAATAAAGGTCAAAAAACGGCTGGAATCGATGTCCAAACTGGAAAAATCAGCGATATGCTTGAGCAGGGTGTGATCGAACCGTTGCGCGTGAAGCGCCAGGCTTTAAACTCGGCTGTAGATGCCGCAACGATGCTCCTGCGAATAGATGATGCAATTCCTATGAAAGGATCATCGCCCGGGGAGAGAAAGTGATATGCCTCCGGTGATATTATATTACTATGCAACATATGGATCTGAGTACAATCAATATCAGCACAAAGGATAGAGAACTACTGAAGAAGAACGGTATCCGTACTGTGGAGGCGCTCGCGATTTTAACTCCAGGCGAGCTCCCGTTCGGAAAGCAGAAAGCAAGTGCGATGATACAGAACGCAAGGAATGTGATCGCATCGAATAATATCGAAGCGATCGAGATAGAAGATGAAGAGGTGAGGGTGATCTGTTCTGAGCTTGATCCTGTGATTGAAGCATCGATCAAAGCAGTACTCGGGCTTGATAACCCACACAATCTCATCGAGGTCGAGGATAAAGAATTTTTGATAACTCCAAAGTGGGGGGCTGAACTCACATGGCGAAGGCTTGTCCTACCACAGATCGTTAAATGGAAGTATGTACTCGATAGTTCAAAAGAGGAACTTCTAAAGGAAAACAGTGGCTTATCGCTTGATCCAAGCGCAATCATCGATTTTGCTAAGAGCAAAGGCTTTGATGGCTTCTGCAGAGATGTTTTTGAGGATATAAAGGGCAATGAGATCATGAAGATGGCGATCACAACCGCACTCTTCTCCACTTTTGATGAACCTGTTCATATTGCGATTGTGGGACCACCCGCATCATCAAAGACCCTTGCACGGGAGATAATCTCTGACAATATCTCATCTGTTGAGCGAATTGGTGGGAACAGCACAAGAGCAGGGCTTGTTATAAATTATTCTACAGGAGAGCTTGGATCGATCGCTTATGCAGATGAGCGTCTTGTGCTTGCAGATGAGTTTGATAAAGTCCCGAAAGGAGATATCGAGATGATCTATGAGCTCATGAGCAACGGAACCTGCGATGTCCACTCGGGCAGGGTCCACAGAACGATACGCTCAAAGTTCATCATGATAGCAACGATGAATCCCAGAAGAGATGTATTCTCAGCCAATGCGATCGAAGATATCGGACTGCCACCGACACTGGCATCAAGGTTTGCACTGATCGTTAAGACCGACGATCTCGGTAAACCTGACAGGCTTGATCTCTTCAAAAAGAAGTTTTACACAGGAAATGAACTCAAAAAGTTCTCGCTCTACTTTGATGAGTGGGTAAAACTTGCACGGACTCATGAACCAGGTATTGTAGCCTCAAACGTTGATGAATACCTTGAGAAGATCAATGAGATCGTTGAGGAGTTTGGGTCATCGCCCCTGAGGCGAGATAACAGAATGGGGGAATATGCAAGAAATATTGCATTCGCGATCGCAAGGTCTGAGTTTACCGATGTCGACGATCGTGTGCTTGATAAGGCACTGGAGATCATCGAAGGTTCTGTGAGGGAGTGGTTGTAATCAGAGCGCCTGCATAATCTCCCTGGCTCGATCCATACGAATTGCTCCTTCTTTAATCATGATCTCCGCGACCTTATCGATCTGATCGCCTGTTGCACCCGCTGCAATCGCGATATTCTTTGCATGAAGTTTCATATGTCCACGCTGTATCCCCTCGGTTGCAAGCGCTCTCAGTGCTGCAAAATTCTGGGCAAGCCCTACTGCAGCGATCACCTCAGAAAGCTCTGACGCGGTTTTAACACCAAGCATCCTGATCGAAGCCCTTGCTACAGGATGTGTTCTCGTTGCACCACCCACAAGTCCCACCGCGACAGGCATCTCGATTGTACCAGCAAGATCTCCGTTCTCGGTCTTTTCCCATCTTGTAAGTGGCTGGTAGTTACCGTTTCTGGCAGCATACGCATGTGCACCTGCCTCGATCGCCCGTGTATCGTTTCCTGTTGCAAGCACAACCGCGCTGACGCCGTTCATTATCCCTTTGTTATGGGTTGCCGCCCGATAGGGATCAAGCTTTGCAAGCCTGTAGGCATCGATGATCCGATCAACGACCTCTTCCCCCCCGATCACATTTTTGGGAAAGATCGCCCCAGCCATCGCAACCCTTCTATCTGCAAGATTTGAAATAATCTTCAAAATCGCTTCTCCACCTGTAATCTCCTCAAGAATTGGGGAAACACTCTCTGCCATTGTGTTAACAGCATTTGCACCCATTGCATCGCGACAATCGACCAGCAGATGTACTACAAGCATCGACTCTCTGCCATCCTCGATGACGCGTACCTCAAGATCCTTTGCACCACCCCCCATCTTAACAAGCATTGGATCCTGTGCATTTGCGTGCTCTATAATTCTCTTCTGTGCCTTAAGTACCTCAAACCTTGCAGCAAAAGGATCTTTGATACCAACAAGCTGTATCTGACCAATCATTACTGGATCACTCGAACTTGTCGTGAATCCGCCCCCCTCTCGCGCCATCTTTGCCGCGTTGCTCGCTGCTGCAATAACAGAAGCTTCTTCTATCGCCATGGGGATGAGGTAATCCTTATCATTTATCCTGAAGTTCAGTCCCACCCCGAGCGGCATCTCCAGATAGCCGATCACATTCTCAACCATCCGATCGAGATCCGTAATCGTTGCACCGCTGCCAGCAATCGCTGATGTTTCTTCGTCAGAGAGATCGGCGAAAGCTTTCACGATTTCAAGCCGCTCTTCGGGATTTTTCTTGAAAAAACCTGAGATCCTTGAGTTTTTCTCCACAATTGCGCCCCCTTATGAACGCTATGCTATGATCATTATCCTACAGTATTCCAACAAGATCTTTCAGTATCAATGGATTCTTCCTGATGATCCTGATTATGAACTCGGTGCTGCTTAACCCCTCGATATCTTCCCCATCAAGCGAGGCTGCGATTCTGTTAAGCTCAGCATCACTCAGTTTTAATAAAACATTCTTTGTCCTGAGCATCTTACTGAGTTTCTTGCCGATCTCTTCGCGCCATCGCACCTCATACTCATCAAGCCCGCTGGCAGATGTATCACCACGCGATATGGCATCTGCTGCAACCTCACCTGCGATGACCCCTGCATTCATTGCGTTGATAATTCCACCCCCTGTCAATGGATCGCTCTGTCTCGCAGCATCGCCGACAAGCATCAAACCATCTGCAACTGTCTGTTTGATCGGTCCACAAACTGCAACACCGCCAAGAACAACCTCAAGGATCTTTCCCTCAGGAAACCTGGATTTTACGAATCGGTTGAGGTAATCGATCGGCCTGAGATCGCCCATCATCGTGCTATTGAGCCCTATGCCGACGTTTGCCATCTGCTCACCCTTGGGAAAGACCCACGCATAGCCGCCTGGGGCAATCTCATTCCCAAGATAGAACTCGGTGAAGAAGCCATCAAGCTCAATCCCTGTGATTAAATACTGGGCGCATGTTACAATATCCTCCAGTCCGAGGCAGGTATCAATTCCACCCCACCTTCCAACCTTCGACTCAATCCCATCTGCACCGACCACAATATCAGATTTTATACTGTGATGTTCACCAAGATGGACAACCTCGACACCAGCAATCCTACCATTATCAAACAGAAGCCCTGATGCCCGACACTTGACAACCACATCGGCACCAGCTCTAACCGCATTCTGTGCAAGTACACGATCAAATATCTTACGCTCAAGGATGCATCCGCTTTTACTGGCACTTGCGATCTTGAGGTGAGACCCGTTTGGCGCATATATCTTTGCAGCCTCAATTTCACATGCTATCCAGCGATCATCCAGGGTTACATAGCGAGCCAGCTCTTTTGTACCAACCCCTTCCGCACATCTAACAGGCGTCCCGATCTCCTGTCGCTTCTCGATCATGAGAACTTCAAGTCCTGCTTCTGCAGCAGTCTTTGCCGCCATCGATCCCCCTGGACCTGCGCCAACAACTATGAGGTCATATTTATCCTTAAATTCCATCATTCAACCTCCATCGCGAGAGCACCGACAGGACAGACATCGACACATGACCTGCAATCTGAACAGCTATCCTGATCGATCTCAAGCCACAACTCAATAAGATCGAGTGCGTTTGACGGACAGACGCCAACGCATGTTCCACAATAGCCACATTTATATCTGTTTACAAGAATCAAAACCTCATCACCCCTGAGCAATAGCGGGGGATGGATTCGAACCATCGATCTTCGGGTTATGAGCCCGACGGGATCTCCTGACTACCCCACCCCGCTAATGTAACCTAATAACGATGGGTTAATAAAGGTTGTGGATTGTTTTCGCTGATGGCAATATTGATTAACAGCTTCTCATATATTTAATACAATGAATTCCAGAACGATTAGATTACTCACACTTCAGATCATCATCGTCTCACTTCTAATTCCAATAATAGCGGCAGCCCAGCCTGTAATTGAGATCAACTACTTCTATGGCAAAGACTGCCCACACTGCCAGGCTCTCAATCCCATAATCGATGAGATCGAAGCTGATCATCCCAACCTGGTAATTCACCGCTATGAAGTCTATTATAATGACACAAACTACGAGATATTCGATGAGTTTCGAGATCGTTATGGGATAAAAGTCGGGGGTGTGCCGGTAATTTTCTTCAACGATACATACCTCTCAGGCGATATCACAAAAGAAGAGATTGAACGCGAGATCGCGCGGATAGAGGCAGGTGAAACGGACAAAACGCCTGAATCAAAGGTTTCAATCCCTTTTCTGATTATTTCAGGTATTGTAAATGGTCTGATCAACCTCTGCACATTCGCTGTCTTCATACTTCTTTTAACATCACTTCTCATCCTCAATGACCGGCGAAAGATAATTATAATCGGGATTACATTCATCATTGCAGTTTATCTGACCTATCTACTCGTTGGAGTCGGTCTGATAAACACATTCCTCTTTGCAGGCACAGAGCGGTATATAAGAAGTGCTGTAATCATCATAGCGCTTCTGGCAGGGGTTATAAACATAAGAGACTTTTTCACAGGCGAATCAACGCTTGCAATTCCCAAATTTGCAAAACCAGGGATCAAACGGATGATCGAGTACGCTTCACTCCCCACAGCAGGGGTGCTTGGTGTGTTTGCAACACTTGTCGGACTTCCCTGCACGGTTGGTGTCTATCTGCCAGTTCTGACTGCACTCTCTGCTGAGCCACCACTTCAGGCAATTCTCTACCTCCTGTTTTATAATATCATCTATATCTTACCATTATTTGGGATAATCGCACTCGTTTACTTTGGTACAGACCCTGAGGAACTCGATGAGATGAGAGAAAGTAAAAAAAGATATGTCAGACTCTTTGGAGGTATTGTGATACTTTCAATCGGAATATTGATGCTTATAGGGGTTATATAGGATGGAAAAATGATCTTCGATTTTCACATGGAAACCTTTAGAAGAGAGGTTTTTGAAAGTGAAGAGATTATGGAAACTTTTGTTGCAGAAGGGGTAGTGTAATGAAGTTCCCAAAAGATGCATAGGCGAAAGGTCATAAAAATGGGACTAAAACTCCTTTAACCATGCCTAACCATGATAGGATAAAAGGTTCGAGACTGAGAGTTATTTGCAGGCAATCAGGTATAAAGTGGGAGGAGTTTTTAAAAGCTTATGAAGAAACATGAGCAACTTCGCATAACAGCGTGTATCTGGCTCCGTGCCTTAGGCACTCCGCTCAAATTCCACCTGCGGGAACTTCGGATACACTCGGAACGTTATATGAAATTGAAAAGGGGGCTTTGGCTTTTTTAGTGGTTGATGTTTGGCTTATTGCTTATAGCAAGTATTTTATAGCAATTGCTACACAATGTATAGCAGGCGATATAGATGACAACACAGATAAATGTCAAGTTAGAAGAACAGTTGCTTAGAGAAGTTGATGCTTTAACTAAAGTATTGCACATTTCCCGAAGCGAATGGCTCAGGAATAAAATCGCGTACGCTGTGAAAGAAGAAGCACTTCATCTTAGAGAAGCTATTGTGATGGAATATGCAAGAGGGCATATCACTGAGGAAGAACTTGAGGAGTTGTTAGGTGCTGATGCAGAGGATGTTGAATATATTTTAAGGAAGGTCCAGGAGGGGAAGGGCAGGGTTGATGAGATGTTGAAGAAGTGTAACATATGAAGGTGACCTTTGGATTCGATACATCTGCTTTGGTATCATTAGGACATACAGGTTTAGTAGAGGAGATAGTTAATACATGTAACATCGTTGTCACGGAAAGTATCTTGGATGAATTATACGACATAGGGAATTGGGGTGACCTAGATGCTAAATCAGCCAAAATGTGGTTAAAATGCTTAGGAGATTTAGATGTAAGATATTCTGAAAGACGAGAAAACGCAGAAGACGAGTTATTTATCATTTGCAACCAGGAAGGTATACCTATAGTGATTGATGACATTAAAGCATTTAAGAGGTTTGATGGCCTGATTGAGTGCTTATTCAGCGTTCATATAGTGTATTTCTTATACAAGAGCAACAAGATTACTCGGGAGAGTGCCTTGCTTTCTATTGAAAAGATGAGGGTAGAAAGAGATTGGAAAAGAAACATAATAGCGCTTACTGGGTGGATACTCTTTGAGTAATCATAACCCGCTCAAGCCAAAGCCATTTCCCCTTTCAACTCTGCGGAAACCTTCGGTTTCCTCGCCTTCGCTACGCTACGCCCAAATTGCCCTCGGGAACTTCTTTTATCCGCAATCCGTTATGCGCCATCGGCTTTAGAGGCCCAAGGCAAAAGTATTTTTATGTTGGGTAATCAAAGAGGTGATTGAGAGATGTCGAATATCATCGAGTGGTATATAGCGGTCATAGTTGCTTTTCCTACCATCCTCATGCTTGCAGATGCGTATATTGGGTATAAAAAGGGTGGAAGTGCCCTTAAGGGAATATCCGGTTTTCGCAGAGCCATCATAGCTCTTACTGTAATTTTAATCCTTGGCATAGCCGTCTTTCACCTACTTGTCAATGATACTGATTCTAACTCCAGAGCAGTGGTCAACAACATTCTGAGCATGCTTGCAGGACTCGTTTCTGCCATCGCTGGATTTTACTTCGGAGGTAGATTTACAGAAAAGAGAGCTGAAGATGCGGAGAGAAGGGCGAAAGGGGTTGAAGAAAGAGCAAGGAAAGCTGAGGAAGAGTAGAAATGTTTCGTTGACGCGTATAACAGCGTCTATCTGGCTTTGGCTTACGCTTTCGGATACCCCGCCGCCCGTTATATGAAATGCGAACGAGCCAAATGAAATGTTATTAAAGGTTTAAATCATGAATATGAGAAAAAGTGAAATAATCGTCCTGGGGATAATTCTTTTCTCCTTCATCGTTGGTATTTATTTTTATCCTCAGATGCCAGAGCAGATGGCATCGCACTGGAATGCTCAGGGACAGATGGATGGATATATGTCAAAATTCTGGGGATTGTTCCTGATGCCGCTGATCTCTGTGGCACTATTTTAATATCGTACTACCAAGACTTAAATCTATCCTGAATTAACTAATTCCTCAGGAGAGAAGGATGATTGCTGTTGTGATGGCAGGCGGTAAAGCTACAAGGCTTGGATGTGTGGAAAAACCAATGGTTAAGCTTGGAGGCATTCCACTTATAGACCATGTCATGCGCCCGCTCATTGAACTGGATATTGAGACCATTGTTGCTGTATCGAAGAATACACAGGATACGACCGTCTACTGTCAGCGATCAAATTATGAGGTCGTGATGACATCGGGAAATGATTACCACGAGGATCTATTCCATCTCACAGAACAGTTCGGTGCGATCCTTACGATTGTATCAGATATCCCTTTCCTGACTCCTGCTCACATCAAGGCGATTTTAAAGGCAGATCGAATGAGAGATTCTGTTGTTGGATGCACGATGGTGCATGATGTGATCACGCCTTTTGGACTCAACATCGTTGATGGAACCACGGATCGCTATCTGCTTTTTGATGATTATTATGTCGGTATCAATATCAACTCACAGGAAGATCTTGATCTTGCAGAAAAGATTTCTGGAGAGGTAGATTACAACCGCACGGTTGGATCAAAGCTTCTTGAGAAGATTTAAAAAAGAAAAAATAGTCTGTTTCCAGACCTATTTTAGCTGACCGTACTTCCTGGTTGCTGCAACCATTGCCTCGATGTTTTCATCAGGTGTCTTCACGAAGAAATCGCATCCAGGAGAGACAACATCGATCTTTGCATTTTCGATGATATTTTTCACCCACGCATCGATCTTATCCGCACTATTCTTCTTCTTGAGAAGTGACATCGTTGGCAGGTTTCCAGCGAGCGCGACACCTGTTCCAGCAGAATCAACACTCTCCCGTGCCTTTACTGCATCGGTCTTCTCATCGATTACAATCATCTTTGCACCAACCTCGGCACAATCTTTCATGATTGGCCCGGCTGTACCTGACATTGTAAGAATCTCCATTGGAGATTTTGCAAATATCTCGCTGATTGGTGCTTTGAATAGATCAACAAAGTCCTTTGGTGAGACATTGTCACAGCAGGCACCGTCTTCCCTGTACACGACATAGTCTGCGCCTGCTTCCTTGTAGATCTTTCCGAGTTCGATCGGAAGATCCAGCACTGCATTATAGAACGCCTTCACCTTCTCTGGATCCGTCCTCACCAGCATCATGAACTGGATCGTATCAAGGACGTATCCGAGCAATGTCGTGAAAATTCCCATTGACCAGACAAATATTGGTACCTCACCATAGTACTTTTCATGGAGTATCTTGAGGGCCTCTGTGATCACAGGAACCCTTCCTGAATTTGCGATATCATCCGGGATTGTGAGATCAGAGGGCTCCTTAATCTCGACACCATCTTTTGTGAAGCCAGGTCGCAGAACACCTGGCCAGAGGATCTTACCCTTCTTGAGCTGTTTCTCCCTGAAGTCCACAGCCATACCAAGTATCTCTGCCTCGACTACCGCATCAAATGGCACAACCACACTTTCAAGCCCAAATTTCTCATAAGCCGCGGAACCGAGTATAGCCATCTTTTCAGGATCTTTGTGAGCTTCAGGCCATCCTGCATTGAATTCCTTCATCAGGTTCTCTGTGTATGTCCCAACTCCCGGGCAGGCGCAGGGTATCCGATCGATCTCCCCTTTCTTGCCTTCCAGGATCAACTTCATCCTCTCGTACGAATTCATCCTATCACACCTTCATCTCTTTGTTAAACCATGTATTTGATTCATAATCTTCTCTGTCGTTTATAAGGATTTGGGTTTGCATCGTTGAAGGCGTGATTAAAAGTAAACTGGGTAAATAGTTACAAGAAAAAAAGATAAACGACGATCGCACACAGCAACAGCAACAGGAGAACTATCATCACATCCGTGCTCTTTATGATAAGCGTCTTCTTATCCTTTAATACACCATCGAACGGGGCAAGCTTCTCATGCAACCACAGCCTGCTCTTTTCTGTATCTGGGGGTCTAAACGCGGGTAAATTGAAGACAAGAACACCTTTTTTGTGATATAGCGCCCATGAATAGTAAACCAGTACAAAGACCGCAAGACCTCCAAAAAGGATGCCGATCATCGCATTGAGGCTGAAGAGTGCATGGAGGAAGATCGCACCTATCGGAATAATGAGTATCGGGATCGCTACAAATATCCATGCGGCAGTCTCCTCAAATAGCTCAAACTCATTGGTGATGAATAGCCACCATACAAGATAAAAAATGAGTGTTACATAATGCGCCACACCTATAGGAAACTCAAGCACGTAGAGAAAGCCAGCCATCGTAAATATCGCAAGGAGCATTGTTTTTGTAGCAAACTTCGGCGTGACTCCAGGTGCAATTATCTCAGGTGATCTATTTACCTGCTCATCTATCAATGCTGCCACCTTGCGATTTACAAGATCAATCTCTTCTTTCATCTCATCGATCTCAACCCCAACCTCTGCAACTTTCCGCAGGACCGGCTCAAGCCGACGATAAATCCCCTTCTCAAAAGAGGCATCGATGACCTTTTCATAATAGAGAACCTTTCCAAATGTGCGAGTCGCAAATAATCCAACCTCAAAAGCAATGAAGATAAATATGATATCAAGAAGAATGCCCGTTGGGTTAAACTCCACAAAAAAATCGATGACAAATGAGTATAATGCGATGAAGAAAAGGATAATACTCGCTGTAAGTGAGCCTACCAGTCCAACTTTATCAGATAAGGATGTCTTACTCTTAACTTCCATGCCTGCATCACGTCTACTCTTTCATTTCCATCTATTTATATGAACCTTTCTATTTTTCAACTTCCCCCCTTCTTACCAGAACCCCACAGCAAAAACTGCTACGATCCAGGCAGAGCCTCCAAACCCTGGCGTTCTCTGCTGCTATAACTCATGAGAACATCGAGATTAAAATAAAATTAAAAAAGAAGGGATTGACCCTTCACTTATGGGTAGGTATAACTTTCCACATAGGCGTTTTCGTAGCCAGACTCTGTCACGTTGTCACCGAGTGCCTGGAAGTTATCGACTGTCCACTCGCCATCCTCATCCTCTTCGGCATCGAAATCAAGGACAACATTCTTCGTCCATGAGATGTTGACACCAACGCGGGTATGACATCCAATGCATGCCTCGTTCGAGTCGATCATAAGGTCATCATCGATCGCCTGCTGGATGAATGCGTTGTGTGCGGCCTTCGTCCCATTTCTGCCACCGGCATCATAGGAGTACTGGTAAGGATCGTTTGTCTCATCGCCGTTGTAATCACCAACACCATCTGGCTGATCGAATCCACCCGCGTGTGGGTAACCACCGAGCCCATCATTTCCATACTCATGGCAGATCATACATGCGATCGTCTCTGCTGCGTGCGAGGTCGTACCTGGGGTTGAACCTGAGGTATCACCTGATGCAACACCTGTTGGCTTCTGCACCTGTGAGGAGTTCACCCTGTGACAGTCACACCCAGGGGATGCAAGGCCTTTGTGCACACCATTATCAGAATCGATCATCTCTGCGTTGATATCGCCATGACACTTCACACAGGGTAGCTGGTTTCCATCATCACTCAGGTTATACCAGCTGTGCTGTCCACTGAAGAGTGCTGCTGTCTGTGGGAGTGCGAATATTCCGATTGCTACGATTGCAACCAGTAGCAGTCCAGTTGTATTCCTTCTCATCTATCTCACCTCCTTCTCAGTTGTTCAGATTTTGATTTCTGGGTTTCTCTCGTCTCCAGATTTTTTAGTTTTGAAAGAGGTGGTACGAGATTTTAAATTTTATCGCATCTCTTCCTCTTACCTCTACGTCTATCTACTCGCGTATAGTTTATAAAAGAGATGGGTGTGATCATTTAGAAAAAAAGTTAATATTAATGATTAATACTCACTTTTGACCGATTTTAATAAATATAACATAGTTATTTCATAATTGTAATAAAAAATCCCTAAGAGATAGTCCGGGACGAAAGTTATATCCTCGCAGGTCCTGCATCTGCAAACCCCTGCCGTTGACCTGTCCCCGCCTCTTTCTCAAGGGCCTTTGGGTTGAAAAGCAGTTTCAGGACGTTTCTGGCGTGCTCCCGTGTTCTTGCATCCGCAAGCTTCACAAGTTCTTTATCATCCGCAGCCTCGTCTTCATGTACAAACACCTCAATTATGTGCTTATTTGTCAGAAGCTGCGCATGGATTATCCCAAGTGATGCCTCGTGCGCACACTGCTTGTCAATCTCCTCAGGTCCTGGCATACCAAGCGCGATCACGATATCACACCCCATCTCCTCGATCAATTTCTTGGAAGCGACAGGGAGGTCCTTCACACCGGGCACTGTGTAGCGTTCAATTCTGACAGATGCGCCTCGCTTAAGCTCCTCGATCGCAGCCTTTCCCATATCATACCGTGCAAATGCAGTATCTGCAACACCAACCTTTGCCATCAGATAAAAGACGCTCCTTCTGATTTAAAACTATACTGTCTCAGATGAGAAATAGATCGTATCACCTGTTTTCAGATCATTGAGAAGTTCACGGTTTTCTGTCACTGTGCCCACGATGTTACTTGCTTTGAAGTTCTCGCCTGTTGGCCCATATTTTTCACTTGGTTTGAGTCGTATGCCTATCGTCCCCGCACCTTCTTTTGCCATATTTGTCACACCAATTGTAAAGCTCTCCATCACATCAGGGGTATTCTCTGGCATTATACTCCGCTTATATCCTGCTCGTTCATCGAAGAGAACGAACGCACGGTATTTCTTCTTGACGCTCAGTTTTCCAACACCAGCCCTCATAAAGGTTGCATATCTGAAGTAGTGAAGTGTCTGGTCTATATTTTCACATAGTTTTATCCTGAGGATCTTATCTGATGATATGCCGTATGTCCTGACCTCTCCTGTTTTAAGAATGGATATCGTATAGACTGGGTTCTGTTCTACAATGATTGCGTCGTCCTCGATCGCGCCCTCCCGGATTTGATGGATTCCACGCGCACTGAGCATCCTGTATGCCTCCTCCTGTTGCATTCCGATCGCCATTATTCGTGGTGGTTCAACAGAAAGCATAACCTCATCGGATGCCTTCAGCCCTTCCAGAACCTCTGTATTCTCCAGTATGCCCACAACATCGTGCGATCTTGAGGGTAAAACATTGCGTCGATAGATGTAAACATTACCAATGCCATTTCCCGTGTTTCTCACTGTTACAGTGTTACTTGAACGAAAACCTGTGGGATCGTCACCATTTCCATAGAAATCAGCCGACCCCACGATCTTTACGTACGTATCGTTAATCTCTTCTACCTTCAAAGTTCGATCTGCTACGACGTAGATATAGTCGCTTGCCTCATTCTCACTGATGACCTTCAATCGTATTTCTTTCATGTCTGCAGGCTCTGGAAGACCTGATCAAGTCTTTGTGTACTCAGGACTTCCTCTGATGCTACCACCAGAAGTGCGTTCTTCTCTTTCTTTACATTCCATATCCTGAACCCCTCTGGCGCCAGTAATTCAAGGAAGGTGATGATATCGTCGAGAAATTCTTCAGACGGCTCAAATATGACAGATTGCATGAAATCCTCCTCTATCTCGGTCTTTACCAAAATTTCAAGTCTATTTGGCTGTTCCACCATACTGCGTCCAAAGGCATCCCAGAGGTATCGAAGCAACGTTGGCGCGTATGTTTCATCCTTTATGCGAAATATCGTCTCTCCATCTTCACTTTCGCTCTCCGCTATATTTGCTATTGTAACAAATGATCCACGAGCTTCTTTATAGGCAAGACGAGCCGCAAAGACTCCTTCTTCGGGATCAATCTCCATCTCTATCTTATCTATTTCTACTGGAAAGTCATGTGCTCTGATCTCTGCAACTCTGCGATAGGCATCAGCCCCCTTTGCATCCTGGGATCTTACAATAATATCCATCTTTCAGATAATGCCACTTTTCAGTGCGTATTCGATGCCTGTGTCAGTATCTCCGGTGAAGATCGCCTTGCCCTTATCCATTACCGTAACCCTGTCACACACGAGCCGTACAAACTCAAGGTCATGGCTCACGATAAGAAACGTGGTCTTATGTTCGTTGCGACGGTTAATAATAGAGTTGGTTATCTGGTACATTGTCATCTCATCCAGTGTGCCTGTTGGTTCATCCAGTATCATTATCTTGGGGTCCTTGAGGATAATCGATGCAAATATTATCCGATGCTTCTCTCCCTCGCTAAGCTCATCGGGATATCGTTTCAAAATTCCCTCAATTCGTTCTTCACTAAACCCAACAAGCTCAAGGACGTCATAAATTTTCTCCTCTAAGATCTCTTCCGGCACTCCTGGTACAAATCCCTGCATATTTCTGTAAACTGTCTGGTATGCGGATAGCCCATATTCCTGGTGAAGTATGGCGATCTTTTCTTTGACACGCCCCCTTTGTATGCCACGTTCACGCATATCCACACGTTCACCATCCAGTCGAACTGTGCAGACACCTTCAAATTCGGAACTGTCACCATTGATAATTGTAACAAGTGTTGTCTTACCTGCACCGCTATGTCCCAGAATCCCGTGTATCTCGCCTTCATAAATATCGAGCGATACGCCATCCAGTGCTTTTATAACACCCTCATCCACCGTGAAGTATTCCCTGCGAAGATCTCTGCACTGAATTATTGGTTCACCTTCAAAGTTAACAACCTGTTTCTTCGACAGACGTCGTTCAGCGATGAAACGTTCCATTACCTTGCTTGTCTCTCCCTCAAAGACTGCCTTTCCTTCTATAAGCAATATCGATCGCGGGGCCACCTCAGGTATATACGATGTCAGATGTGACGCGATGAACGTTGTTCGCTCTTTCGAGATCTCTTTTATCACATCATACATCTCTTCTGATGATTTGGGGTCAAGCGTTCCCGTAGGCTCATCAAGCAGAAGCACCATCGGATCTTTTGCGATCTGTCTTGCCATCACGACTCTTTGCTTCTCACCGCCGCTCAGGTCCCGTGCAATATGTTTGATCCTGTGTTCAAGTGAGACGATCTTCACGATCTCATGTGCCCGTTCCATACGTGCATCGATCGGATAATCAGAGCTATGCAGAGCTGCAAGCACATTCTCGATAACAGACCGCATCGAATAAATCCCGGTGGCTTCCTGAAACATGATCGCAACCCGCCGTTTTATCACATCGCGCATACCTTTATCAATCTCCCAGAAGTCAACCCGCTGGAGTTCCATCGCCGAACCACAGCGCGGGCATTCTGTGCGTGATGGAGTATCAACCCGCTCGCAATTCTCACAAAAGCGAATGTTGTAGTATATATGCCCGGCTGTTGGTCTATATTCCTCCATGCCGCGCAATGTGTACATTAGTGCGCTTTTTCCAGCTCCACTTGCTCCAATAACACCGATTATATCGTTTTCTTCCACGCTCAGGTTTATATTATCGAGTATCTTGTTGCCTCCCTTTTCGATGGAAAGATTTTCTATCTCTATAATCTTCATAGACCCACTCCGTTGCAAACTTAAATCAAGGCTTATTAATTCTTTTCTGTTTTTGCAGACAATGGCATGAGCGTAGAGGTTCTGTAATATAGATCATTTATACGCGCATATTTTGCACCCCAGAACTCAACCACCTCTTCAACCGTGCCTGCTGTACCTGTGGCAGTATAGGTAACCTCCATCCCCTCCTCAATCTCTGGTGCTGTTTCGATGGCTTTCTCTTCGCCAGACTCGACAAAGACGATTCGTTTTATTTCCTCAGTACTTCGCAGTGGAGTGATATGCCCCCTGATGACACCTGTGATAATACCAACAACCCTACCTTTTGTGAGTCTCTTCTCTGGTAGGGGGCGAACATACTTGGTATCAACCCCCTCACGTGCCAGATCCTCGTAATCGATTGGACACTGGCATATCACGATCGATGGCTTATCGAAGAGTTTGAGAAAGTAGATTTGCTTATAAATTATATGTCGTGCGACATTGCCGTGGTGAAATATGAGTAGTTTTGAACGTTCGATCCGTTCGCGCTCATCCTCTTCCAGTTTGAATTCAACCTTCACAAAATGCTGTTCCGCCTTGATACCTTTTCCCTTACGAAGGACAAGCACCGATGCTTTGATCCCATACGCACGCAACCGCTGTGTTATATCACAGACTGGATATGGGATGTGTCGATCCGAAAAGTCCATCGCGATTATCAGTGCATCCTCGCCATACTCATCCGAGTGCGTGCCTCCACGCGCTATACCGTAACCAAGCCCCCCTCCAAACTTTGCCCTACAGTTGACATAGTGGGCCTTTCTGCCTATCATAAATCACACCTTTCTTATACAGATGGAACACTCAGCGGAAGTTCAATGATTATATCGTCCTGTGTGCCCCTCTTTATGCTGCCAAACTCACCGAGTTTACCAAAGTAAAATTCCATCTCTCCGAGTTTCTCTGCATATTCATCATAGGATGCGTTCACTCTGAGACCGCTCATTTTGAGTACCACGTTCACACCAAACTTTGATTCAATCTCGGTTTTTATATAGGGATAGGTTGCAGGAACATCAGGTCGAAGGCTTCCGATGATCGAGATTACACTCTCCATAAATGCACCTATTATCCGTTTATCATCAGGATCATCGAACATCGTTGGTATCCTTGTAATAGACGGGATGAAAATCAGCTCATCATCAGACTCAAGATCTGCATAGCCTGTCACGATCACAGGTACATTAAGCCTTCTGCAGAGTTCCATCTTCTCACGGATACAGTGCTCAAAACATCCAAACATGAAGATCGCCAGATCGTGCTCCTCGATCATCATCCGCTCTTCCCTCATCAGAATCGCCTTTCTGCCAACGCCTCTTGCAGGTGCGATTGTGTTCACCTTTGCGCCAGCCTGCCGCAGTGTCTCAACCGTGCTGCAGTGTGGAAAGGGTGTGTGATGAAGATTAAATGAGGGGATGATCACCGCAACTTCGATACCATAGAGCGGTACAGTGATAACCCTTCCTGAATGCTTACGGAGAGCTGCCCGTTTACGCAGAATGTTCACCGATTCATGATCTATCATCACATCAAATTCTGCAACACCACCCATCTGGTCTATGTTCAGGACAAAACCGCCAAGATCCTCTATGAACTCAATTATTTCGTCTGATTCAAACGCATTTCCGATATATTTTAGCGGCATCATTTTTATTCCACGCCGTATTCAGCTCAGATGGAAATACCTGTATGCATCTCCCGTATCCTCAATCTCACCGCCTTTTGAGACAAAGTCGGCGTACTTTCGATTGACAAATTCATTACAGATAGTCTCAGGATCGCCTGTCATCAGAATTTCGCCACGGTGTATCAGCAGTGCCCGGTGTGCAAGCTCCTTCACCGCATCCAGTTGATGGCTCACGAGGATTATTGTGAGGTTGTGCTCCTTGTTGAGGGTTTTTATTGCATTTATACATTTACGCAGCGAGATAGGATCGAGATCTCCGAAAGGCTCATCGAGCAAGAGGACCTCTGGCTTCTCCGTCATGTGAAGAGCAAGCGCAACCCGTATCTGCTCACCTGCACTGAGTTCATATGTATAGTGATCCATGAGAGAAAGAGGAAGATCGAGCGCTTCAAATATGGGTTTCATCCGCTTTTTAGCTTCGTCTGCAGGTATCGTTGGGAATAACTTCCTCAGAATCCCTGGATCAAGTTTCAGCTCCCTGAGCATGTCTTTCATCTCATCTTCTGGCAGATCTGCAAGTCTATAAAGTACATCCAGCTTCACGTCACTTAGTCCCATTTCTCTCGCCCGTTCGACCACCTCAGGCAGGAATCGCACGTCCTTTAGCCCAAGTTTCTGCTCAAAGAGGTGCAGCACGATTTCATAGTGCGTGAGCGCAAACTCCTGATGTAACGTTGAGATGTTAAGACGCGCCTTTACAGCATCATAACCATAGGTACAGATATTTGTCCAGCGCTCTTCACCACCATCGTTGATCCTGTAGGTAACCTCACCAAACTGAGGAGGTTCAAGTCCTGCAAGCAACCTGATCAGTACTGTCTTTCCAGCAGCACATGGTCCAACGAGTGCAAGTATCTCGCCTTCGTAGATATCGAAGTTGAGATTTTTCATCTGGATCGTCTCGATAAACTTTGCACCTGATGTGGTTATCTGGTAACGCTTCCAGAGGTTGGTGAGGCGCATCTTCGGCACTTCTCGTGGTATCGATGGCTCAACGGGTTGATCGATCTTTGCAACAAACTTTTTAATGATCTCATCTGGTTTCCCCTCATCAACCACCTTTCCTTCCTCAATCCAGAGCACCCTATCAGCGAGAGTTTCGTGTATTTCTGGCATATGAGAGACAAATACAACAGTAACACCAGCATTCTCATTTATTTTTTTTATCGCATCAAGCATCATCCCTCGACCAACAGGATCTATCATGGTGGCTGGTTCATCTACAAGAAGAACACGTGGATTTGCTGCGAGCTGTCTCGCAAGCAGAACACACTGCTTCTCACCGCCGCTGAGGATATTGTAGTAGTAATACTTCTTATCCAACATGCCAACAATATCAAGAATCTCGGAGGCCCGTTTGAAGAGTCGTTTATAGTCGTTTGAACCTGTTGTAGGTATCTCTTCAAAACCTGTCTCAAGCTTTCCCAGTTTTCGCATCACATTATTTATCACACTCTCAGGCCATAGTGCAAACGAACGTTGCAGATGCAGTGCGGTTATCTTCTGGAGTTCAAGCTGTTCATTGGAATTAGAGTCAGGTGTGAGTGTGATACCATCAACCCTTACAGATCCTTCTTTAAATGATTCCACGCCCCTTAAAATTCGCAAGAGTGTGGTTTTTCCTGCACTGCTCCTTCCTAATATACCCAGAACTTCACCCTCATCGACTGAGAACGAGACGTTCTCAAGAGCAGTGTGTTCTTTCTCAATCTTTGAGATCTGATAAGTCTTCGTTAAATTTTCTACTTCGATGATCTTCATGTTAAAACCTCCTTAGAATCCTCAGAATCATCATAATCTTAACCTGTTCATCATATATAAGAAGATCTATTTTTGGATTGAGGAGGGTTAATCATTTAATTTTTCTAAAGAGCTGTCATGTCCACAACCTTTATATCTCGCACATGCGATAAGTTAATGTAAGGTAAAGAGTCAGAAATGATCAGCGAAAGATGAAAAAACACACACCGCTTCTGCTCATGATCGCCGTACTTGCGATCGGTATATTCGCACTCCCCCAGAGCGTTGCGCTTTTCTCAGGTCAGCATTCATGGTATAATCTCACTCCACAGGGTAACGATGTACCCTGTGAAAAATGTCATGGCGACATCGCTTCAGAGATTGCATCAAGTGGTGCACACAAAAATATCGAGTGCGGCGGATGTCACAGAGCAGATGCAAGGGTTGGCTATGCCGGGGACTGGGAGGGGGATGTGGATCCAGGACAGGGTGCACACGCGGCATCGACTATTGAGTGTATGATCTGCCATGACAGGGGCACAAACTTCACACACTCCAATATCGGAAGTGATGAGTGTTCTGACTGTCACACCTCGCCTTTTGTGGCGCCTGGGGCAGGAGGCTTCAATCTGACTGATCCTTCTGTCTTGCCGTCTGATACCGGCACAAAAGCCGCACACATGCAGTTTGTCCATGACGCGATCAACGAGACGCTCATGGAGGGTGCAAACGAAGCCTGTATAGCATGTCATACGCATGTGGGTGTCAACATCACATGGACGAAGAACGTGGTGCTCAACTTTGAAGCATCAGAGAATGAGACTGGAAGCTGGTCGATCCCTGAGTTTTCAGCAACAGGGGATAATGTGACAGAATCAAACTATACAAACACCTGGGTAAATACTTAAAAGGGGGGTTAAAATGAATGAAGGAATGAAAAAGGTCAAAATCTTTATTCTCGTATTGCTTATGATCGCATCACCGTTTTCGATGCTTACTGCAGGTGCTGCTATCGATGGCTCAAAGCATGACTTCACGTTTGAGAGTGAACTTACGCCAAATGGTGCGTGTTCCGCCTGCCATGAGTGGCGTACCATGACGTGGGCACGAAACCTGAGTGAAGAGGAGGCTTATTTTAACCAGACAGAAGATCCAAACTACGTCCATGATCCTACCATAAAATGCTATGACTGTCACAGTGGCACTGCGGCAGACAATGATCCCAGTTACACGCTTTTTATCAATACAACACTTGGCAGATATATCCCGCAGGACGTTGCCTTTGATGCCAATATGAAGGGAAACGATCTATCCTATGACAGCTCACCCTCTGATGATGAGACCGGATACTACGAGTCATCGACATCAGGCCACTACATAAAGACGAACGCAACAGGCCTGACGAATATTGAACCTGGTGATAAGCTCCCATGCACCGACTGTCATGAACCACACGAGACAGAACCCACAAATGAGGTCTTCATAAAAGGAAGCTCCGAATATCCACTTGGTGGAAAGGTTGTATCAAACTTAAAAGCAAGCACAAACACCCGATCTGGTACTGGCACTGGACGTGAGATCTGTGCGGTATGTCATGGATACAGCGATTCAGGCATAGCTGTCAGGTTTGTTGATGTTAATCCCCTCTATGGCTCGACCGATAGGATCGTTCAGACCCCGTCAACGGTATCCCAGCATGCAGAGAATGATTCAACACCATGCACAGACTGCCACTC
Organism: Candidatus Syntrophoarchaeum caldarius; assembly: GCA_001766815.1. Lineage (NCBI taxonomy): Archaea > Methanobacteriati > Halobacteriota > Candidatus Syntropharchaeia > Candidatus Syntropharchaeales > Candidatus Syntropharchaeum > Candidatus Syntropharchaeum caldarium. The sequence continues at coordinate 84,171 of LYOS01000002.1, forward strand.
ACATAGCACCCCGGCATCGTATTTTGTCGGAATCAGCAGCCACAACACCCACTTAACCGCCGAGTTTGGACCCAAAATATCCTCGTGCACAGGTGCCGATGGCTGTCACAGTGAGGGAAACTTCAGCCGCTTCAACGACAACCTCACACTCTCAGCGACTCATGCCTGCGATAACTGCCACAGCCCGAATGGAACATACAATGGTGTCACCCTTGCCAAGGCAAGCTGGGAAGAAGGCGTCTACAACGGCACAGACTTAAAATCAAGCAAGGAGAAGTGGTGTGCAAGCTGTCATGATAAAGAACCTGCCAGCTCTATGGGGAATGGAAGCGGTATAAACGCCCCGAATATCGTCGGGATGAATCTAAGCGGTAGCTGGCAGAGCCCCGTCGCTATTATAACAAATCAGACGGAAAACGTCAGTGATGCAACAAACCTGCTGGATGGTGACGTTGAGACCGGTGCGAGTGTGAGTGGGGCATCCCAGATCGTCTTTGATCTTGGAGAGAGTACAGAAGTCTCCCATATCAGGCTTTACACATCTGCCAGTTCCACGGTCAAGTGGGAGGTGTACGGGAGCAATGATCTTTCAAACTGGACGAGAATACTCTATGGTCAGGATGTGATCTTTTCCGCTCCTGCATGGCTTACAGGTGAAGATGAGGGATGGGATGAGAGCAGGGTTGACAGGATCATACCTGTGAGATACATCAAGCTCTACAAGAGGAGTCCGTGGCCCGTGGGGAGTGGTTCTCAGCGTGAGTTTGAGTATAAAGCAGATATACGGTATGGATACTATACCACCGGTCACAAGATTGCCTGCACCAACTGCCACAATAGAAGTAGCGCGCATATCGATGGAACCTCACAGACCTACAACACAACCCTTGATAACTATCAGACAGGTTTCAGGCTGAAATATCTTGAGGTTGAGAATGAAACCGTCCCCTCACTTGAGATACCAAGAGTCGACTGTAACTGGGGTGATTATCCAAAAACCTCAAACGACTTTGCACTCTGTTTCTCATGCCACAACAAGTATAACCTCCTCGGGGATGCGAGTGGTACAGGCGACTACCATAAGGATCCACCCCAGACAAACTTCAGGAACAACACCACAAACGCCCACCTCATCCATCTGCAGGGAAGGGGATACTGTGGAAACAATCCTGACTGGGACTCAGACTGGAACGGCACAGCAGACTCACCACAGAGTTGCACCGCGTGTCACAATGTTCATGGCTCTCCTGCTCCTGCGATGACAAGACACGGAGAACTTGTGAGTATCAACGATACCCTTGAGAAGGCTCCCCTCCTGAACCTGAAGTACATAAACGCAGACGGAGAGCTTGATCATAATCTCTCAGATGCCACCCAGAGTATCGGCGGAAGGACACAGTTCTATGGTGCAGGACCCGGAAACGTTGCGAAGAATAAGGTGTGTAACATGTGCCACAATGATCAGATTACCTATTATCGCACACCAGTACCTCCCACCGTAACCTGTGGTAATGGATCAGGAACAGGAGGCTGCCACAGCCCCACCGCATACTCTTCCTCTGCAGCAGGCAGCCACAATACTCATCTAACCGCACCCAGGGGACCAAACATAACATCCTGCACAGGTGCTGATGGCTGCCACAAAGGCAACCACACCGGTCTCTTCAACGATGGTTTACCGCTATCAACAACCCACAGATGTGATAACTGCCACAGCCCGAACGGGACATACGATGGTGTGAATGACTCCACAATCGGAGCAAAACCCAACTGGGAAAATGGAGTGTACAACAATTCCACGACATTAAAGTCAGGCAAAGAGAAGTGGTGTGCAGGATGCCATGATGACGAACCGGCGTATAGTAAGGCAGAGTACAGCGAGGTCATCGTGGATAACACCGAAGCTTCTTTTGCTGGTTCATGGAGTACATCCTCTCACTCAACCGATTATGGAAGCAACTACAGATACAATGGTGCAGGTTCAGGCACTGAAACAGCAACGTGGACACCTAACCTGCCAGAATCTGGTAATTACTCGGTCTATGCATGGTGGCCCATATATGTTTCAGGAAGAGCAACGAATGCACCGTACACCGTGTACTACAGCAGCGGGTCTGAGACGGTAAGGGTGAACCATAAAGCAGGAGGGGGTGGCTGGAACTACATCGGCACATGGAACTTCTCTGCTGGAACATCAGGTTACGTTGTGCTCAGTGATGATGCCGATGGAATTGTAATGGCTGATGCCATCAGATTTGTTAAAGGCGGGAATGCCACGTACGCACCCAATATCATCGGTGATAATACAAGCTATGGGTTCTATGCAACAGGTCATGGTCGAAGCGGTGTTGTGGATTGCCTGTCCTGTCATGATTCAGATAAAACCCATATCGATGGAATTCAGCGAACGTATGAAGCAAATGAGACAACAGGTGATGCGATCACACCCTACAATAACAGCTACCGTTTAAAGGATCTTGATGGGTTGCCAGCGATGGTAATGCCAAGAAAAACAACATCCACATTTAATATGCAGGCCTACTGGCGGGATTTTAACCTCTGTTTTGACTGTCACAACAGGTTTGAGGTGCTGGGTGAAACATCATCGGATATCAGTAACACCAACTTCTGGAATAATGATTCAAGTATCTCAAACTCACACTGGCTCCATCTCGGGATAGATAGCAAGCACTTTGACTCTGATTATGACAGTTCTGCAGACTCACGTGAGAGCTGCATCGCATGCCACAACGTACACGGTTCGCCAACAGGACCGATGATAAGACATGGAGAACTTATAAGCTATCCAAGTACAGCGAACAAGGAGCCTGCGCATAATTTCTACTATCTTCTCCCTGGAGATGGTTCAGCCACTGCCAGGTTTACACCCACACTTGCAGGCGGAACATATGATATCTATGCATGGTGGAGCTCGCACTCAAACCGTGCGACAAATGCAAAGTATATAATATACCATGATGGTGGTAGCGCTGAGGTAATCGTCAATCAGGAGGAGAACGGCTCACAGTGGAACCTCCTTGGCGAGTACAATATTACAACTTCAAACGGCACGGTCGTTCTGACATCAGATGGCGCCAACGAGTACATCATGGCAGACGGAATCCAGTGGAACAGAACAGATGGCGGAGATACTGTCTATGTTGATGAACCTGATGCCACCTATACTGGAAGCTGGACTGTGGAGACCTCAAACCCAGACAAATATTACGGAGATAGCACGAGATACTACTATGCACCCATCAGGAATGCGACTGCAAACGTGAATAAGAGTACTGGCGGCACCTTCTATGTAAGCGGTGTAATCACTGCAAATCATCTCTGTCAGATGTGTCATAGCAACGTCCAGTACAACAGAGACCCGTATACCGGACCAAGAGTTCCATACAGTGATGCAACCCCTGATAACATCTCAAACTTTGAGAGTAACACTGTAACATTCACGGCTTTCGTTACCGATGTGGATGAGAACATAGCAAATGTTACCATCGATCTCTCAAGTTTTGGTGGTAACGTTAGCCAGAGGATGTACGATGACGGAACCCACGGTGATACCAAGGCAAATGATGGTGTGTATAGCTACCAGTTCACAGTGCCTGCAGGTGTTGATGATGGTCCAAGGAGTATCACAGTCACCGCAACAGACGATGATGGTAATAGCGGTGAAGGTCTGATCGATCTTACCGTCTATCAGCCAGGCGCACTGATCATCGATGATGAAGATGCAAGCTTCACCGGAACATGGGGAGAATCCACGGCAGACGAGACGACGTATGGAACAGGATACCGCTGGCATGCTTCAGGCACCGGGAGCAATACAGCAACGTGGAGTGTCAACATCACAACCGCCGGTAACTACACCGTCTACGCACGATGGGTTACAGGAAGCAACCGTGCTACAGATGCACCCTACACGATTAACTATGAAGGAGGCAACGAAACAGTAAGGGTTTCACAGCGGATAAAAGGAGGAAAGTGGAACCGTCTTGGCAACTACTACTTTGACGTCGGCGAGTACTCGGTCGTTCTCACAGATGATGCTGATAACTACGTTATAGCTGATGCGATAAAGCTTGAATCTGAAGCCCCTCCAGCTTACCACCCATGGCCAATCGCCGACAATCCCGATGCTGAATACAACGGAACAGGATGGTATACTGGAACAGCCGATAGCGGTTATTATGGCTCAGACTTCTACTACCATGCCTCAGGCACAGGAGAAAATACCGCAACATGGACACTCGCAGTTCCAGAAGCTGGAAAGTACGATGTGTACGCATGGTGGGCAGACGGCTCAAACCGTGCAACCAATGCACCCTATATGATTAACTACGAAGGAGGCAGTGAAACAGTAAGGGTTTCACAGAAAATAAATGGAGGAAAGTGGAACCTGCTTGGGACATATTCATTCAATGCAGGTAACTATTCAATAGTACTCAGTGACGATGCAGATGGATTCATCATTGCCGATGCAGTGAAGTTTGAGCTTAACCAATCTGTATGGCTCACCCCTTCCTCAATCCAGTGCACAAACCTCACCAACGCTTCACTCCTGATCGATAACAGCACATCAACTGCCAACGCGCTTGATACCGGAGATGAACAGTATGTGGTCTTTGATCTTGGTGCAAGATACACCGTTCCATCGATCAAGATGTACACTGATGGTAGCGGCAACTACACATGGGATGTCTATATGGGGGATAACATATCTGATCCTGCCTGTTGCAACCATTCAAGCTGGGGCACGCCTGTCCTTGAGAACTGGACTCCCTCTACTTCGGGGTGGAACGAGGTCAACCTGACAACACCCGCCACAGCGAGATACATAAAGCTCATGCGAAACGATACAGGTGATGATCTTGCCGCAGACAGCCTCTATGAGTTCATGTTCGACCCACCAACGGCAACGCTCACCTTTGAACTCCACTCATACGCTGATATGCATATCTATGACCCGGAGGATCGCCATCTCGGGATGAACTACACGACAGGCGAGATCGAGAACCAAATTCCCGGAGCAGTATATGACTTCGGTGATGTCCAGACTGCTACCCTGCCAAAGCTTGCAGTGGGGGAGTACAGGGTGATACTCAAAGGAACGGGGACAGGTGGATATGAACTGACCGTCACGGGCGAGGATGATGATGGTGTACTCACCAGTGAGACCGTTGCTGGAAATATCACAGCAGGTGAGATCCATGATGCAACCGCAGCGGTTAACACCACAGACATCACAAACATCACGATAGCACTCGAAGATGAGCCAGAGCCAACGATCAATGCAGACGGAGTTGATAATGTCACACTCGCTGATCTCTATCCTGATATCGATGAGGTTGATATCGACCCCCTCGATCCTGAGACGATCGATACCACAGGGATGCCAGATATTGCCATTCACACCGCCTACATGGTCAACGCCTCAGGAGATGGTGAGTACACACTGAGGTTTGAGGATGTGGAGAACGCTGAGCTTATCACTGCAGTCTATAAGATCAATGAAGAGGGTGAATGGATCGAGCTTCCAGCAGTGATCAATGGATCGAGAGTTGAGGTTACGATGGAAGCAGGTGATCCACCGGTTATTTTTGCATATCCAGCACCAGAAACACCGACTACAGATGACACAAACACCGCATCAACAGGTGGTAGTGGTGGTGGGGGCGGCGGAGGTGCAGGCCCGAAGGACTCAGATGGTGATGGTGTACCCGATCGTCAGGAGCAGCTTGATGGGACAGATCCTCTCAACCCTGATACAGATCATGATGGACTGAACGACTTTGAGGAGCGTGTGGCAGGAACAGACCCGAACAATCCTGATACCGATGGTGACGGAATAATCGATGGTGAAGATCCGGATCCAGCGATTATGAACTTCACACAGAAGGTGAAGAAGACCTTCTCTGATATTTCAGATACCATCTTTAGATCGGGTTCAGAGAATGCGCCGGTACCATCTTCAGAGAGCGGTGCAGAAGAGAAGACGCCAGGGTTTGGAAGCTTTGCCTGGATCGTAGCAGTTCTTGCTATGGGGTATCTGGTAAGAAGGGAAAAAGTTGAAAAATAGAAAAGGCTGGATTCACTTAAATTAAAATATCTGCTGTGGAGGAGTGTTAGCTCCTCCCGGTGTTGTATTCTCAAAGATTGCAAAGTCGTTGCTATCAACGTCTGTATCCATGCCATCGGGGTATCTGCCTGCAGACGCACCATCTTCTGGTGCCTCAGCATTGTCTGAAACGTCGCCATCATCGAAGTCACCGTATGTAACTCTATCGATCACATTCCCGCCATTTTTCAGGATGATGGTATCTCCGCCATTGTTGAGTCCGAACGAGAAATCAGTGGACTTGTTCAGCAGCAAGAACCCATTTGCAGGTATTGTTTTTCCGTTTAGACTTGCAGGTGAAGCAGTGTTATCCTCGATCGTCCAGTCATCAAGCGAAATATCCTCGTCCATCAGGTTGTAGAGTTCGATCCATTCTGAATCACCTGGTAAAGGATCTGAAAGAAACTCATTCACAACAACCTTCGGGACAGCATCACCCGCTTCGATCGTAAATGTCCCATCAACCACCCTATGTGTGATCTCATCCACACCGTCTGTGAGTGATATAACCGTAAGATCGAGTGGGCTTGTGTCACCAATAGCCCCAACTGCTTCAAAGGTAATCTGAGCAAAGACCACATCGCCTGTAAGGCTCGTTGGGAAGTTGAGGGCTGTGTACTGGATAGATCCAGCGCTGTTGTTGATATCTCTATATAGCGGGAAGTTGAACTCGCCATCGGCAACATCAAGCACCTGCACGACATCTGGGTCGAAGTTCAGGATGATGTTTGCTCCCAGTCCCTGGTAGAGGTTCTCGATCATGATCGGAACTGTGGTAGTCTCACCTGCTTCACAGCTTAGATTCTCTATCGATACGATCGTATCAAGCACGGTAAATGTCCCGTCAACCACTGTATGCGTGATCTCATCCATGCCGTCTGTGAGTGATGTAACCGTAAGATCGAGCGGGCTTGTGTCACCACCCTCACCAACTGCCTCAAAAGTTACCTCTGCAAAGACCACATCGCCTGTAAGGCTCGTTGGGAAGTTGAATGCCGCGTACTGCACATATCCTGCCTCATTATCGATCTGGCTATAAACCGGGAAGTTGAAATCACTTCCATCTATATCAAGCACCTGCACGACATCTGGGTCGAAGTTCAGGATGATATTTGCTCCCAGTCCGCCATCAAGATTCTTGATTATGATTGGAACGGTCACACTCTCGCCTTTGCCAGCAGCCACATCCTCGATCGAGATGACCGTCTCTTCGTTTGCAGCTGCTGTAATTACAAGAGCTGATGCTACAATGAGTATGGCAACCACAGATGCAGCCAGTTTATGCCTCATCATGGTAAACCACCTCAGCGAAGCAGTTCATAGCCAGCAATCCCGTTAATATGTGATGCCAGATAGACCGCATCGAGCAGGTTGACAACACCGCTGCCATCAACGTCTGCAATTCTCTCGTTCAGGTCATATCCAGGGACCCCGAGTGCATAGCATCCAAGATACACAACGTCATCCTCATCCACATCACCATCATCATCGACATCGCCGTTCTTTTTCACAGTGAGCTCAACACTGACCGATGTCTCTGAGAGACCGGGTGCATTTGTTGCGTTGACTGGCAGGAGATACGTACCTGGTGTGGTTCCATCACTTGCATTTGTTACAATTGTGTAAACACCTCCGCCAGTATCAGTCATCACTGCTTCACTATCTCCACCTATCTGAGATAGATCGATCGTAACCGAATCGATAGCGCAGATATCGGTGACAGTAACAGATAGCTCTGCTTCTTCTCCCCAGAGAGGGGTATCATCCGTATCGTCAGGGATTATCGCAGGATTTGCAGATGGATCTGTCACAAGTGGTGGTGCAACTCCGGTCAGATCAACTTTTCTCGGTGGCTGCATGCGCCCCCATTCTGCAGTCTCCTGTGCAGTCATCACCCTTCCATCAGGTAGCGTTATCACGAATGTAATTATCTTTCCACGATCATATAGCGTGCCTGTAACCGCCAGATAATTGAGATTGTTTCCATATTCTCCTTCAATACCTACTGTTGTAGTTCCTCTGAGTTCACCATCGATATACGCCTCTATGATTGTATCTGTGGGCGCGTCAACACCGTTAACGCTCACATTTCCCCAGAATTTATTTGGTAGTGCTGGAGGAGGGGAAACCGCTGTTGCTGCTATCACACCAAGCAATAAGAGCAGGCTAATAATAAGAATGCCTCCAGTTACCTTTTTCGTTACTTCTTTTTGCATACACATGCCTCCATTCCTCGTGGTGGCCAACCTACATCTCTTCAAAAGCAGTCGCATCAAAATGACAAAATGCCATAATTATTTGACATTTCTTGTACTGTTGGACTGCTATATGACCACCAGAAGCGCATCATCGTTTATACTATTTAAAACTATCGATCTCAAATATCGTTGTTCTGATGTGAATTTGACAGATGAATAAAAATACAAAAAGAACAAATAAGTCAATCATGGAAGTAATGATAAATTTAAATTGATAAGACCCTGAACTGGATTATTACAATACGATGAGTCCGTCGACCGCAAGCACACCCTTCTCATATCCGAGAAGTGGATTTATATCAAGCTCGGTTATCGCTTCGAATGTCTCCATAATCGTTGCAACCTTCAATATAACATCAATAATCGCCTCAATATCGAGTGGGGGCATCCCCCTGAAACCATCAAGCACAGGCGCACCCTTGATCTCACGCACCATTCTGCGGGCTTCTTCTCGATCGATGGGAGGTATGCGAATCGATACATCATCGAGAATCTCGGTAAATACACCTCCAAGACCGAAAATAAGTGCAGGACCAAATGTTGGATCTCGTTTTGAGCCCACAAGAAGCTCCTGACCCGCTTCTGCCATCTCCTGCACGAGAAATGCGAACTCAATTCCTTCTGCCAGCGCTTGCTCTCTGATATTGGAAGCTGCCAGCTCAAGTTCTGCCTCATCCCTGAGTCCCACGTACACACCACCAAAGTCTGATTTGTGACGCACGTCAGGAGAAGAGATCTTTAAAACAAGTGGATAACCGATCTTTGCACCTGCTGCAATCGCATCTTCAATTGTTTCTGCAAGTATTTCTTCTGTTACGGGTATTCCAGCTGCCCTAAAGATCTTCTTTGATTCATACTCTGTCAAAACTCTACCATTACCTGTCCCTACCCCTTCCAGCAGATTTTTTGCAACTTTCGATTGCATTTAAACTTCAATACTTGCCAGGTCACGGGTGTCGTACCTGAGTTTATTCATATCGATGGTTACAACATCCTTTGCAGCTTTGACCGCCACAAATGGAATGCGTATAAAGTCACCCTCCATATCTAAACCACTTGTATCAAAACTTATATCTGGCTTTATAAGAATATTGATGAGTTCACCTGTTCGCATATCTGCTATAACACTCTCAAGTTTCCCCACTTCAGTTCCATCAGTTGCCACAACCTTCTTTCCAGTAAGACCTTTTGCATAGATGCTTGGCATCCAATCACCCCATAATATGATGAACTCTATCCTATATAAGCGTTGGCTTCCACTGATCTCCTGCTGCCCCTGAAAATGCGTTCCATTCGCTCATAGAAGTCACGAGCATTCTCATCCATCGTTGGCTTGACAATTGACAGTGCCTCTATAAAATGCCTCATCTTCACGCTGGTGGCGTCAAAATCCTCTCTCAGCGCTATAAGTCCTGCTTCTGTGCATAACGCCTCAATATCAGACCCCAGATAATCTTCTGTTAGATCTACAAGCTCACTGAGATTGACATCATCTGAAAGCGGCATAGAAGCAGTATGTATCTGGAATATCTGCCTTCGATCCTCTTTTGATGGTGGCGATACAAAGATGATCCTGTCAAACCTACCAGGTCGCAAGATGGCAGGATCAATTGCATCATAGGATCGGTTCGTTGCAGCAAGCATAACAACTCCTTCAAGCCCCCTGATTCCATCCATCTCCGTTAGAAGCTGGTTCACAACCCGTTCTGATGTCTGTGACCCATTCATGCCTCTGGCGGGTGCTATTGCATCAATCTCATCGAAGAATATTATAGAGGGTGCAGCCTGCCTCGCCTTCCTGAATATCTCCCTTATTCCGCGTTCTGATTCTCCGAGCCACTTTGACAAGATCTCAGGACCATTGACCGCGATGAAGTTTGCAGATGACTCATGTGCGATAGCTTTGGCAATGAGTGTCTTGCCGCAACCGGGCGGACCGATCAAGAAGATGCCACCTGAAGTTTTAATTCCCATCCGTTCAAGATGCTCGGGGTATTTGATTGGCCACTCAACCATCTCAATAAGCTTCTTCTTAACATCTTCAAGACCCCCAACATCCTTCCAACCAACCTTTGGCGTCTCGATAAGAACGTCTTTTATTATCGATGGTTCGAGATCGTTCAAAGCCATCTTGAAATCTTCGGACGTTACAACCAGTTCTTCAAGCCTCTCTTCAGGTATTGAATCGTCTTCAAGCTCGATCCCTGAGAGGAATCTTCTCAAAGCACACATCGCAGCTTCTCTGCAGACTGCCTCAAGATCTGCCCCGACATACCCGTGCAGCTTTTCCGAGAGCTTCGCAAGATCAACATCCTTCCCAAGCGGCATATTGCGGGTATGGACCTGTATGATCTCAAGGCGATCCTCATAATCAGGTACCTTGAGTTCGATCTCCCTATCAAATCTGCCAGGACGCCTCAGTGCGGGATCGATCGCGTTCAACCTGTTTGTCGCTCCGATCACAACGATCTCACCACGATCCACCAGCCCATCCATGATCGTTAGAAGCTGCGCAACCACCCTCCGTTCGACTTCTCCCGAAACTTCCTCGCGTTTTGGGGCAATTGAATCTATTTCATCAATAAAAATGATAGAGGGAGCATTTTCACGCGCTTTTTCGAATACTTCTCGAAGGTGTTTCTCGGATTCACCGTAATACTTTGATACGATCTCCGGTCCTGCGATATCGAAGAAACTTGCGCCTGCTTCGTTAGCCACAGCTTTTGCGATCAGGGTCTTGCCACACCCGGGGGGACCATGCAGAATCACGCCTTTTGGGGGTTTCACGCCAAGTCGGTTGAATACCTCAGGGTGCTTGAACGGCAGCTCTATCATCTCTCGGACTCGCTGTATCTCAGTTTTCAATCCACCAATATCCTCATAGGTGATTCCAGATAGGTTAAAATCTGTTTCAGCCTCGATCGCGTCGGTGAGAAGTTCAACCTCTGTATCTGCTGTCACAACAACCGCGCCATCTGGTTCGAGATCGCGGACAACAAATGGCAGAAACTCACCAAGCGTTGTGTTACTCATTACAGGGATAATGTCCCCCTTGCAGAGCGCACGTTTCATGATCTGAGCATGTACAAGTTCTGTAACGTTCTTTCCACCAAAGACAACGTGACTTCCTTCAATTGGGGCAAGTTTGACACGAATTGCATTATTGATTTCCACTCGCCTCAGAACAACCCGCTCTCCGATCGCGACATTTGCATTCTCACGAGTGTAACGATCGATCTTCACGATTCCTTTCTCCCAATCCTGTTTACTGAGCCTTGAAAGTCGTGCAACCGTCTTTCGTTTCCCCTCAATCTCGATAACATCCCCATAAGAGACTTTTAGATTGATCACGACATCGGGAGATACAGCTGCTCGCCCTCGCTCAAGATCTCTCGGATACGCCTTTGATACAATAAGATCTACTTCTTCCTTCATTTTCACCCCTCAAACAAACTCTTCTGATAGCTTTTTATTCGTTTAACTGCATCCTCTGCTATCGCCGGATTTATCTCGTACCCAGCACCATCCCGTTTCAAATCCCTTGCAGCAACCAGAGTCGTTCCTGAGCCCAGAAAAGGATCAAGCACCGTCTCTCCGATGAAACTGTATGCCTTTATTAGCCTGTAAGGCAGTTCATAAGGAAATGGTGCAACATGATCCCGTCTATCTCCACTTCCCTCTGGATTTATCAACCACACATCACTCTTCTTAAGCGAGAGCCAGAACTCTTTATCGAGCTTTGATGCTTCCTTTGCTTCAGGAGTGAGGTGTGCGTACTTTCTATAACCTGCTGGAGATGGCTTCTCAAACTCAAGGATAAACTCATGGGCATGATTCAAAAGGATACCACCAGGATAGGGGTACGTCCCAAAATGCGCCCTTACCGAGTTTGTCTTATGCCAGATAATATCCCGTTTGAAGATGAATCCGATCCTCTCACAGAGGTCGATCGTTCTTCCCACAAGATTTAAAGTTTTAAAACTCCCCTCTGTCCTTATCGGCAGGTTCATGATATTGATAAATGCCTTTCTTCCGGGCTGTAAAACCCTGAAGACCTCCTCCCAGACATTGCTGATCTCATCAAACCATTCATCCAGGTCATGAATATCGCCAAGATCGCTCTCTATAGGCTCTCTGGAGTACATCTTTGCATTAAAATACGGTGGAGAGGTTACCATTAAGTGTATCGAGTTATCCTCTATCTCAGACATCACCTGTGCATTCCTGACATAGATACGTTGACTGGTCCCGTTGACCTCAATGACGCTGGTTTCGCCGAGCACACTGCCTGTTTCATTCCTGCTAAACCCCTCGACTTCAATTTTCTGTAACGCATCAAGTGTGAATCGATATTGTCCACTGGCTGATCTGTACGTCTCTATGGCATTTCGCTTAACAAGCTCATGGAGGTTACTCACCGATATTCCAAGATATTTTGCAGCTTCTCCTGATGATAGGTAACTTCTATTCCTATAATCTGTTATCATCGCTTTATGACTATTTTTATCTCTTTCCACTCTTTATCAACGCCATTGAGTTCCCCCACAAAGCCGCCAATAACGCCAAGTGTCAGTCTTCTAACAAATGGATTTGTATCAATCTCCTGTCCGTCAGCAACAATCGTAACCTCAATATCCTTCTCATCCATGATGACTCCCCCTCGTTTTATCCTTTAAAGAACGGTTCTCTCAGAGCCAGTGATCTCATAAATGCGTCCATGATGGCATCATTTCCCAGATCCTCGATCGCAACGAGGTTATCATCCCTCAGGAGACATGGTTTAAACTTTCCGTCAGATGTCACCCTCAATCGGTTGCAGTTTGCGCAAAACTCCGAGTTATCCATCGGACGCACCACTTCCACCTCTACTTCATCTATTAAATACTTTCGCCTGTGGTGCATCGTTCTACACCTGATTGAATCACATTTAAGAGCAAGTTCGCTTTCAATCGCCTTCATGTTACCCCTCAGTTCTTCAATTCCGTTAAAATCAAGCAGTTCAATGAGCTGAAGTATCACCGATCCCTTACCCCAGCGGGCATTGAGTTTGCGGATGTATTCCACCACATCCCAGATCTCATCATCGTTGATACCCTGTAGCAACACAAAATTGAGTTTAAGTGGAGAGAATCCAAGTTCACATGCCCTGTTAATCCCTGCAAGGGTGCGAGCAAGCATTTTTCCAGGTGCACCGGTAATCCGCGCATATCGCTCAGCCCTCAATGTATCAAGACTCACGTTTATACGAAGTCCACAAGCTGGAAGCGATGGTGCGACATCTTCAAGGAGTGTGCCATTTGTTGTGAGTGAGATATCACTTAACGCTGGCAACGCTGCAAGAATCTCCGGGAGGTCATCTCTGAGGAGTGGTTCCCCTCCTGAAAACTTGACTCGATCAATACCAGCAGTAGTTTTCAGTACCTCAACGATCTTTACAACCATCTCTGCGCTGATCTCGTCATTCTGCTTCTTATTATTATGATTCTCACCTTCGTGGTGACAGTACAGGCAATTGAGGTTACATCGCTGGGTAAGTGATATCCTGAGGCTCCTTATCTGCCGACCATACAGGTCACAGAATATCCGAGGTTGTTTCATCGTATCAGCGCGCATGCTCTACATCAGCTGATTGGAAGACGTTACATAAAAATATTATTAAAAATGACCTGTACGGATAACATTTATCAGCTATCTGCAGATTAAGTTAATAGGTGTCTTTGATGAGCAAGAGAAGAAGCAGTCGTGTCCTATCCGGGATTGAACGAGCACCACATCGAGCGTTGTTCAGAGCGGTTGGGCTTGGTGAAGCAGATTTTAAGAAACCACTTGTTGCGATCGCAAACTCATACAACGAGATAGTGCCAGGGCATATCCACCTCAACGAGCTTGCAAAGTTTGTAAAAGAAGGTGTGAGAGAAGCAGGGGGAGTTCCACTTGAGTTCAACACGATCGGTATATGTGATGGAATAGCGATGTCACACGAGGGCATGAAGTCATCACTCCCATCAAGAGAGATTATCGCAGACTCTGTTGAGCTTATGTTGAATGCTCATGCCTTTGATGCCGTGGTTGCGATCGCATCATGTGATAAGATCGTGCCAGGGATGCTGATGGCACTTGCACGCTGCAACATTCCATCAATCATGTTAACAGGTGGTGCGATGCTCCCGGGTGTTCTTGACGGGAAGAACTGCGACCTTGCCGATGTCTTTGAGGCCGTTGCACCCGTGAAGACTGGATCAGCAGATTCTGAGAAGATCGATAGACTTGAGCAAATTGCATGCCCTGGTGCTGGATCATGTGCAGGGATGTTCACGGCAAATACGATGCAGTGCCTCACCGAGGCGATGGGGATGTCACTTCCAGGCTCTGCGACCGTGCCTGCTGTATCTGGAGAGAAACGTGCGATCGCAAAGGCGACAGGAGTGAAGGTGATTGAACTTCTTGAGAAAGGTATAACACCTGAGAAGATCATAACACCCCAATCGATTGATAATGCCATCACCGTTGATCTGGCACTTGGCGGTTCAACAAACTCGGTACTTCACATAATGGCGATTGCCAATGAAGCAGGGGTTGAGCTTGAGATTGAGCGCTTCGATGAGTTATCGAGGCGTGTACCTCATCTGTGCAATATGTCACCTGCAGGCGATCACATGATTGTGGATCTGGATGAGGCTGGGGGAATTCCTGCGCTTATGAACGAACTGAGAGATCTTTTGAACCTTGATGTCATGACTGCATCTGGCATGGTACTGGAGGATGCAATAAAGGGTGCTGCTGTTACAAGGCGTGATGTAATCCGCACTGTATCGGATCCGTACCATCCAGAGGGGGGGCTTGCGATCTTAAAAGGCAGTCTTGCACCTGATGGATCTGTCATCAAGCAGTCTGCGGTATCTGAAGCGATGCAGATACACAGCGGGCCTGCACGGGTCTTTGACTCGGAGGAGGAGGCAGCAGATGCGATATATGGTGGTAAGATCGAGAACGGTGACGTGATCGTGATACGATACGAAGGAGCGAAAGGAGGGCCTGGTATGCGTGAGATGCTTGGACCCACTGCCGCAATCACAGGGATGGGGCTTGATCGGGTTGTGCTCATCACGGATGGGAGGTTTTCAGGTGCAACCCGTGGTCCGTGTATCGGTCATGTGATGCCCGAGGCAGCGGTGGGCGGTACGATCGCGCTTGTGAAGGATGGAGATACAATCAGTATCAATATACCCGAGAGAAGGGTTGATATTGAGGTTGATGAGGAGGAACTTTCACGCCGCAGGGCGGAGTGGAGGGCGCCACCACCGAAAGTTAAGAAGGGAGCACTACTCAGGTTTGCAAAGGGATAAGTTTAATCCCATAGATTCTTATCAGTATTCGAGGATAATTATATTAAGATAACCGAAGTATATTGATGTAGAATCATTTAATGAATGATGGAGGGGTTAGCATAACACTGGAACGGGTAGCTACCGGAATTATGGGACTGGACGAGTTGATTGGTGGCGGTTTTCCCGCAAAGACCGTAAATCTTATTTCAGCACCTTCAGGTAGTGGAAAGACACTCTTTGCCATGCAGTATATATACAATGGTGCGAAGGATCATGGAGATGTTGGAATCTTTATCACGACAGAGGAAGGCTATGGCAGCATACAGCGGGCAATGAGTGCATTTGGAATGGATATCACCAGATACGAAAACGAAGGTAAACTTTTCATCTTCGATATCGCAGAACTGAGGAAAGAGATTGGTATCTCTAAATCCGAAAGACAGATAATGACGTTTGAGGCATTGCAGGATGCACTGGCGGGGATATTGAAGTACACCCGAGCAAAAAGACTCGCTCTTGACTCACTTGTGGGAATAGGACTTGCGTACCATTCTAACACCAGTCTGCGTGAAGATATCTTCAGGTTCAGCTGGTATCTTCGCGATATGAATCTAACATCACTTTTGACGACCGAGTCTGTTGAAGGCGTAGCAGGACTTACAAGATATGGGGTCGAACAGTTCATCTCAGACTCACTCATTGTTCTCGGGCTTGAGGATAACAACGGCGAACTCGTGCGAACGATCAGGGTGAGAAAGATGCGTTTTACAGCGCATGATCGTGGAAAACACCCGTTCCTCTTCACTTCAAAGGGTATAGAGGTCTCACCCGGAGAGAAGATTTTTTTAGTTCATGGATGAAGCCGTAGCAATATCGTCTCGATTGCTGGAAGGAGTGATAAGAGAGATTGGTCTGATCATCGGTTCAGACCCGATCAGAATGTTGATCTCGCGCCTATCCAGGGATGAAGAGGTTCTGAAATCACTTGAAGTTGGAGATAATTTCAGTGTGTGTTTTGCTGGTCTCAATAACTCAGATATCGATTCCGGGCAAACATTGAATGCACTGAAAATACTCATGGATCACCTCGTAGATTTTTCAGCGAATATTTTTGGTGATGAAGCTTCAGAAAGGATGATGGCTCGTGCACTGGAACCCTTTGATCAGGAGATTGCACGAATGTGCGAACTCAATCTTGCAGCGTTTCTCCCTCGCATTGTTGATACTGAAATACACGAGAAGAAGCGGGGTGTGGCTGCAATAATTGACAAAAACAGGATTGAACAGGTTCTTGTGATATTTGAAGATATTTTATCTGCTTATCTGGAAGATGCGAGTGCCATCGGCTTGATTGAGCTCTACAGACGAAAGATAAGTTCACTACCACCCATCAACTCCATATCTTCACCAATAGTGATTACAGATGATGGTAGTGTAAGCCTCTCCAGACTTAATAATGCTGATCTGGATGTGAGACTGCTGGTTGATGAACTCGCATCGATATCCGACTCATTTATCGATACCGCATCTTTTCTAATCGGAAAAAAAGAGGCACTAAGTCGCGCAGAAAACAGTATAAACCCGGTCCTTGCAAGATTTCAGCCTTTAACCGATGAACTCGGGATAACAGATAAAATTCTAAAAGGTAATCTTGCAAGACGAATCTCAACAGGTGTGAACGGTTTTGATGAGATTATTGAAGGAGGTTTCCCACGATCAGGCTCGATTCTTCTGCAGGGACCACCGGGCATTGAGAAAGACGCTTTCATCAACGCATTCCTGAGATCAGGACTTTCAAAGGGTTATGCTGCGATGGCGGTTCTTTCAAAGTACACGCCAGCAGACCTCAGGATTCAGATGCGAGATACTGGAATTGATTTGATCAAGTACGAGGATGAAAATGTATTTGGCATGGTTGACTGGAACGCATGGCGCGGGGAAAACGTGAACGGGGTTGAGGAGGGAGATCGGAGTTCGGTTCTTCGATCATCAAGGGATCTTTCGTATCTGAGTATAGCTATAAACAAGGTACTTGCCAATCTTGATGAAGTTCCGACACGGCTCGCAGTCATTGATATACTCTCACCTGCCATAAATGACTTTGATTTTGAGACGGTTTACGATTTTACCCAATCACTCAGGATAAAATTCAAGAAAGAGGATGTTACAGCTTTATTTTTGATAGATAATGAGATGCATGATGGTAAATCACTATCTGCGATTCAGGAGATCTTCGATGGAGTGATCGAGATCGAGCGTCAACGGGTAGATGATCAGATCATAAGAAAGATCGGTGTGATACACATGGATAGAACATACTTTGATTCAAAATATAAGACGCTTAAACTCTCAAGGGAAGGTATTAAAGTTGTATCAGAGGAGGAATCGTTATGAACGGAATTGAGATGTCTTTTGACCTTTTAAAGACAGTGGCTGCGTTTGCCCTCTTTGTCTATACGATCAGGATGGCGGGTAGTGTCAGGCGTGGAACAACCGCATGGGTCTTCTTCGCAATGATGGGTGCGTTCTTTGTATTTGCAAGGATATACGACTGGATAGGACTTATCGCACCGATCGTGGCAGGGACGGTCCCAGCATGGGAGATGATGTTCACTCTCTCAGAGGAACTGAGCAATCTATTTGCGATCTTCTGCGGGATGATGGGCGTGAAAGAGCTGTATGATGTTATGGTGAGGTGAGCGTGATGAACGAGATTGTGACATTTGTGGTGCTACAGGAAGTTATGAATGGTCTCACCTTTGTTACGGTGATGCTTGCAGGAAGTTTGGCTCTCATGGCTGCGATGCTTGCAACGATCACATACAGCGTGCTCAAAGGTGGAACGATCGCATGGATGTATCTGATGCTTGGGTTCTGGATGTTTCTTGTATCATTCATTTTGAGGCTCTTTGGGGATGCATGGGTAACTATGGGAATTGCAACCGATATCTCTTACCTCTTTGGGCTTGCAATGATGATCGCGGGCTTCAAAGAGCTATCAGGTATCTACGTTGATTACCAGCAGACTTAAATATGGTTGGATGATTCTAAGGCATAAAGAGATAGGGTAAGGTGAAGGTATGCCGACGTTTCAGGTAAAGGGTGTATTCAAGATGGGTAGCAGAAATAACCGATTTACAAAGGTAATCGAGAGTAACAACGAGAAAAATGCGATCGAGAAGGTTTACTCGCTTCTTGGTAGTGAGCAGCGATTGAAGCGAAGAAACATCAAAATAAAAGAGGTGATGGCGTATGGCAACGAATATTGATAAAGAAACTGTTCAGGGAATGATTATCAAGCACAGACAGCTCCAGCTTCAGGCTGAGAGCTACACGCAACAGATCGGTGTAATCCAGGCATCACTGGAAGAGCACGAAAAAGCCCTTACAACCATGAAAGCACTCGAGAATATAGAGGAGGGTGGAGAACTGCTTGTATCTATTGGTGCTGGTACTGCCATATATGCAACGCTTGATAGAAAGGATAAAGTTATCGTCTCGTTCGGGGGTGGGGTGAGCGCTGAAAAGGATCTTAAAAGCGCAATCGATATTGTTACAAAACGTCAGAAAGATCTTTTGGAGACCCAGAAACGGCTTGCAGAGGCGGTTTCAGGTGTTGAAGCAGAAATACAGAAACTTGAGCAGAATCTTCAGGTGGTTGCAGCACAGATGGAACACAAAGGATAATCAATGTTTGGAAAGTTAAAAGAAAAGCTTACAAATTTTAAAAAGAACGTAAGCTCAACGATAAAAGAGAAACTCACGAAAGAAGAGAAGATCACGAAAGAAGAGAAGATTATTGAGGCAGAGCCACCCACACAGAAGGTAGAAGAGGAAAAGAAAAGTATTGGAGAGAAGATAAAGTCACTTGTCGTTGAGCGAGAGGTTACAATTACAGAACAGGATATTAAACGTCCACTTGAGGAGCTTGAGTTCGCCCTGCTTGAGAGTGATGTTGCACTCGTTGTTGTCGATGAGATACTCAGATCAGTGAAGGAGGATCTAATTGGCAGGGAGCGGAAACTGTTTACAAGCACCGGAGATCTTGTGGAAGATGCACTGAAGAATGCGATGCGCAAGGTCCTGAGTGTGGATGGTCTTGATTTCGATGAGATCATAAGGACATCTGATAAACCCGTGAAGGTACTCTTTGTTGGAGTTAATGGTACGGGAAAGACAACCTGCATCGCAAAAATAGGAAAACGGCTCAAGGATCTCGGATATTCAGTTGTGATCGCATCAGGAGATACATATCGTGCAGGCGCAATCGAGCAGATCGATGTCCATGCAAAGCGGCTTGGGATAAAGGTGATACAGCACGAGAAGTTCTCAGACCCTGCGGCTGTGATCTTTGATGCAGTGAAGTATGCCGAGGCAAGACATATTGATGTGGTTCTTGCAGATACAGCTGGCAGGTTTCATACAAATGTGAATCTCATGGATCAGCTTAAAAAGATTCGACGTGTCATCGATCCCGATCTTATTATTTTTGTCGATGAAGCGACCGCAGGCAATGACGCAGTTGAACGGGCAAAGCAGTTTAACGAGGCGGTTAAAATCGACGGCTCGATCCTGACCAAGACCGATGCAGATTCAAAGGGTGGTGCAGCGCTTTCGATTGCCCATTGCACATCAAAACCGATCATGTTTCTCGGAACAGGCCAGGAGTACACAGATCTTGTGAAGTTCGATCCTGAATGGCTTATAAAGCGTATATTTGAGTGACCATTATGATAGAGGATGCAGAAGTAGATAAACACAGGGAATATGTGGAAGGAATAATCAAGACCGCGGTGCCGCTTTTTGCTGGTGCACTTGCAGGTACCATCTCCTACCTCCTTGACCCTTCAAATCCAAAGAACAATCTCGGGTGGGTCGTCCTTTTTGGTGCGATCCTGTTACAGGTATTTATTTACCCTCGATTTTCGATCGATGTGAAGTCGTTCAGGATAAAAGAGTGGTTCTATCTTATATTTATGACATTCATCACATGGTTTGTTTTCTGGGGCATTCTGCTAATGACGTTCACTCCTTGAACCCATACTCACCGATCAACGGTACAAATACAACTCCGCCTTTGATCTTCCGTGAAATACCATCCGCTCGTTTCTCTATCAGGTGTAAGTCCTGAACGTATCTCCCGATCGGTATAACCATCTTGCCCCCGACTTTAAGCTGATCCAGAAGCGGTGGAGGTATATCGGGTGCAGCACACGTCACATTAATACGATCAAAAGGTGCAGCCTCTGGAAGACCCAGCGATCCATCCCCAACAAAGATCTCAACATTTGTGTATCCTGCCCGTCTGAGGTTTTCTCTTGCAGTTGCAGCAAGCCCCTCAAATCGCTCGATCGTGTAGATCTTACCCTCTTCTCCTACAAGCTCTGCCATCACGGCTGCGTGATACCCCGAACCCGCACCGACCTCAAGTATCCTGTTGCCAGGCTCGATATCAAGGAGGTCACACATGATGGCAACCATGTGAGGGGCACTTATCGTCTGGCCATCTCCGATCGGGAGTGGATGATCCACATACGCCTCATGTTTGCGGTTTTCAGGTACAAAGTAGTGGCGTGGAACCTTGTCCATCGCACGAAGCACTTCCTGCTTCACCCCGAGTCTTTTGAGACTTTCTATCATGCGTCTGTGTGCTGTATCAAGCTCCATCCTCCCACCTCCAAAAGTTTAAATATACTTTGATTTTATAGGTTTTATAGGTATCTGAAGCGTATAAGGCGGGGGTAACCAAGTGGTCAACGGTGGCAGACTCAAGATCTGCTCGCGCAGGCGTTCGCGGGTTCGAATCCCTCCCCCCGCATATTTTTGATGGTTCACTCCATAAACAACATTTATAATCTATACCAGAGTAACTCAAATCATGGCGAGAAAACCAGGACACATGTACCGTAATGTGACTGGCCCTGCTTACACAAGGCGTGAGTATATGGGCGGTGTTCCAGGGAGCAAAGTAGTCCATTTTGACATGGGGAACTTAAAAGATGAATTTTCAGTTTCAATATCGATTGTTGCAAAAGAATCCTGTCAGATAAGGCACAGTGCAATTGAAGCAGCACGCATAACCGCAAACAAGTTTCTTGCAGATCTTGGACGTCTAAACTACCACTTCAAGATACGCATATATCCACATCATGTCCTCAGGGAGAACAAGCAGGCAACAGGTGCAGGTGCAGACCGTGTCTCACAGGGGATGAGGTGTGCGTTTGGCAAGGCGGTCGGCACAGCAGCACGTGTTAAAGCTGGACAGAAACTAATGACCGTGGAGGTCGAGCCCGTCAACTTCCTGAAGGCAAAAGAAGCGCTGCGAAAGGCAGGACACAAGCTCCCGACACCGATCACCTATGTGATAGATCGGGGCAAGGAACTTATCAGTTAGTTTCCCCTTTCATCTGCCTCGGTGGCTCAGCTGGCAGAGCGAGTGACTTGTAATCACTAGGTCGGGGGTTCAAATCCCCCCCGGGGCTTGTTACTGATTTTAAACATGCGAATATGATCACTATACTCCTCTTTCTGGCTGGTGTTGTTATTGTCTCGTTATCAGGTGTGCTGATGCCCGGACCTGTTCTTGCGGGATCGGTTGCCAAAGGATACGAAGAGCGGGATGCGGGTGTGTGGATCGCAGTGGGGCATGGACTCATCGAGGTCCCACTGATCCTTCTAATTTATGCTGGATTATCTTCTCTCTTTGAAGTTTCCCTGATAAAGATCATTATTGGGTTAATTGGCGGTGGTTTGATGATCTATCTTGGTCTCGGTATGTTCAGGGCGGATATGAACCTTGAGGCAAGGACGATTGATCATTCTGCGTTAATGATTGGGTTCATCACATCTGCTTCAAATCCAGCCTTCTATCTCTGGTGGGTTGCTATCGGAAGCCTCCTGATTATGACCGCGGTTGAGTTTGGTACCATCGGTTTCATCCTCTTTGTCATCGTACACTGGCTCGTGGATCTCATCTGGTACTGGTTTGTCACGGCGTCCGTTTTTATGAGCAGGCAGTTATTTGGTGATAAGATCTGGAGAGGTGTCTCCTTCCTCTGTGGATCTACGCTCATACTCTTTGGAGGCTGGTTCATCTGGGAAGGACTCATGGCGGTAATTTCGTTTTTCCCTGAACATACTTGACCTATCGCAACAATCCTCTATCAATCGCCTGATCGATCAGCTCTGCAATTTCGTCAGCACACGCCCTGAAATCATCGATACCACCACCATATGGATCGAATATGTCAAGTGGTTCATCGGTTCCAAGCGCAAACCCTTTGAGCGTATAGAGATTAGATGAGAGTTTAAGCTCAGATTTAAGGACATTATAGACATATTTATCGAGCGCGAAGATATAGGATGCTTTTTTTGCCATCCATCGCTCAAATGGCTTTCTCCTATGGTTAGATATATCTATTCCACGCTCTTTCATCACCTGTATCGCATAAGGATCTGCTTTACCCCCAGATGCACCGATGCCAGCAGAGAGAACATCCAGATCACTCCCATCAAGGATCGAACTCAAAATACCCTCTGCCATCGGGCTTCTGCACATATTTCCGTAACAGACAAAGACGATCGTCTTCTTCGCCATCCACTCACCCTGTTTACGGTTGTATGCTTATTCTTTCATCACATCTTTTATATATTTTGGAAGATGGCGAGATGATGAGCTGGGCATTATCGTGCGGGACTGGCTGGTTTTGATAGGGCTGATATGATCGATAAGATTATATACCATAAGAGGTGACTAAAATAAAGTTTACAATGTATAACGCATTCCCTTACAAAAACTCGCTAAAAACAACATCAATTGCTTAAATAAATTGTCTTCATTTAATCCATAACTGGATGAGGTGGTATCAAATGAGCATGGATGATCTGGATGAGCTAATGTCATATTTTGATGATTTTGAGATAGATTTAGATCTGGTCGAGCGTTACACCGATTTCAATTCAATTCCAAAGGTTGAACACCAGTATTTCTTTGAGACTGACGGGGATGAGCTTCCAAGAATTATCGGTGAGAATCCAGATTCTTTTTTTGTCGCGATACCCTATTGTGCAAAGCCAGAAAATTGCCCCGAAGAACGTGATTCAGATAGGTGCACGCCTGATTGTGAGGTTGATTGCCAATTAAAAGAGATTCATATATTAACAAAAAAACTCGGATCAGATTTTTTTATAATTAGATCTGATGATGAATATATTCAATATATGATTCATAAGAAAGAAAAAATTAAAGAGGGAACATTATATCAACTCACCTGGGGGTGCCCGATGACCATAAAGGCGTTTCTTCCTGTAGTAGCAGGCATTGGTACAAGAGGAATTGGAATGGAACTAACAGGACCTGTCTGTGATAAGTCATCTGATTACACACATTCAATCAAGAACATTAAGAGAAAACGAACATTTCTTGGCGGGATTGATACTGCAAAATTATATCTTAAAAAAGCGATTGAGATAAAGGAACAAAGGCACATAGAATTAGATATACTCGTGGATACAGAAATTTCATCAACAGCAAAAGTATAACCGTTCCATATCTTCTCCTGCAACCAGGGCACATCATGAACAGATCGATTAATCCTGTAAAAATACTTAAATAACTTTAAAAGAAAAAAGATTACAGTATCGTCGATCAGGGGCTGGATCATGCTTGCTTAAAAGGGGGGGTAGCGCATAGCAGCGGAAAAAAAGAAGAATTCTTTAACGAGGGGCATTCTCAAAACAATAACTGATAGTAGTACATTTTTAATTCCAGATCTTGTGATGGGGCTGGGGGTATTTCTTGTAGCACTCTATGTTATACTGGAGATTCTAATAAATGGTGTATCAGCACTGAGATCCTCAATTATTGCCGATCCAATCATCCCTTTCACTCTATTTCTGGTCACATCACTGTTCTTTGCTGTTGGTTACCTTCTGAGGCTACTGGTTCCGAATCAAGCAGTGGCACAGATGGTGACAGATTATTATGAACATGTACTGGGGGACACAAATCAGAGTGTTTCCATTATAGACCGAGAATACAGGATTAAGTTCCAGAACGGTGCGGCCACAAACATATTTGGGAATGCTGTTGGAGGTATATGTTATGCGGTATATTTTGGGAGGGACAGTCCATGCGAGGATTGTATGCTCCGGGATGTAATAGACCGATATAAACGCTTCACAAGCCTCAGAGAGCTTCAAGA
Source organism: Candidatus Syntrophoarchaeum caldarius (assembly GCA_001766815.1). Lineage (NCBI taxonomy): Archaea > Methanobacteriati > Halobacteriota > Candidatus Syntropharchaeia > Candidatus Syntropharchaeales > Candidatus Syntropharchaeum > Candidatus Syntropharchaeum caldarium. The sequence continues at coordinate 109,087 of LYOS01000002.1, forward strand.
TGGCAGGAGATTCGAAGTCATCCTCACACCATTTGTGACCCGTGACGGGAGTATCGTTGCTGTTGAGATGATAAAGGATAAGATAGAGGAGGAAGTGGATGACAATGTCCTGAAGAAAGACCGCGATTATCTTGATGAGCTTGTCAGGGAGCGAACTGCTGAGCTGGCAATAGCCAATGAAGAGCTCAAAAAGGAGATCGCCGAGCGCAAGCAGATTGAGGAGAAGGCCGCTGAGCGAGAAAAGGAGCTTCGGGTTATAGCTGAGTCATCGCTGGATGTCATCTTTGTCCTCTCAAAGACTGGAAAGATTCTGTACATAAGCCCCTCTGCAAAAGAGCTTTTCGGGTATGAAGCAGATGAGATTATTGGCACTTCTTTTACTAAATATGTACCTAAAGGCGAGTTGCCCAGATACTGGAAGACGTTGAAAAACGAAGTCCTTCGCGATAAGAAGGTTAGAAGCTTTAGAACGTACGTGAAACATCGTGACGGTCATCTAACGCCTGTTGAGATCACTGGACAGCTGGTGAGAAGAGAAGGTAAGCTTGTTGCCCAGGGAACGGTTAGAGACATCACCGAGCGGATGCAGTATGAGGAAGAGTTGAAGAAGCATCGTGATCATCTCGATGAGCTTGTCAGGGAGCGAACCGCTGAGCTGGCAATAGCCAATGAACAGCTTAAAAATGAGATTGCTGAGCGCAAGCAGATTGAGAAAAAGATGATCGAGAAAGAAAAGGAGCTTCGGGTTATAGCCGAGTCATCGCTGGATGTCATCTTTGTTCTCTCAAAGACCGGAAAGTTTTTGTATATAAGTCCCTCTGCAAAAGAGCTTTTCGGGTATGAAGCAGATGAGATGATTGGCACTTCTTTTACTAAATATGTACCTAAAGGCGAGTTGCCCAGATACTGGAAGACGTTGAAAAGCGAAGTCCTCCGTGATAAGAAGGTCAGAAGCTTTAGAACGTACGTGAAACATCGTGACGGTCATCTAACGCCTGTTGAGATCACTGGACAGCTGGTGAGGAGAGAGGGTAAAATTGTTGCTCAGGGGACGACGCGAGACATCACCGAGCGGATGCAGTATGAGGAAGAGTTGAAGAAGCACCGTGATCATCTCGATGAGCTTGTCAGGGAGCGAACCGCCCAATTAACCGCGGCCAATGAACAACTTCAGGCGAGTGAGAGCGAAATAAAGGCGATAATCGAGAACGTTAATGATATAATTTTCCAACTTTCTCCAACGGGTTACATTCAGTATGTTAGCCCAAATGTAGAAAAACTATATGGCTGGAAACTTGAAGATCTTATCGGGAAATACCTGACCAAAACAACCCCCCTGAATGATGTGCCAAGAGTTCTTGGAGTATTAAAGCGTGTTTTATCAGGAGAAGTGGTCAAAAACTTCGAGCTACATCAGAAGAATGCTCACGGAGAGCTTGTTCCAATGGAGGTCAATCTATCTCCCGTTAAAAAGGATGGCAGGATAACTGGAATGCAGGGGGTGATGCGGGATATCACCGAGCGCAAAGAAGCAGAATTACTCTACCGCACAATCATCGATGCAGCATCACTGGCGAAGGAGGGTTTTGCACTGGTACAGGATGTTGACGGGATCGAGGGGAGGCATGTCTTTGTTAACGACTACTACTGTGAGCTTACCGGATATACGAAAGAAGAGCTCTACCAGATGTCCTGCCATGCCATGATACACCCTTCAGTCAGGGATGAGGTTGTGGAACGATACAGGAGAAAGATGGCTGGTGAGAAACTTCCATCATATCATGAGTTTGAGTGGATAAAGAAGAACGGGGAGGTCATAACCGTAGGCTTGAGCAGTGCTGTTACAAATTTTAAGGGCAAACCAGCGTTTCTCTATTACTTCAGGGATATAACAGAAGAGAAAAAGCTAAAAGAAGAGATCAAACGTGGAAGAGCATTTCTTACCAGTGTTCTTTCAAGCATGAATGATATGGTTGCTATAATGGATGTACATGGGAACATTATGCGAATCAATCATGCAGCAGAAGAAAAACTTGGGTTTATGAATGAAGACGTTACTGGTTTGAAGTTCAATGAGGTTGGCTGGTTTGATGGGCATCTCAGAGATGAGATTGAGCCTTACTTTGGCGAGGTTGCGGCGGGGAAGAATATTGAAGGACACGAAATCACACTAACAACAGCAGATGGCAGATCAATCCCATCTCTATTCTCAATGTCACCGATCGTGGATAGATCGTCCAGCGAGGTTCTTGGACTTGTAGCTCAGGTAATAGATATATCAGAGCTTAAAAAGTTTAGCAACGAACTTCTTCACCAGAAGGAGGAGCTTGTTAAGATGACCACTGAGCTCGAGTCCTCGAAGGCGTATCTTGAGACTCTGATCGATACAATTCCCTCGGCACTCTTCACCATAGATACAGAGCAGAATATCACGCTCTGGAATCGTGCAGCAGAGGAGATAACAGGGTATAAAAAAGATGAGATGCTCGGTAAGAACTGTCGTATCATTGGAAGTGCTGACTGCTCTGAGATATGTACATTTCTGGATGTCACGGCCCCAAAACCTGTAACAGGAAAAGAATGCACGATTAGATCCAGGAATGGTAATATGATAACCATCTCCACAAATGTCAATAATCTGAGGGATCTGTCTGGCAATATAATCGGAGTAATTGTGAGTTTCATCGATATAACCGAGAAAAAAGAGGCGGCAAGAATCATTGAGGCATCTGAAGCTAAGTTCAGGACGCTGGTTGAGAACCTGCATGCGGGCGTATTCAGGAGTACGGTCGAGGGTGAATACATCGAGGCAAATCCTGCTATGACCAAGATACTCAAATCTCTGACGAAGTCAGAACTCACCAGATCGAACGTTCTGGATCTACTTTTTACAGGAGAGGCACGCGAAGAGATCTGTTCCAGGCTGAGGAAGGAGGGGGAAATTACGGGTTATGAGGTGCCGATAGAGACGATCGATGGAGGAGAGAAGCGATGGATCTCGGTTTCAATGAGGTGTGTGAACGGAAGGGATGCCCAGTACATCGATGGGGTCGTCGAGGATGTTACACGACAGAAGCATTACGCCGAAGAGCTTGAGCATGAGATCGAGATGGCGACATGTGAGCTCAAAAATGATAAGATGGAGCTTTCAAAAGCCTTCAATGAGCTGAAAGAGCTTGATGAATTGAAGACGCAGTTCTTCTCGAACATCTCACACGAACTCAAAACCCCACTGACCGTGATAAAGGCGCATCTACACTTCCTGAAAACCGGGAAGCTTGGTAAATTGACCGAGAAAATGGCAAAATCGGTCGATGTGGCAGCGAGGGAAGCGGTTGATCTTGAAGATCTTGTTGAAACGATCCTCGATCTTGCAAGACTTGATTCAGGAACTTTCAAGCTCAACCTTCTTGAGACTGCTATCAGTGATGTGGCAGCGGATCTTGTTGACAGGATGAGAAAGAAAGCGGAAGAAGAAGGGCAGAACCTGGTACTCGAGGTTGATGGTGAGATCCCGAAGCGATTGATTGATCCGAAACGGATGAAACAGGTGCTCATGAACCTTGTATCAAACTCGATAAAGTATAACCCTGAGGGTACCACAACAACGATTAAAATATATACTGACTCAAAGAACATTATCATAGACGTCACTGATGACGGTGTTGGTATCGAAAAGAAAGATCTTGAAAAGATATTTGATAGGTTCTACCAGGTTGATGGCAGCACCACTCGATCTGGTAGCGGGACCGGGATCGGACTCTCGATCGTAAAGGAGCTTGTTACGCTTCACGGTGGAGAGATCACAGTTGAAAGTGAGGTTGGTGCTGGTAGCACCTTCAGCGTCCTGCTCCCGATAGATTGGAAAGCTTAAGGGGGGATAAAATCTGGCACGGGTAATGGCAGTGGACGATGATCCACGAATTAGAGAGGTACTTGAGATGCTCTTCACGATGGAGGGCATCGATGTGGCTGTGGCATCAGGTGGAGAAGAAGCGATCGAGATTCTTGAAAATGAGGGTGAAAATATCGATCTACTTCTGCTTGACATAATGATGCCTAAGATGGACGGATGGGACGTTGTTAGAGAGTTACAGGCTCGTGGATGGACAAACAGGCTACTGATAGCAATGCTCACCGCAAAAGGTGACCCAGGTGATAAAGCGGCAGGACTCGATGAGTACGTTTTTGACTACATTACAAAGCCTTTTGATCCGGATGAACTTGTCAGGCGCGTAAAGGATTTTCTTGAAGTCATGGATGCGGCAAAATAAGCAGGAGAAGTTGATATGCCAGCAGAGAATGTGGTTGCTATTGGCTCTTCCACGGGAGGTCTTGTTGCATTGAAGGAGATCTTAAGCCAGCTACCAGATAAGTTTGATGCTGCGATTGTGATCGTTCAGCACATGCCTGGCTTTATATCAAAGTCGATCGTAAACACACTGGGAGAGGTAACAAAACACACGGTTAAACTTGCGGAGGATGGCGAGGTACTCACCCCTGGCGTTATTTATCTCGCACCTGGCGGCGATAAGCATCTTATCGTGGAGAATCGCAGTATCATGCTGGTTGATGGTGAGAAGGTCAACTTCTGCAGACCGTCTGTGGATGTGATGATGAACTCGGTGGCCGAGGAGTTCGAGGAAAGGACGATCGGTGTGATTTTAACAGGTATGGGACATGATGGTGCAATGGGTATAGTCAAGATAAAAGAACATGGGGGATACACGATTGCACAGGATAAGGTAACATCAGCCGTATTTGGAATGCCGGGGGCCGCCATTAATACAGGAAAGATCGATCGTGTATTACCATCCTACATGATCGCACCAGAGTTTACCTCGATCATTGAACAGAGAACATTCACATGAAGTGGTATATAGGAAGCCAAGGTCCGGATTCGAACCGGAGTATAGTCGCTCTGCAGGCGACCGCGTAACCACTCTGCCACCTTGGCGCCTTGTATCGTTATGTCGTCCTTAATTTATCAGGGAGATATATAAGATTGGCGATCTTTCGCACCTCCACTTAAAAAGCCTGCAGCATCTTCTGGGGGAACTGTGAGAATATAGATACCTGTATTAAGCTCAAAACCTGCCTTGATCGATAATCTTGGGAGAATTCTTATATTGAGATGATAATTCTCTCCTATTGTCTGCAAAAAATGGTAGTTATAGGGTGGATCATCAAGTACAGTCTTGAGGCGCTTCAAAACGTCCCTGAGGATCATTGAGAGTGAGGTGGTCTGCTTTGAATCCATGTATGTGAGATTATTTATATGTGATTTCGGAACAATCCAGACCTCAAACGGTGTTTCTGAATAGAATGGTGCAAACGCGAGCCATTCACGATCCTCGATTATCACACGTGATGACCCCGATTCCTTCTCAACAATCGAACAGTATGGGCAGTGATCAAGCTGTTTAATGACGTTGCGTTCGGTATCAAGCTCTGGTGGCATTATTGGAACCGCGATCAACTGCGTGTGTGAGTGATAAATGGATGCACCAGCCGCTTTCCCGTAATTCTTGAAGAGCGAGACGTACGCAATTGTATCTTTTCGAGCATAGGTATCAAACCTCTCTCGATAGACATCCACTAAAAGGTGCATCTCTTCATCAGTAAAATCTGCCGGTGATCTGTCGTGGCTTGCAGTATCAACGATCACCTCATGGTAGCCATCAGGTGGACTAAGAGCTGGATAAAGGTTTTCAAAACAACGCAGGTCCCACTCATGCTCTTTGTTGAGTCGATAAACCGCTGTTTCAGGTGGGGTCATATTCTCGTTACCCATGCAGAACGGACAGTCCTTTGACGAAGTTCTTATTCGTTCTCTCTCACCTGCAAAGTCCTGGGGTCGCTTTGCCCGCATGGATGCAAGAATACAGTACCTCTTCAGGAAGTAGTGTCGACGTATCTCGACCATTATAGTGCTCGCTTGAGTTCCACCACCTTGAGACTCCTCTCATCCATGCAGCTGTCCTGAAGATCTCCCAGCACATTAAGGATGGTGTATTTATCGCCGATGATTAACCCCGGTGGAAAACAGAATTCTCTAAACCTGCAATCTACGAACCTGCAATTCTTTGGATTGAATACGATCTTTGATCGATCAAAACAGTTCTTTGAATCTATTGCAGCCCTGATAGTAGGTTCTACAACCTCGACAGCGATCACACCACCATCATGGATCGGACAATCATGTCCTGTTCCGCTTCTAACCTTAACAATCCTGTATCGCCTGCCTTCATCGAGATTTGTGCAGCTGCTTCTCATACGGCAATTTACACATTCATCAGGAGTTGCATTGAATACAAATTCAATCCCTTCTCGTGCAAGTTTCATCCCGATCAGGGTTACAATTATATCAGCCTCACTCACATCAGTCTCAGCTTCATCATCTTCTTTGAATCGTTCCCATATATCAAGATCTGATCTCTCAGATTCATCAATCTCTGTAGCCATTTTTATCACTCCCTTTTCTCTTTATAACTCTGGTGAAGGATGCCAGCCGCTCTGCCGCATCCGCTGTAATCCCTGTGCCAAGTATCGTGTACCGCTCAGGGTTTATTGTATGCGCTATAGTAAGTGCTTCTATGATGTATTTATCATCGATCCCCAGTGCCTCGGCATCAACAGGCGCACCGATATTCTGGAGTGCCGTGCGTATCATCTTCCAGTCGCCACCATGCAGGTGCATCATCATGATCGTGCCAACACCACACTGTTCCCCATGCAGCGCTGGCTCTGGTGCGATTTTGTCAAGTGCGTGGCTGAATTTATGCTCAGAACCAGATGCAGGTGCAGAAGAGCCTGCGATACTCATCGCAACACCGCCTGAGATGAGTGCTTTCACAACAAGACGCACAGACTCTTCAAAATTTGGTTTTATCTGGTCTGAAGACTCAATGATCATCTTTGCAGTCATTTCAGCAAGTGCAGCAGCATATGCACTGTAAGGTGCGTTTATAAGCTTTGATGCAAGTGCCCAGTCCTTAACCGCCGTGATATTCGAAATTACATCACCACACCCAGAACGCAGTAACCTCGGCGGAGCTTTTACGATGATTTCAGTATCTGCAACCACACCAAGCGGCGATTGTGCAGCCACCGAGATCGACCCACGCTCCTCCTTGACAGAGGCTCTTGGAGATGCGATCCCATCATGGGCTGCAGCGGTTGGAACACTCAAAAAAGGCTTATTGATCCGGGCAGATGAGATCTTGGCAAGATCTATCACCGTTCCACCACCAACTCCTATAACAAAAGATGCTTTAACTTCTGTTGCAAGCGCATTCACATCATCGATGCGTTCTCGCCTGACGGAGTCGGTGACAAAAGGCACAGGATCGTATCCAGAAGCAGCGAGTATCTCGCAGACATGATTACCTGCTATTGAAGCTGTAATATCATCCATGACAACAATCGCAGAACCATGCAATCCCAGTTTCTGGCAGACATTGCCGACCTCCTCTATCACCCCATGACCAACAACGATCTCACGTGGTAACTGCATCCACTTTGGAGTACCGGACTCGTTCAACAAGTTTTTATACCTCTCCTTTACATCTTTCCCTGGTGATCTTCTGACAGTAAGGGATTTTATATATCAATACTATATCGATCCAATCGTCTGGGATACAGGATACAACCCTGTTAACACGCTGACATGGGCAATCCTGCTTGGATTGTGCCTTTTTGGGCTTTTACGACTGCTCAAATACTTTGAGATTCGGATAGATACACGTTTTATCTTTTCTCTCATTCCTTATATCTTTGTTGGATCAACACTCAGAGTGATCGAGGATGCGAACCTGATCAATCCACCACTCTCATATCTGCTCGTAACGCCCCTCATCTACTTTCTCGTCTTTGTGGTGGTTCTCACCATCCTGCTCGTATCAATCCGATTGCGCCCCCAATTTCATACACTCTTTGGTTCGTTCGGTATTTTCTGGGCGTTTCTCAATCTACTGATTCTTGTCATAGCTGAAGATGTCGTGAACCTCTGGGTACTGCCCGCTGTTATCCTGATAGCGCTTGGGACAATCACACCTTTTTATCTGCTTCTTCGCACAAACCGTGAAAACATGATAATCCTCACTTCGCACCTGCTCGATGCTGCAAGCACGTTCATTGGTGTGGATTACCTCTCATATCATCCAAAGCATGTCATTGAACGTCTTCTGATCGAGCATACAGGAACCGCCTTCTCAATGATCCCATTGAAACTTACGATACTCATACCGCTCCTCTATCTGCTCGATCGTGAACTGCATGATGCTGCTGATGCGGACATCAAAGGGATACTCATCCTCACGCTGATTGTTGTCGGGCTTGCACCTGCTATCAGAAATACTACGAGGATGGTTTTTGGGATCTGATCTCACGCATTCGCTTTACTTTCTTTTTTATAAGATCACGTGTCCCGATATCATGCCTGCAGTCAAACTCCCCCGATATACCAGAAAGTCCGCGCTCTGCAATTTGCTCTGCCTCAACGAGATCCTCTGCAATACCAACAACCGCAATTGATCGGGATGTGCCTGTGTAGATCTCGCCATCAACCTCATTCACGCTTGCATAGAAGAGTTTCGCAGAGCCGATATCCCCAACCGTGAGTTTTGTACCTTTTTTGGGATTTGCTGGATAACCTTTAGGAACAACATACTTGCAGACGGTTGCCATCGCACTGTAAGTTGTGTCAGGGAGATTCCCATCTACAACCCCTTCCATGACCTCAACAAAATCGGTTTCAAGAAGTGGCAGGATGTTCATCGCTTCAGGATCCCCAAAGCGCGCATTGAACTCAATCAACTTAACACCAGAAGAAGTCAGGATGAACTGTCCGTAAAGAATACCCCTGTATCCGCGGTCAAATTCATCACGCATCGCACGCACAGTATCCCTCATGATCGAGACCCCTTCCTCATAATCGGTCTCTGTAATAAATGGTAAAAGTCCATCAGGACAGGAGTATGATCCCATCCCACCAGTATTTGGACCAAGATCCCCCTCATACGCCCGTTTGTGATCCTGAACTGCAGGAGAAACCCTTATCTTCTTACCATCCACAAACGCCTGAATTGTAAACTCTTCTCCCTTCAGGTTCTCTTCTATCACAACAGGTCTTTTGTTATCTTCAAGCAGTTTGGCTGCATACCGCTTTGCATCATCGAGTGTCTCGAGCTGGTCACCCATCGTCCGAACGCCTTTGCCACCCGTGAGCCATGTGGGTTTCACCGCAACATCTCCCAGTTCATCAATAAAATTCAAAGCTGACTTTTTTTCATCAAACACTCCAAATTCAGGCACCCCCCTGATTGAGTGGTTAACCATAAACTGACGCGCCCATGCTTTATCGGTCTCAATCTGTGAAGCGTCCCTGGATGGAGCGACACAACGCACCCCATTCTCTTCCAGAAGATCGACAATACCTTCGCCAAGCGGTGCTTCAGGACCGATAATCGCAATCTCTGCCCCTATCTTTGCTGCGTATGTGTTAACCTTCTCAAGGTCCGTCTCCTTCGCGATTAAAAATCCACTGCAAAGACGCACGATACCTGGATTTCGATTGCCCATCACTGCATACAGCTCAACATCTCGTGAACTTGCCTTAATACTTGTCGCGATCGCATGTTCCCTGCCGCCTGCACCTACCAGTAAAACCCTCATACGTTCCAATCGGATAGTTCTGTTTTATCTTTTTCGGTTTACATATTCTGGACATCGCTTTTTTTTTCCAAAACCTTTAAATGTCCTGCGGTAGGAATTGGTGTATGGGGGAGAGAAAAGCAGACGTTAGGCGAAAGACAGGTGAGACTGAAGTAAAAGTTCGGCTTGCGATCGATGGGGCTGGAAAGTCTGTGGTTAATACAGGGATACCGTTCTTTGATCATATGCTAAGTTCATTTGCACAGCACGGACTTTTCGATCTCGAGATAACAGCAGAAGGCGATCTTGAAGTTGATGACCACCACACGGTTGAAGATGTTGCGATTGTGCTCGCTGATGCGTTCAGGGAGGCACTTTCTGATTGCAGGGGAATTGTCAGATTTTCAGATGTTGTAATCCCGATGGATGAATCATATGCAACCTGCGCGGTCGATATTGGCGGAAGGGGGTATGTTGTTCTCAAGGGCACATTTCCAACTGAAAAGATCGGTAATAGCTTCTCAACCGAGAACATTCCTCATTTCATCACGACGTTTGGAACAAAAGCCGGGATTAATATTCATGCTTCGGTTGGCGGATCGAATAGCCATCACATGGCAGAAGCACTCTTCAAGGCGATGGGGGTTGCGCTCGATAAAGCAACACTGATCGACCCACGAAAGCAAGCTATCATCCCCAGCAGCAAGGGCAGGATTGATTGAACCTGAGGTGGAGGGGGATTTTACCTCGAAAGTAGTAAATGAATATTTTAAAAAAAGCTCTTTCCATAGAAAAATTTTATATATAACATAGACACCTACTAATCTTGAGGTAATGGGTGATAAGATAAATTCTTGCTTTTCTCGGTGCATCCGAGAAAGGTTTTTATAGGTGGCTAACTTAACCTCGATTACCCAATTATTCATGGAGACGGGAGAGGATATCTTCTGTCTGACACTGGCTCTAATAATTCGGCAAAATCCGATTGGTGGTGCAGAGTAGTGTGTCAATCAATACTGGTTGATCCTGCCAGAGGCTACTGCTATCGGAGTCCGACTAAGCCATGCGAGTCGAGGGTGCTTCTTCGGAAGTAACCCGGCGGACTGCTCAGTAACACGTGGATAACCTACCCTTGGGACTGGGATAACCCCGGGAAACTGGGGATAATACCAGATAGGCCATCGATGCTGGAATGCACGGTGGCTCAAAGCTCCGGCGCCCAAGGATGGGTCTGCGACCGATTAGGCTGTTGCCGGGGTAACGTCCCGACAAACCTATAATCGGTACGGGTTGTGAGAGCAAAAGCCCGGAGATGGATTCTGAGACACGAATCCAGGCCCTACGGGGCGCAGCAGGCGCGAAACCTTTACAATGCACGCAAGTGTGATAAGGGGACTCCGAGTGTCGGCACCTGTGTCGACTGTCCGGATACCTAAAAAGTATCCGATAGCAAGGGCCGGGTAAGACCGGTGCCAGCCGCCGCGGTAACACCGGCGGCTCGAGTGGTAGCCACTATTATTGAGTCTAAAGCGTCCGTAGCCGGTTTGAAAAGTCCTATGGGAAATCCTGCAGCTTAACTGTCGGGCTTCCATGGGATACTCTCAGACTTGAGACCGGGAGAGGTTGGAGGTACTTCAGGAGTAGGAGTGAAATCCTGTGATCCCTGGGGGACCACCGGTGGCGAAGGCGTCCAACTGGAACGGGTCTGACGGTGAGGGACGAAAGCTAGGGGCGCGAACCGGATTAGATACCCGGGTAGTCCTAGCCGTAAACGATGTGAGCTAGGTGTCAGTCACACTGCGAGTGTGGCTGGTGCCGTAGGGAAGCCGTGAAGCTCACCACTTGGGGAGTACGGCCGCAAGGCTGAAACTTAAAGGAATTGGCGGGGGAGCACCACAACAGGTGGATGCTGCGGTTTAATTGGATACAACGCCGGAAATCTCACCGGGGGCGACAGCAATATGAAGGTCAGGCTGAAGACCTTACCTGATTCGCTGAGAGGAGGTGCATGGCCGTCGTCAGTTCGTACTGTGAAGCATCCTGTTAAGTCAGGCAACGAGCGAGACCCATGCCCACAATTGCCAGCATATCCTCAGGGATGATGGGCACATTGTGGGGACCGCCTCTGCTAAAGAGGAGGAAGGAATGGGCAACGGTAGGTCAGTATGCCCCGAATCTCCCGGGCTACACGCGGCATACAATGGACGGGACAATGAGTATCGACCCCGAGAGGGGAAGGCAATCCCATAAACCCGTTCGTAGTTCGGATTGAGGGCTGCAACTCGCCCTCATGAAGCTGGAATCTGTAGTAATCGCGTGTCAACATCACGCGGTGAATGTGTCCCTGCTCCTTGCACACACCGCCCGTCAAACCACCCGAGTGGGGTCTGGGTGAGGCTGTGGTTCTTGCCACATTCGAACCTAGGTTCCGCAAGGGGGGTTAAGTCGTAACAAGGTAGCCGTAGGGGAATCTGCGGCTGGATCACCTCCTATAATAAAAAAATAAAATAAAGATCAAACTGCTGATCGGATCGTCGATAAATTATTAGAGCCATTAAGGCTGGGACGGGGCTCGTAGATCAGTGGAAGATCGTCGCCTTTGCGAGGCGAAGGCCCTGGGTTCAAATCCCAGCGAGTCCATAGATGCACTCTTGCGCGTAAGCGTTTGAGGAAGTGTTGATAGCACGCGTGATGCGATGCTAAATGAAACGATCATAAGTTCCAAGATCTGGACGCTAACTGGATATAGTGAGGCTAATGCTGGTAACTATACCATCTGGTGGATGGCTCGGCTCAAGCGCTGATGAAGGACGTGCTAAGCTGCGATAAGCCCCGGCGAGGTGCATGGAACCTTAGACCCGGGGATCTCCGAATGGGACATCCTGATGCGAAAGCATCAATCCGTAAGGATTGGGAACGCCCTGGATTGAAACATCTTAGTAAGGGCAGGAAGAGAAACCAAGAGGGATACCGTGAGTAACGGCGAGTGAAAGCGGCAGAGTCCAAACCGAATCCTTCTGTGAAAGCAGGAGGAGATGTGGGGTTGTAAGATATGCCATCTGCATCCCTCCCTGATGAAGTTGAAGTCCTCTGGAAAGGGGCGCCATAGAGTGTGATAGCCACGTAAACATAAATCAGCGGGATGTGGCATATACTTGAGTACCGTGGGTTGGAATTCCCGCGGGAAGCTGGGAGACACCAACTTCCAAGACTAAACACAGCTTGAGACCGATAGCGCAATAGTAGGGTGACCAAAAGCTGAAAAGTACCCCAGGAAGGGAGGTGCAAAGTGTCTGAAATCAGATGGTGATGGTGCGATATGGCTTCAAAGGAGCGACCCGATCCGAAGGAAAGAGTCGCGAGGCTCCGGTACGAGGATCGGTGACCAGAGTCATATCATACGTTTTGAAGAACGGGCCAGGGAGTGTATCCGAATGGCGAGGTTAAGACCTTGAAGGTTGAAGCCGAAGGGAAACCAACAGGCGCGCAAACCCTTTGGGTTGAGGCGCGACGTATACAAGTGCGTGGAGTCATTAGGATACGACCCGAAACCGGGCGATCTAGGCGTGGGCAGGTTGAAGCGTGGCGAAAGCTGCGTGGAGGACCGAAGCGGTACTGATGTGCAAATCGTTCGTGTGACCTGCGTCTAGGGGTGAAAGTTCAATCGAGCCCGGAGATAGCTGGTTCCTTCCGAAACATGCCGCAGCATGACCCGGTCAGAGATAGTTGGCGAGGTAGAGCACTGATTGGAGGATCCGGGGAGGAAACTCCTCGCCCTCCTGTCAAACTCCAAATTCGCCATCGTCTGAGAAGATCGGAAGTCCGGGCTACTGGGGTAAGCTTGTAGTCCGTGAGGGAGACAACCCAGACCAGGGTTAAGGTCCCCGAGTGTCGGCTAAGTGTTAATTAAAGGGTGTCCTAAACCCTAAACAGCTGGGAGGTGAGCTTAGAAGCAGCTAACCTCTAAGGAGTGCGTAACAGCTCACCAGCCGAGGTTTAGGGCCCCGAAAATGGACGGGGCTCAAGCCGACCACCGATACCCTGGGATACCGAAAGGTAATTCAGTAGGAAGGCGCTCTGCATGGGTAGAAGCTGGGGCGTAAGTTCCAGTGGACCGTGTAGAGATGAGAATCCTGGCAATAGTAGCAGCATAGTCGGGTGAGAATCCCGATCGCCGAAAGGGCTAGGTTTCCTCGGCAATGTTCGTCAGCCGAGGGTTAGTCGATCCTAAGGTGTACCCTAACCAGAGTACATCGAAGAGGGAAACAGGTTAATATTCCTGTACCATCCAGCAATAAACTGACGCTTCCGGGAAGGTCAAGCGGCGCCGTCGCGCCGTTCAAGCAAAATAGGTCTGTGGAGTGCCGTAATGGCGAGAAGCAGAGCAAGTTGTGATGACGTAAGTTGACTGATCCCAGGAGCCCGTGAAAAGGGAGCTGGATGATCGTACCGAGATCCGACACAGGTGCCCCTGGCTGAATAGGCCAAGGCGTGATGGAGTTAATCTGGCTAAGGGAAATCGGCAAATTGGCTCCGTAACTTCGGGAGAAGGAGTGTCTGCTCTTGCGAAAGAGCAGATCGCAGTGACCAGGGAGCTCTAACTGTTTAATAAAAACATAGGTGATCGCAAACCCGTAAGGGCTAGTACGATCGCTGAATCCTGCCCAGTGCAGGTACCTCAAAACCCGGTTCAACGGGAAGAAGGGCCTGTCAACGGCGGGGGTAACTATGACCCTCTTAAGGTAGCGTAGTACCTTGCCGCTTAATTGGCGGCTTGCATGAATGGATCAATGAGAGCTCTACTGTCCCTAGCCAGAACCCGGTGAAATTTACATTCCAGTGCAGAGTCTGGAGACCCCTAATGGGAAGTGAAGACCCCGTGGAGCTTTACTGCAGCCTGTCGTTGGGTTGTGGTGTTAGATGTGAAGGATAGGTAGTAGGCATCGAAGCGCAGGCGCCAGCTTGCGTGGAGCCGCCCTTGGGATACTACCCTTCTAACACTATAACCCTCACTCGTTCAGAGGACACCGATTGGTGGGCAGTTTGGGTGGGGCGCCACGCCCTCGAAAAGGTATCAAGGGCGCCCAAAGGTTGGCTCAGGTGGGTCAGAAATCCACCCAAGAGTGCAAGAGCAAAAGCCAGCCTGATGTGATCCTGCACAACAAGGGATCGCAAGCCGAAAGGCGGGTCTAGCGAACCTTTGTATCCACTTGGTGTGGGACAAAGACGTCAGAAAAGCTACCCCGGGGATAACAGTGTCGTCACCGGCAAGAGCACATATCGACCCGGTGGCTTGCTACCTCGATGTCGGTTCTTTCCATCCTGGCTGTGCAGCAGCAGCCAAGGGTGAGGTTGTTCGCCTATTAAAGGAGATCGTGAGCTGGGTTTAGACCGTCGTGAGACAGGTCGGTTACTATCTGTTAGGGGTGTTTTGAGGTCTGAAGGTAAGTTGCTTTTAGTACGAGAGGAACAGAGCAACGGCGCCTCTGGTCGATCGGTTGTCCGACAGGGCACTGCCGAGCAGCTACGCGCTAAGGGATAAGGGCTGAAAGCATCTAAGCCCGAAACCCGCCCTGAAAAGAGACCTCTCTAAGGACATGGGTAGAAGACCCGTTTGATAGAGTCGGGGTGTAAGCACCAAGGGCAACCGAGGTGTTCAGCCTGCGACCACTAACGTCCGTACCAGTTTGCTTTGCTATGTCCAGGCGATATCCAGATCATGGAACTTCAGTATCTTTTTTTAGGAAATAGATCCTTCTTGTCATACTTCGATGAATCCGCATACTGTACTCATCGATCACCAGGAAACCACTCTTCTTTATGATGTCATCGATCGGCTTATCGGAGATTATAACTGCAAAACGACCCTTTTTGAGCAGACGAAATATCTCAAAGATTGCATCCCTGTAAAGGGAATCTATCGACTCTCCTTTGATCTTTGAAGACCTTCCATAGGGTAGATCCGTCACAACTCCTGCTGCAGAACCGTTCTTAAACGGAACAGATCTTGCATCACCTAATATGAGATCTACCTCCTCGAGTTCTTCAAGATTTCTTGATGCGCCAGTGATCATTTTCTCCTGTGCATCAAGACCAATAACTCGAATCCCCATAAGCCCTGCCTCAAGAAGTATGCCACCTGTACCTACAAAAGGATCTACAAGGCACTCGTATGGCTTGATATGGCAGAGATTAACGAGTGCTCGTGCTATTTTGGGTTTTAAAACACCTGGTGCAAAAAATGGTCGCCTTTTGGGAGCGCGTTCTGTAAATTCCTGCTTTGATCTGGTATGTACAACCCTGCCAATCACACATCTCTTACTGATTACGTAAAGTTTCACGATCGTATCAGGTTTTTCGAGATCGACCCATGAAGATTCGTGATTTATGAGTGCCCCGACCGATCGTTCAAGCTCGGTGGAAGTGAGATCCTCTTCATCCCAGACTGTTGCATCGACAGCGTAGCTTCCAGAGATCGAAGGGGCCATCCTTGAAGCAGCATCTCGAATGGTATCAAAATCCGCACTCACAACTTCAAACACATCGATTACAATATGCGAAAGTGCTATGCGTGAGAGAAACTCTGAGAATTGATCTGGTTGCATTCTCTCTTCCAGGGTCACAAGCAGCAATCTATTTAGACGAGAGATCTTCGCAACCTTCACCCCGTATGTCTCCAGCAGGGCTAATATCTCTGCTTCTGGGAGCTTTTCGTGCTCTCCTGATAGCTCGAATCCATACATCATACTACCACAATTGCGATCTCTGGCCACAATGACATTTATCTGTGGAGATCAATAATATATACCTGCACATGCATATAATTAAGTAGGAGGTGGAAGGTATTATGAAAGCGAATTTGTGGACCGTTGGAGCTTCCACTCTGATGATACAGCCTGAAACCACCAAATATGAGCGGGATATGCGAAGAATGTACGTCTTCATCCTTCTGATTCTTGGACTGCTCGCTTTATCAGGGTATGTGGCGATTATCTATTGAGCAGCCCCAACCCCTTTTATCATTTACTCATATTCGATCGTTGCAGGTGGTTTTGGTGTGATATCATAAACCACACGTGCTACATCAGGGATCTCGGCTGTTATACGGGATGAGATCCTGCGAAGTCTCTCCCATGGCACCTCGATCGGGCTTGCGGTCATTCCATCTCTTGATTCAACCGCTCTGACCGCGATTATCCAGCCATGGACCCTCACATCGCCTTTGACGCCCGTCCCCTTCTCGATAACTGCAGCAAACGCCTGCCATGGATGAAAGTCATGCAACTCTTCCTCGACGATTGTGTTGGCACGCCTTACAACATCAAGCTTCTCGCGAGTAACTTCCCCAATTATTCTCACGGCAAGCCCAGGTCCTGGAAACGGCATTCTTTCTGAGATCGATTCTGGCAGTCCAAGTTCACGGGCAAGAATTCTCACCTCATCTTTGTACAGGTCCGCAATAGGTTCAACGATCTCCTTGAACTCGATATTTATCGGTAGCCCTCCAACATTATGGTGCGATTTGATACCCCCTTCTGACTCGATCCTGTCTGGGTATATCGTTCCCTGAATGAGGTATTCCGCATCAACTTTCTTCGCTTCTTCCTCAAAGACGCGAATAAACGTCTCACCGATGATCTTTCGCTTCTTCTCGGGATCAGAAACCCCTTTGATCGCATCGATAAAGCGATCCTTTGCATCGACCACCTTAAGGTTCATATCCCCAAAGATCTCCATGATCCGTTCAGGCTCTCCTTCCCTCATAAAACCTGTATCTACAAAAATTGGTATGAGATTGTCGCCTATCGCACGATGCGCAAGCACAACACAGACCGAGCTGTCGACACCCCCTGAAAGCGCGATTATAGTCTTATTCTGGCACTTATTCCTGATTTTATCAATAGCATCCGCGATGACTTTCTTATAATCAACCATAAAATGAGTTTTCTCGCATCAATTAAAACTTTTGGTATTCATCCAAAGAACGTCTTAGCAAGATCGAACAAATCGAGATCGACTGTTTTAAGTTTGGCGACCGCATCTTCAAGTTTGACAGGTAAGATTTTGGAGCCGCGCAGCGCAACCATCTTACCATAGTCCTCGTCTTTCAGGAGTTTGACCGCGGTGATGCCCATTCTTGTTGCAAGAATCCGATCAAATGGGGTGGGACTTCCTCCGCGCTGGATATGCCCCAGGATTGTAACGCGGACATCAACGCCCACTCGCTTCTCGATCTCGTCTTTGAGCAGATATCCAATCCCACCAAGTTTGACGTGTCCATATTCATCGATCTCCTGTTCTGGCATTCTGAAGCCTGTACCCTCTTTTGGTATCGCACCTTCTGCCACAACGACCGTGCTGTAGGCTTTACCATGATCGTATCGTTGTTTCAGATTTTCACAGATTTCTTCAATGTCAAATGGCACTTCGGGAATCAGGATCTCGTTGGCGCCACCAGCGATACCTGCTGCCATAGCGATCCATCCGACATGTCTGCCCATCACCTCGATGATGATCACGCGATGATGTGATTCCGCTGTTGTGTGGAGCCTATCGATGGCGTCGGTCGCGATTGTAACCGCGGTATCAAACCCAATTGTCTTGCTTGTACAGGATACATCGTTATCTATCGTCTTCGGGATACCAACGACCGGGATACCTCTCCTGTAGAGAGCCAGAGCGGCACTGAGCGTCCCCTCACCACCACATGCAATAATCCCTGAAATCCCATATTTCTTTATATTATCCCTGAGCCGCTGCAGATCTTCTATATTTTTGGTAGGGTTCACCCTGGATGTACCGAGTATTGTGCCACCTTTCGACAGTATCCCACTGACAGAATAGTGCGTGAGTGGTTCGACATCCCCTTCAATCAAACCTTTCCAGCCATTTCTTATCCCAATAACTTCCCAGTCATAGATGATAGCCTGTTTCACAACTGCTCTGATTGCAGCATTCAGTCCAGGACAATCTCCCCCGCCGGTTAAAACCCCAATCGTCTTCATAAAGCTCTCCTATTCCTCCATTGCATCGCCATCCTGGAGGTCTCAGATCCTGTAATCAGTCCCATGATCTCTTCTCCGGGTATAACGTTACTCAAGCACTGCGTGTCTTGCTTTAAGATCTGATTCGCTTGCACCGATCACCGCCATTAGTTCCGCTATGAGGGCGTCAAGCACAACGAGAGAGAGTGTCTCAAATATCGTGCCAAGCGGTGTGAGCGAACGATATTCACCTTTGAGCTGTCGTTCTATATAGTCTTCACCACCAACAACTTTCCTGTCAAACCTGCCCTTGACCTCAAGAATAACATCCGAGAGCTTTCCGATTGTGGATGATGAGTTGCTCGTAACCGAGGCGATGGCAACCCCTCTCGATTTTGCAATTTTTGCCATGTTTGCGATGTTGAGCGTCTCGCCAGATCCTGTTATTGCGATCACAAGATCTCCTTCTTCAACTGCAGGTGTCGTGGTCTCGCCAACGACATAGACGACAAATCCAAGATGCATCAACCGCATCGCAAATGCCTTTGCAACAAGTCCAGATCGCCCTGCACCCATCAAAAAGATCCTGTTTGCTTCCATAATAGCATCAATCATCGCTCTGACTGCTTTTTCATCGATTGCATCAATCGTTTCTCTTATTTCCTCCTCTATCAACTTAATACAGCTCTTAAAACTTGCACAGGTAATTCCATTTACTCGTTTTAAGCCGCCGTTCTTACCATTATTTTTGAGATCTGGCATAGCTCTATCTTTCCTTTTTACTGATATTTATATTCTTTGCAATCTTTCGCGCTGCAATCTTCTCAACAAGGAGCTGTATCTTACCATCATCAGCCTCCCAGAGAATTGTCTTTTCTGTATCATGCATTTTGAGCTGGTCATCGATCGTTTCAACGAGATAATCAAGAACGCTCGACTTTGCAAGCGGTGCAGAAAATGTTGCCCTGTATTTATCCCTTTTTCTTCGATATGAAAGCAGCACAAGTCCCTTACCTTCAATCCGTTCAATATCGGAAAAATGGGCGAGAACGTCCACCTCACATGTAACTTTGGGATCGATGGATGCGATATCAGCGAACAGACCCCTTATCTCATTCCTATCTGCCCGCCTACCAAACCACACTACAATCTTGCCGTAGGTGATTGTGAGCATTATATTCTCATCGCCGATTGTTAGATACTGGAGGTCACAATCTATCTGATCAAGGAGCCGGGTTTCAACGCCCATCTTCACACATCCCAGATGACTTCGGAATTATTCGAATCTTAGGCAAGATATATTAGATCTATCATAGATATTTAAGTATCTCAGGTGGTGGACGGGTTGAATGATACAGAAAAACTTCTTGTGCTTTCACTCGATGATGCAGAGTCGAAGAAGATCTCACAGGTCATCGCGAATGATACAGCACGGGATATTCTTGATCTTCTTGCAGATGAGCCTTTATCGAGCACAGAGATCTCAGAAAGGCTTGATATACCACTTACAACCGTCCAGTACAATATCGAGAAGCTGACTGAGGCAGGACTGATCGATGTCAAGGCGCAAAGATGGAGTAAGAAAGGTAGGACGATCAAGATCTATGGTCCGAGAAGGCGACTTCTAATAATTGTGCCTGAGCGCATCGGGAAAGAAGATATACTTGGGGCTGTGAAGAGATATATCGGAGTATTGCTCTTTGCAGGGCTTGTATCTGTGGTACTTGAGTTCATAACATGGGGCGGTGGAGCAAATGGAGCCCTGAAAAGCACACAGGCGGTATCAGAGGAGCGAACATTGGATGCTGTGCCAGTGGCGATTGAGAAGGTTACCACTGACATCTGGAGTTACGAGAATCATATCGGGCTGTACTTCTTTGCCGGTGCAGTATTTGTTGTGCTGGTTAATATTCTCTATGAGCGATGGAAGAAGTGATCCTTTCAACTTCGCATCTTACACTGTTTTGGCTGCTTGCAGGCAAGTTCATCCATACAACAGTCCTCACAGAGCTTCAAATTTTCGAATTCATATACGTCGGTGATCTTCCTGCCGCATTTAGCACAATACACATCTGCTCTCACATCTTCTTTCATATCAGAACATCCTCTATTTTATCCAGAATCGATTAAGAGACCGTCTCGCATACGAAGCATTCGCCGGGCACTTTCCCCGATCTCTGGATCATGTGTTACAATAACGATTGTCTTGCCCTCTTTATTTAATTGTTTGAGTATCTCCATCACACTATTTCCTGCAGTGGTGTCGAGGTTTCCTGTTGGCTCATCTGCAAAGATTATCTCAGGCTCATTTGCGAGTGCCCGTGCAATTGCAACCCGCTGCTGTTCTCCCCCGCTCATCGTTGAAGGTTTGTGGTGAATCCGATCCGCAAGGCCAACCTGTGTGAGGAGTTTTTCAGCACGCAAAAGCCCCTCTGCTCGATTAGTACCCTTGAAGACCATGGGAAGCGCGACATTCTCCAGTGCGTTCAGCGTCTTGATCAGGTTGAACTGCTGAAATATGAACCCGATCTTATCTCGCCTGATTGCAGCAAGTTCATTCTCGTTGAGTTTTGCTGTGTCCACTCCATCGATAAATACCCTCCCTGATGTTGGTCGATCGAGACAACCCAGTAGATTCAGGAGTGTGGATTTGCCAGATCCTGATGCACCCATCAATGCGACAAACTCGCCGCGCTCGATCTCGATCGTGATACCTTTGAGGACTTCGACACGAACCTCTCCGAGTAGAAAAGTCTTTGTAAGGTTCTCTCCCCTTATCGCCGGTGTTTCATAACTGGACGATGACTGCATCGATGATTCCATCCACCTTTTTGACCTCCTCGAGGATATCATTCGGTACAGGTGAGTCGATGTTGAGAACCATCAATGACGCTTCCCCAACCACTCCACCACCAACATACATTCCTCCAATGTTGATTTTACCATTACCGAGAATCATCCCCACAGGCCCGATCACACCTGGTTTGTTTATATGGCGCGAGATGAGCATGTAGGGAGAGAACGGAGCATCTATCCAGTAATCATTGATTCTCACGATCCTGGTCTCATCCTTACCAAATATTGTTCCTGATACCGTGGTTGTCTCACTCTCGGTCTCAAGCTGTAACGTGATCATACTCGTAAAGTTCTCAATACTCTCTGTCTTTGTCTCAAGAACACTTATACCACGCTCTTTTGCGATATGCGGTGCATTAACAAAGTTCACGTTGCTTGATATATGATCAAGAACACCTTTCAGGGCTGCAATTGTCACAATTTCGCTCCCAGTTTCCTTCTGTGCGATCTCACCACCATATGTGATCTTGATCAACTTAATCCTTCCAGAGGTAAGCTGGATCGTGAGTTTGCCGAGCATTTCACTGAGTTTGATGTATGGCGTGAGCATCGGGAGTGCATCAGCACTTATCGGTGCCATATTGACAGCATTTCTGACATGCCCTCTGATGAGATAGTTTGCGACCTCCTCTGCCACCGTGACAGCGACATTGACCTGTGCCTCAGTGGTTGACGCCCCGAGATGTGGGGTTACGATAACGTTATCAAGCTCAAGCAGTTTTGAGTCAAAGGGTGGCTCAGTCTCAAAAACATCGAGTGCAGCACCTGCAACCTTCCCAGAAGTTATCCCCTCATAGAGTGCATCTTCATCGATGATTCCACCTCTTGCACAGTTTATAATCCGTACACCATCCTTCATCTTCGAGATCGCATCACGATCAATCATGTGGCGCGTATCCTTTGTGAGTGGCGTGTGAACTGAGATATAATCTGCAGTTTTAATCACCTCTTCAAACGGTGCGATCACAACACCAAGTTCATCTGCCCGTTCCTTCGAGATGAATGGATCGTACGCAATTACGGTCATACCGAGTCCACGTGCACGTTTTGCAACCTCTGTCCCAATCCTTCCGAGACCAAGAAGACCAAGCGTTTTTCCTGTGATCTCAACCCCAAGATATTTCGATCGTTCCCACTTTCGCTCAACTTTCAGAGCATGATTTGCATCAGGGATCCTTCGGGTTAGTGCGAAAAGGAGTGCAAGTGTATGCTCTGCGGCTGAGATCGTATTTCCACCAGGCGCGTTGACAACAACAATGCCTTTCCTTGTCGCCTCCTCGAGATCGATATTATCAACCCCAACACCAGCCCTCCCGATAATCTTGAGGTTTGATGCCGCATCGATCACATCTTTTGTAACCTTTGTCTCACTCCTGACAATCAGCGCATCGTAATCACCGATTCGTTCGATAAGCTCCTCTGGCTTGAGTTTTAAAAGTACATCCACCTCAAGCTCCTTCTCAAGTATCTGAAGTCCACGTTCTGATATCGGTTCTGCGACAAGGACTTTTTTGCTCATACCCCTACCTACTTCCAGAAGAATTTAAGTTTTTCATCGGTCATGCGGCAACCGGGATTTGAACCCGGGTTAGAGGCTTGGGAAGCCCCTGTCCTACCGCTAGACTATTGCCGCCAGTAAAAGCACCAGACGCTCAGGCGGTCCCACTCTTGAAGTATATATGCAGGGCGATCACAAAGATTCCTATGAAGATCGAGAATATCATAACCGTCTTTGGTGATATCGTGATCGAAGTCTCCTCTGTGTCAAAGTAACGCATAAGCCCTGCAGAGGACATGAGCCCGCCGGAGGAATCTTTCTTCTTTGCCATGATCCTATTTTTCACTCAACTCCTTATTAATCTTATCATCCCATCCAGTGGTAGAAGCGTTCGCTTTTTATATCATTGTGGGAGAGAGTTTAGTGGTTCTATGAGACTCGTGATGAAGTTCGGCGGTTCTTCGGTTGCAGATGGCAGGCGTATACACCATGTTGCCGAGATTGTTTCACAACAGCGTTCACTTGGGGATGAAATCGTTGTTGTGACATCAGCACTTGGTGGTGTGACAGATAAGTTAATCAGTGTTGCAAATAAGCTCTCCGTGGTTGGGGACGAACTCAAGATACTTGAGGCACTGATTAAATTGCGAGATCAGCACACACAGGCGGCAATGGATGCGATAAATGATCCCGATATTATCGAACGAGTTGAAGAGGTGATCGCACTCAGGCTGGACGAACTTGAAAAAGCACTCATCGGAATCTCGCATCTTGGTGAACTCACTCCAAGGACGCTTGATTATATCACCTCCTTTGGGGAACGGCTTGCAGCGCCGATCGTTGCAGGTGCGATCACAACGCTTGGATATGAGGCAATCGCCTTTACCGGCGGTGAGATTGGGCTTATAACAGATGAGAATTTCCAGAATGCAACACCGCTTGAGTATGCTGAGGATAAGATCAGAGAGTTTCTCATACCTGCTCTTGCTCACTGCATACCTGTTGTCACAGGCTTCATCGGTGAAACCGAAAAAAACGTAATCACAACGCTTGGCAGGGGTGGATCTGACTACAGCGCCACTATAATCGGCTCTTCCATCGATGCAGATGAGATCTGGTTATGGAAGGATACAGAGGGGATTATGAGCGCAGATCCAAAGCTGGTGCCCAATGCTAAAAAGATCCCCGTCCTCGCATATATAGAAGCAATGGAACTTTCCTACTTCGGGGCAGAGGTGCTTCATTCAATGTCAATGGAGCCTGTAATCCGAAAAAAGATACCTTTAAGAGTTAAAAATACTTTCAAACCTGAGGATT
The DNA here is from genome assembly GCA_001766815.1 of Candidatus Syntrophoarchaeum caldarius. NCBI lineage: Archaea > Methanobacteriati > Halobacteriota > Candidatus Syntropharchaeia > Candidatus Syntropharchaeales > Candidatus Syntropharchaeum > Candidatus Syntropharchaeum caldarium. The sequence continues at coordinate 133,396 of LYOS01000002.1, forward strand.
CAGGAACGCTCGTCATCGAAGAACCAGAAAAGATTGATGATGTGGTGAAGGCGATAACCGTTATCCGTGACTGTGCACTCATAAATATAAGCGGATTTGGGATGGTTGGAACACCAGGGGTTGCAGCAGAGGTCTTTGGAGCACTGGCACGAAAGAATGTTAATATCATGATGATCAGTCAGGGCTCATCCGAACGTGCAATCTCGATCCTCGTGAGAGAGAGCGATTTAAAAAAAGCAAAATCAGCGCTTAAATCCTGTTTTCCCAATATTAAAAAGGAGATAACCTTACGTGATGATGTTGCAGCGGTTGCCATCGTTGGTGCAGGTATGGCTGGAACACCAGGGGTTGCAGGACGCATATTTTCAGCACTTGGATCAAATAAAATCAATGTGATCATGATCAGTCAGGGCTCATCCGAGTATAACATCTCGATGGTTATCAAGGACTCGGATATTGAGCGTGCGGTACAGGCAATACATGATGAATTCAAACTTGGAGAGAGTGGGGATGCTTAGAATCACCCGTGAGGACCTCCGCGACAGGTATGCGCTTGTGCTTGGTGGAGGCAAGTTTGGTACGATTGCGGCGCGATACCTTGTGGATGCCGGGGCAGAGGTTACCGTTGTTGATCGAGATCCTAATTGTGAAGCATCCAGGCTTACAGCGTCTCGGGCTGTCAATTTCGTCTGTAGGGATGCACTCAGTTTCTTTGAGCAATCCATCAAAGATAGAACCCCTTTCATCGTTGTAACTGCGATAACAAAACATTTTGCGGGGATATATGCCGAGAAACTACTCCAGAAAGGGCACAGGGTATTCCATGATATATCCTGCCTGGAGGAGCAATTCACTAAAGTTACAGAGGAGATCGATTACGGTGTCTTTGAAGAGTATGGAATTGCAACAGCAAGCTATATGCCGTTCGGGATGGTCTGCCCTGATGATTGTTATCCAGGTAAGCTCTGCACAGTCACTGGAAAAGCGCGTGGCAGGCCCATGTATGAGATACTTGCTGATGTTATGGGCGTTCTCGATCTTGCGGTTGTGCTCCCAAGCTATCAACTCGGTAGAGGGGTTGGGGGTGTAATGGGTGAAGATCTGATAAGAATGCGAGATCAGTTTGAACATTTTGATGAGGGCAACTGTGGTGTTGCAACCGCATGTCTATGTCACGGCGTCATCAATGCATTTAGGGTTGAAAGAAGGGGCAAGGAGGTGTCCTAAATTCATTTAGAAGATGTGATTAAGATCCCACTTGGTGAGGTGATGAATGATAACCCACCCGTCATCGACGAAAGCCTTACGCTCCACGAACTTGTCGACACAATGCTAAAGATACAGAGTGATCATGTCTGGGTCATTGAGGATCATTCGAGCATGAGACTTCTTGGTATAATCACCGAGTTTGACTTTCTGCGAGCGATGCGAAAGCCTGGAACCGGCCAGGAAATTGGATGGGATCTTCTTGGCCTCAAATCGATCCGTTACCACACCGTCCATGAAGCACGGGATCTGATGGTATCAAACCCTATCACCGCCACCAGATCCACCGAAATCGAAAAGGGCATTGAACTCATGATCCGCAACAATGTCAGGCATCTCGCGATCGTTGATGATGACCGACTCGTGGGCGAGTTCACGGTCTGCAGATTGATCAGGTTGATAAGGGCACATCTGCCGGAGGATTGAATGGCAGAGGTTACACTTCTTCTTGAACTCGGGCTTGCTCTACTCCTTGCCAAGCTATTTGGCGAGGTATTTGAGCGCATGGGACAGCCTGCAGTGATCGGTGAGATACTTGCAGGTGTCATTCTCGGGGGAGAGGTGCTTGGTGGATATCTCGGGATAGACCTGCTTTCTGAGCCGTTCAAGGCATTTGCAGATGTTGGTGTGATGATTCTCCTGTTTCTCTCGGGAACAGAAGTTGAGTTTGCGGAGCTTAAAAAAAGTGGAAAACTCTCATCAGCTGTTGCATTCGGTGGCATAACAATACCGTTCATTGGTGGATATGCTGTGATGATCCTCTTCGGATATGGGTACATGGAGGCGCTGCTGGTCGGCGCAACCTTAACAGCAACGAGTGTTGGAGTTACAGCCCGTATTTTGATGGATGTTGGAGGTCTCAACACCCGGGCTGGAACGAGCATACTTGGCGCGGCAGTGATCGATGATGTGCTCGGCATCATCATACTTGCGATCATATCTGGTATTGCAGTGGTCGGTGCAGTTGAACTCAATAGTCTACTCGTTCTTGCGGTTAAGATTATCATATTCTTCATTATCACGTTATACCTCGGTCTCAAGGTCATCGGCAAGGTTGCAGAGATTGAGAACCGCATGATCTCTGCAAAGGCGTTTCTTGCACTATCACTCTCACTCGGCTTTATATTCGGGGTGCTCGCAGAAGAGATGCAGATTGCAGCGATTACCGGGGCCTTTGTCGCAGGACTGATCGTTGGGGAGACGCCGTATAAAAAATTAATCAGTGAAGATGTGAAGGTGCTCGGCTACGGCTTCTTCATACCGCTCTTCTTTGTATTCACAGGCGCCTGGATCGATTTTTCATCATTTACAAGTGCAGGAGGGGTGATAATTGCAGCGCTCATCGTTGCGATAGTCGGGAAGCTCATTGGCTGTGGAATCCCTGCACTGCTTATGAAGTCATCAAAACTCGAATCGACGATAATCGCTATCGGAATGATTCCAAGGATGGAGATGGGACTGATCATCGCTGCAATCGGAGTTAATCTTGGGATGGCGGGCGATCCTGCTGGAATCGTTGCAAAGGAGACGCTATCGCTCGCCGTCGTGGTCTCGATCGTTACAGGACTTATACCACTATTCTTTTTGAAAGGACTCATTGAGCGGTATGTTCAGGATGTTTGAAAAATCGCTTCATGAGGAACTTCTCTATCTCAATCACGAAGAGTCCAGAGAGTGCGAGCAGAATTATGGGTATCCACCACGCTGCAGGGAAGGCTGCTGTCCTGAATATGGTCTGGAGAACGGGGATATAGATTATCATAAGCAGTGTGATGAGCGTTACCGCAACACCTATTGGCACCCACCTGTTTGATAGCGGACTGAAAGTAAATACAGACTCCGTTATCGATCTGGCAGTAAAGAGATAAAAGATGTGTACCATTGTTACAGTCGCAAACGCTGCTGTCTGCGCCTGACTCAGCAGGAGCTCATCCATCGAATCAGAGAGTGCGGGCGATCCATAGTGGTAATATACCATGAACCCTGCAGATGCCATGACCAGCGAGACCAGCCCGACCTTCCTGAAAAAGAGGCGATCTGCTATCTTCTCATCAGGATCGCGTGGCGGTCTTTCGAGTAATCCTTTCTCAGTGGGCTCCCTGATCAAAGGCAGAGCAAGGAATACCGCGTCAGCCAGATTTATCCAGAGGATGTGTATCGGCTCAAGCGGGAGGCGGAGTGCAAAAAGTGGTATGAACGGTAACATCGCTATGGCCCCCATTATCAATAAAGCCTGCCCCCCGTTTGTGGGAAGTGTATACAGGATGATCTTGCGGATATTCTCAAAGATATACCTACCCTCCTCCACCGCCGCCACGATGCTCGCGAAGTTATCATCAGCCAGAACCATATCAGCGGCTTCCTTGCTTACCTCGGTTCCTGTTATTCCCATGGCTATACCGATATCGGCTGCCTTCAGGGCAGGAGCATCGTTCACGCCATCGCCGGTGACCGCTACGATATGCCCCTTTTTCTGCAACTGTGTTGTTATTCTGAACTTGTGCTCAGGTGCAACCCTTGCATAAACAGAGATCTCCTCTACAATTTCATATAGCTCATCATCACTCATCCCAGATAGCTCTTCTCCTGTCAGGACCCTCTCAGTATCCGTCCCGATCCCTATCTCTCTTGCGATGGCTTTTGCTGTCTGGACATGGTCGCCTGTCATCATCACCACCCGTATACCTGCTTGCTTGCATCTGGCGACCGCCTCTATCGCCTCTTCTCTTGGTGGATCTATCATCCCCTGAAGTCCGAGGAAGGTCAGTCCTTCCAGATCATCGTTCCTGATTGTTCTGATCTCCCTGGATACAGTCTTACAGGCAAAACCAAGCACCCTCAATGCATCTCCTGCAAGTTCGTGTGCCTTCGCCAGTACAGTTTCACTGCTGAGAGATTCAGTTCTACCACCGATCAACTGGTTCTGACACATCCTTAAAATCCGTTCGGGCGAGCCCTTCACGTAGATGATATTTTCTTCCTCACCCTGGTGGAGGGTTGCCATGTACTGTTTTTCAGACTCGAATGGGATCCTGTCGAGTTCTGGAAGGGTTTCGTCAAGACCTGCCTTGCGTGCAGCGACCAGTAAAGCACCTTCAGTGGGGTCTCCGTTGACGATATACCCTGTCTCATCCTTCAATAGGGTTGCGTTGTTGCAGAGATAACCTGCTTTCAGCGTCTCAATCAGCTCTTTTTCCTCCGTGGCGGGATCGATCTTCTTACCTTCAAGAATAAACTCACCTACGGGTTCATACCCAACCCCGCTCACATGGTAATCTTTTCTTCCGCAATACACCCTCACAACGGTCATCTGATTCCGTGTGAGCGTGCCTGTTTTATCTGAGCATATAACTGTGGTACACCCCAGTGCTTCTGCCGCCGGCAGTTTCTTTATAAGTGCGTTTTTGTGCGCCATGGCTGTTACGCCAAATGCCAGTGTTATCGTCAATATAGCAGGCAACCCCTCTGGTATCGCCGCCACCGCCAGCGAGACCGAAGCCATGAAAGAATACACGAAGGAGAATCCAAATACCACTCCCACAATAAAATTGATGGCAGCAATCATCAGAATAATGACGATAATGGCTCTGGTGAACTCATTTATCTTTCTCATCAGTGGTGTGGTGATCTCGTGGGTCTCTTTCATGATCTCAGCGATTTTACCAAGCTCTGTCTTTTCTCCTGTGGCTACAACGATTCCTCGCCCATAGCCTCGTGTGATGAACGTGCCACTGAATACCATGCAGCGTTGATCCGCCGGGGTCAGATCAGACACAGGTATGGGTTCAACATTCTTCTCCACCTGGACCGATTCACCTGTAAGCGCAGCTTCGTCAGCAGCAATGTTTTTTGCATAGAATAGACGCAGATCTGCTGGCACTCTGTCACCACCTTCAAGCAGAACCACATCGCCTGGAACCAGTTCACGTGCCTGTATCGTACACCTTTTGCCATCTCTCAGCACGGTACACTCTGGCACCATCATATTTTTCAGCGCCTCTATAGAAGATTCCGCCTTTCCCTCCTGGAGAAATCCTATGATCGTATTTGCAATGACAACCCCGATGATAACCGCTGTATCTATCCAGTGACCCAGAAACCCGGTAACAAGTGCAGCGAGAAGTAAAACATATATTAATGCGTTGTGGAACTGCCGCAGAAATCTAACGAGCGGGCTAACTCCCCTGAACTTCAGTTCGTTATATCCATATTTTTTGAGACGTGATTCCACCTCACTTCTGGTAAGACCGTTACTGCTCGATCCCAGAGCTTCAAAAACCTCTTCCACCCTCAGGTGGTACCATTCAGTTTGGCTCAATTAATAATACACTTCCTCTTTTTATTCTTATAGATACTCTTAAGATTTAAATCAAATAGGTGGAACCGAAATGTTTGCACTTGATATCGGATGCGGAGAGAATATAGAGCCTGCACTCGAACTTGCTCGGGATGGCTACATCGTGGTGGCGGTCGAGAATAACCCGTATGTTGTGAAAGATTACAAAAAAAGGCTTGATAATTCTGAAAGTGAGAACAGAACATGCGTCAGTCCAATCATTGCAGATGCAAGATTTTTACCCTTCAAAGAAGAGTCTTTCAATCTCATAATCGCTTATTATGCCTTTGACTGGATCTCGATACTTGGTGAGCCAGCAGATATTAATCTGGCATCAGATGAAGCAAAAAGAGTATTGAAAGAGGGGTGTAAGCTGGTTGTACACGAGTACTGGGAACAGGGAGGTCTTAAAAGAAAAGAAGCACTCGGATTGGCAGGTTTCACAGTTAAATATGAGGATGAGGATAATGACGAGGTTGTGCTCATCGCGGTGAAACAGAAGAGGTAGGGGATAGGATGGAACTCAGATGGATCGCAAGAAAATTAGTTGGTTAATATTTCGTAGGAGGTGAAACAAACCATGCTAAGTAGGAGGTGTGCTTACGATCCGTCCATCCTACAGAGATGCCTATTACATCTTGGTATTTAAAAGCTTCGTTTTTTAACGCTACCCTGTTTCAGGTATCGCCCGATCAGGAGCCCACCTAAAAGTCCGCTCAGGTGTGCTGTATGTGCAATCATATCACCCGAGCCACTCATCAGTATATCAAACGCTGCAAGAAGGACAACCGCGTGTGTGATCTTCATCGGGAGGAAGTAGACGAATATCAACATATCAGGCTCAAGGATTACAAGCGTACCCAGAACCCCGTATAGCGCCCCACTGGCACCGAGAACAGCCGAATCTGGAGAGGTCAGCACGTGCCCGAGCCCACCTAAAAGTCCACAGAATAGAAATATGAATAAGAACTTATCGCTTCCAACCCGCCGCTCAAGCACAGGCCCAAAGAAGAAGAGAAAGAGCATATTGAAGAATAGGTGTCCCATATTCCCATGTAGAAAAATGTGGGTTACAAGTGTCCATGGACGTGCATAGAGGTTTGAACCACTCAAGACAAAGTAATATGTGAAAGGATGGATGAGTGTCTGCAGAAAGAAAACAATAACACAGATCCCGATTAAGTACAGCGTATAGTTTTTATTCCGAACGTAGTAGCGAAAAGGTTCGTAGTACTGTTCACCACCTGATCTCTGTCTCATAGTTCACGGCTCTCCTTCTCTTTCCCGATTCTCCGGAGTAATTTCAATATCAAATCTTTTCTTTACCCAATCCCTGATGATCTCTCCTGCCTTCTCTGGTGTGATCTCGACTGTGTTTATCACAACCTCAGGATTCTCTGGAGCTTCATACTTTACATTAATACCAGGAACATTTGCACCAGGTAACTTCGATTTGTCATAGATCCCTTTTGGTGAATATTTCGCATCACGCTCTGCCTCCTGTTTTATACAGCGATCAATCGGGGTTTCTATGTAAACTTCAATAAAGTTCGGGATCAAGCCTCTTGCAAAATCTCGATATGACCTCCTGTTGGCTGTTGCATCTATTATAACATTTATTCCATGATCATAGAGGAGTTTTGCCATGTAACCAAGACTCCTGTAAACGATCTCCCGTTCCTCCTCTGAGTAGGTTGGCTCTGGTGTCACGTATCTGCGAATCTCATCAAGTTCAAGTCGTGTGACTGATATCCCATCCGCCTCAAAGCTTTCCTGAACTTTCAGTGAGATTGTTGTCTTACCCGACCCAGGCAGGCCCGTAATCCAGATTACCCATCCCATATATCAACCATAGTTTTTGTCTATGGCTAAATAAGTGCTTCTGTTCTCTATCAAACTCATTTCAAAAGATTCAACACCAGCCAGGGAAGAAATGAGTTTTGTGATAGAGCTTTCGCTATCTTTTTAAGTTTTGTTTCCACACTTCATCACCTGGCCGCACTTGCCTTACAGATGTACCTCATCTTACACTGCGCGCATCCCTTTTTTTCTCCCGAGCTGATTTGCTGCCATTATCACCATGAAACCAGTCAGACTTATTCCACCGGGGATTAAAAATTCCCTGTGTAGATAAATCGCAAGTGGAATGGCGATGATTGGAACGATCGTCAACAATCCCCAGGTTAAACCCGCCATTTTCATTCCAAGTTCATAATTACCCGATTTCTCTTTGAATAAACATGAACTCAATTTACCCCAGCCCGTGCCACAGAACTTGCCGTAGTAATAACAGTGTGTGCAGAGATGCTTCCTTAAAACGAATCCGAGCATTAAGAACGCAAATAACAGATAAATAATGGAAATTATCGGTAACCCCACAAATCTCAATGCAGACATTCCGTAAGCTGCAAATCCAAACCAGAGCAATAGCAAAACATTTGTTAAAACAACTGTTGGCTTTGGATAATTCTCCAGCCCATTTTCGTATAGTTTTTGTTTTTTCATAGTTCACACTTCCTTTCTATTTTCCATATTATAGGTACATATTAAATAACCATACCTCCGCCAAACTTTCCCATAGATGCCTATTTCAAGTGAGAACCCCGGGAAAGAGTATTACCTTTTGACAAACGATTCTGATTTTTGAGAGGGTGAAATGGCTCAAGGTCTGTAGGACGTTTCCATGGGGAGAGAGTATGATAAGACCTGAAGCTATGATGCATCAGCAGAGGAAAATGGGCTTTAAAGATGGTTTGCTTCTGGTTTTTGGAGGGGTCAATTCTGGAATACACGGAGAAGGAAAGTTTTGAATACCTGAAGGATGTTTATCTTTCATGGGTATGAAGGAATTTGAGATCGGACCTATAAGACCACCAGGTGAGGGGGGTAGTTTCTCTCTTCTCATAAGAGCGACGAGGAACTGCCCGTGGAGCAGGTGCACGTTCTGCTATGGCACCCTGTACATATCCAGGATGCAGACTCGCTCATCATGAAGACCCGGGATCTGCGTAACGGTTCTTCTCCCCTTCTCCTCCACTACTTTAAACGCTAACCTTTCATTACCTACCCAGAGCGCAAATTCACAGTTAGGAGAGGCTGCAACATAGCTTTCAAGCTGTTCAATGCCTTCCTTTTTATCTGATGGCTTAACGTCTTCGCTCTTCACCTCGACGTTCATGTAAATGTTTTCCTGTGTGTGCTCCTCGTCTTCAGAAAAGATCGCAATATCTGCTCGCTTTTTCGCCGTTCCCATCTTGATAGGAAACTCCACGTCGATATCCCGTTTCTCATAGCCATACTCTTCGATCAAGCTTCTCGCTACATCCTGTCTCACCCTTTCCTCGGGTGTATCCTTTCTGAGCTTTCCTGTGATGAAACACTTTACTTTTCCTGGGGGGATTGGTTTATCGGGCATTTATTTAGCCTCCAGTTGAGGATATGAATGGTGTTGATATGGAAAATGCACGCGAGAGAATATTACTGTGATTCATCGTCTCCCTCCCTTGAACTTCCATCGATGGTTAAGTAACAATATGCACCCTTCTCCACTTGTACTATGTCAGGACTTTCACTTGTCTTAAAATTTAATTTTTTCAACGTTTCTTTTAATTGCCTTTCAGAATCACTGTGCGCTCTTTGTCTTTGATCTTTAGCTTCCACCAGTAGAACGCCTAGACTCCCATTTTTAAACCCTAAACCAAACCCATCAATATCGGTCAAATGATTTCGTTTGTCATCGTACACCAATATCGATGATAAAGATAGTAACAATTCTGAACGATGACTTAGATTGCCAAGGGAGTCTTGTAGTGTTTTAAGCTCGTGGGATCTCGAATTGAAAGAATTTAAATCTTTACATATCTTTTTAATTATCTTTGCAGCATTTTTTGAGCCTTTAACTGCCAACATAAATATCGCAAACAGATTTTCATCTTTAAGCTCAAAAGATAGTTCTTCCTCGGTGATATATCCAAGGATGGAAAGCAATAATTCTTGATATGGTTTTTGAAACACGTAATCAATAAAAACCTCGGTTTCGGGCACATCATGAACTTCATTTTTTATTTTATCATTTAAATTAATCAAATCTTTCAAAAAATATCCGAGTATTTCTACATTTTTCTGTATTTGAGATTGCGGATAAAAGGATAATGTAATTGCTATATGTTTCGAGGTGGGCGCTGCTTGTAATGCCAACTGACAAGAGGTTGTGCCATATTTTTTATTCCATTTTTCTTCGATTTCATACGATAAATTTTTCTTGAATGCATTAGTGAGGAGGGGAAACGGAAGTATTTCAAACAAAACATGGATATTAAAAGCCTTCTTCCAATCCTTAGATTGAGGTTGAAAGTCATTATAATCTTTCATTAAGTATCTCTGAAGTCCTGTTATTTTGGTAAGCTCCTTATCTTTTTTCTCCTTACCAATCAATTGTTCGATTCGTTTTGTATGAAACCCTAACTCCCTCATGGACTTATCGGAATGGTACATATTAATCGAAAGAAGATCCTCTAAAGAATCAAGTGTTCTGATGATTGGGGTATCATATTCCTTAAATAGGGGTACAATGTGGTCTGGAAAATTTAGGAATATCGTCGAGAGGTTAAAATCAATTGGAACAGGACCATACTGGGAATCTAAAAAAAGATAAGAAACCTGCCTTATTCTATGAAAAAGATTTTTAAGATTTCTTTGTTTTTCTTCGTGTTCTTCTGAATCTATAATATAAAAATTTAGCACTTCTTGTAGAAAATCAACAAAATTAGGGATTTTTGAACTATACCTGCGGTATCGCCCAAGATGAAAGTAAATGAGAATTTTGTGAAAATTGTATATATCTTCGTTTTCGAGGATTTCTTTGAAATATTCTCTTTGTTTTCTCGCTGGCAATCCTTTTGTGATAATCGCTCTCAAATCACTGTGCTTTTGACAATATCTCAAGAGTGCTCTTTCAGTTGCAAATGTACCTGGTAAATGTCCCGCGTTAAATAAAAGTATCCATATCTGCAAAATTTCTGCACCAGAAATTTCTTTGCCTAAAATATTAATATTTGAATTTAAACCAAAAAGCCCCTTTACGCTCTTTTCACTCCTTAATTTATAGATCAGCTCCAATTGGAGCATCACGTATTCCCAACGCGAGTGGTGTGCGCCTTCATATACACTCCTAATTACCCCTAATTGATCGATTTCCCTCATGCGATCAATATGGTCATAATTATCAAGAAGATTATAAGTTTCTGTAGCGAGAGGATAAAGTCGAGCAGAGATCTTCCCCAACTGTGGTACGTGGTATTCGAGGATTTTATTAGTTTCTTCACTCATTTTTTTTACACAGCAAACATTTTTCCAATATCCAAGAGATTTATATCTTAATAATACTATCATTCGTCTCTGACTTTTTGCACTTTCTTTGCTATATCGTTCCTCTTACCGCGATTGTAGTTCTTGATCCTATTCCACCTATAATGATCGCTTCTCTTTAACCAGCGAAGCCATTCCATAAGTGGTTTATCTCCTTTACTTCTGTTACATGCTCGACACGCAGGAATAGTTCTAACACCTCCTTTTGATGCCGCTCTGATGTGCTCATTCTCAAGGGTTCTGCTACTTCCACAATACATACATTTTTCCATTAATGCACCTCATTTAACTTCTCAATGCTGTTCTCCTCACTCACCCAACCTCCCCCACCTTATACCTCCTCCGATCCTTCAACTCCTGCTTCTTCCCTGCGTTCCACCCACTTACAGCCTGGAGATACCCTGTAACCCTCGATAGGTGCTCGACATTCGTTGATCCACAGTTCGGGCATTTATCGCGCAAACCCCCTGCCATGTTGTAGCCATCAAGACAGAGCGTCATATCACGGGTGAATGCAAAGTATCCGGTCTGTGTGTTCTTTGCAATCCTAAGCGCAAGATCTTTCAGGCCATGGGGGTCGATCGCACTCTCGCCCATGAAAATGTGAAGAATATTTCCCCCATCAACGATTGGGAAAAAGATATGCTCGATCTTTATCCGTTCAATCAGCGATACATCAGCAGCAGGTGGCAGATGTGTTCCATTTGTGTAGTAGATCGGTAGATCCCGCGTCTCATCGATATGCTTCAAGGCTTCTTCTAAGTTTCCCTTTACAACCGCCTCAGCGCACGGTCTGTATTTATCATCGAGTATATCTGCAACCGCAAACCGCTGGCAGGTCGTCTCTGCAGGGGTCCGTGCAAGCGAGATCGTCATGTTATGCTTCTCTGATAGCTCTCTTGCATAGAGTTCCATCTCGGTCATCATCCTGACAGCAACTTTAAGCGCATCCCTTGATTCATGCATCTGATTCCCTGTGTGGTGCTCAACCATCTCATTTATCCCAACAACACCGATGATATAGACAAGATCATCTAAATAGACCGCAACATCTCCCTTTTCACCTGTTATCGGATCGCGGGGGCGTTGTGTTGCAAAGGGCATTCGATTGTTCTCGATAATTATATCCATCCATCTCCGCTTGATCTTCAATACCTCAACAGCATGATCCATCAGCTTTTTGAGTTCTGTGATAAGCCGCTCATCGTCGTGATCTGCCCGGTATGCAGCCCTTGGACAGTTCAGGGACACAACCTGCCAGCCGCCCATCGAGAAGTGTTTTCCACCCCTGAAGTACATCTTGTTATCGAACTCCGCATCGTCCTCTGGGTTGGATGCAAACTGGTATGCACAGCACTGGTAACAGGATACACCCTCTCCGCTTCCCCTGTACTCGGGGAGCTGATTATCGAAGTATGGCGATCCGTACTTTGCTGCAAGCTCAAAGGCAAGATCATAAAGCTCCTCGTAGGTTGGAAGCTCGGGGTGAGTTCTGTTGTATTCTTTTATCTCATCGCTCTCCTCTAAAAAATCACGCTCAATCGATATCTCTGGCTTCGGGAAGTTGAACGGCTTTCCAAAATAGTCACCATCGAGCATCACCTCCATCAGCGCCTTGAAGCCAAGCCTCACCTCACGCTCAAACTCGCCATATCTCCGATCTGTCACCATCCCTCTGTAAACTGCTGGCTTATCTCTCCAGATTCTTGGCACGCCGGGGCTGAGCTGTACCGACGAGAATACGATCTGTCCGCCCCGTGCGACCATCATCTGCGTCATCTCATAGATGAACATCTGCATGAGCTGTTTGATCTCTTTGTACTCAAGCCCCTCAAGATACGGTGCAAGAAATGTTAAAAAATTGTAGAAGCCCTGACCACCCGCAAAGTTTGTCTGTGCACTCCCGAGCGCCTTTACAGCATGAAGTACAGCAACCTCTGCTTTTTGAGCAGGGCCTGCAACCGAAGCCCGTGTGCCGTTGCCATCGGGCATCAGCCCATAGTAGAAGAAGTATCTCAGATCCCAGTCCTGACAGAACGCCCGTGTGCCAAAGTACTCAAGGTCATGGATATGAATATCGCCTTTCAGATGAAGATCTGCGATATGGGGTGGAAGAAGGAGGAGATATTGTTCCTTCGAGATCTTGTCTGCTTTCTTCTTGTGTGAAGTCTCGGCGTTGCCCTGCAGGTTGGCATTCTCCTTTGCCTCAAAGCCAGTCCCGACATCGATTAAGTGTGCATCAAAGACCGGGGTTCCGACACGGGTTGAGATGTTTCGCCATTCCGGGTGATCCTCTTCAAGGAGCGTGACATTTGTGATCTCCCGTATCAGTGCACCTGCCAGCGTCTTCAGGTTCATCCGTCTGATCCGAGTCTCAACCTTCTTTGCGATATCTTTTGCAAGTTCTTCCGTGATAGGGGGGATGTTATAAAATTCACGGCTGAGCTTGGTTTCTTTCAGAAGCTGTCTCACAATTGCACGCCTGTCCCATGAGAGGATGTGCCCATCTGAAGTCCTGACCTTGGGCATCTGGGGCATCCTTGTGCCATCAAGTGTCGTCTGGATAAGCCTCACAGGATCCCTCCGTTCAAATGCTTCTTTACGAGATCTATATCAACCCCATCCTCCTTGACGAGTTCTGATGAGGTCAGGAATATGTCATCCCCGATCTGAAGCACGGGTGCAGAGAGTGCGAAAATCCCGTTCATCCGCAGTTCTGTCATCGCATCTGCTGTCATCATCTCAACCTCTTCGTACTCAATTCCTTCTGCTGCAAGCGCCTGTTTCAGACGCTCACAACCAGGGCATGTAGTCATAGAATATACCCTCACACGTGTCACAACACAACCTCCTTCTCGTTGTATTCTGCGTCGTATGCATCGCATATACGCAATTATAGCTGTAAAAAAGCACTATAAAACAATTTTTCAGATCACATCTGATAACGAACCTTTTCTTTTATTATCGTGTTTGTATTCAAATTTAGTAAAATACAGTATCCTGATATATCCCACACCGTAGTTTCATATATGCTCAAAACAAAGTTTCGATATGCGAATAACAGGTATTGAAAAGGTTAAATCTAAGGATGGCAGAAAAAGTGTTCGTATCAAGTTCTTTGGATGTAATCTCAGGTGTCCGTACTGCTTCCACATAACCGAGAAGCAGAAGCAGGAAAAGCTGAGCGTGGAGGAGATTCTTTCCTCAATCAGAGCGTTCTTTGGCGAAGAAGTGGGACGGATAACGCTTGGCGGGGCAGAACCAACGATCCAGAAAGATCTGATCGAGCTTGTAAGATCACTTAAAGAAGAAGGGCACACAATCACGCTTAAAACCGATGGATTCAGGCCAGATGTGCTTGAAGAGCTTCTCGATTATGTGGATCGATTTGTGATCGAGATAAAGGCGCCGCTTGATGATATCGATGCAAATGCAGCGTTAACTGGCTTATCCCGTGAGCGAGCATCGGTTTATGTTGAGAAGCTAAGGGAGACACTTGATCTTCTGAGAAAGGAACAGAAGAAGTTCAGGGCTTGGATCAGGGTTATACCTGAGTATGTGAACATTGATACGATTCGCGCGATAGGAGAGGATATCAGGGGTGCAGATGATGCGATGCTGTACCAGTTTTTGAGTGATCCCACCTATGATATACCGTTTGAAGGATACACAACACCTGTACCACCAAGAGAGGAGATAGATCGGCTTGCAGAGATCCTGCTTGAGTACGTTCCCCGAATTGAGATAAAAAGTGCTCAAGAATAGTAGAATTGAAAAATGAGTACAGAGAAAACAGAGAAGATCCCATGATAATTGCGATAACAGGCACCCCAGGGACGGGAAAGAGCACAGTAGCATCTATCATGAGTGATTTTTATCCAGTTCTCCATCTCAATGAGATTGTAAAGAGTGAGGGCTTCTATTCCGGGATTGATGAGCAGAGAGGGTCGCTTGAGGTCGAGATGGAAGCGCTTGAAGTTTATTTGCAGAATCTCATTGCCAGTTCTCATGATCTGATCATTGAAGGACATATTGCACACCTTCTCCAGATTGATTATGATATGGTGATCGTTCTCAGGTGCATGCCTTCCATACTCTACGATCGGCTCAGGGCAAAAGGGTTTAATGAAGATAAGATAAGAGAAAATATCGAAGCAGAGGCGCTCGATCTCATCCTTGTTGAGGCGCTTGAAGGAGGATTTAAAGCAGTGTATGAGGTCAATACTACAGAACAGGACGCAAACAGCGTTGCAGCGTGTATAAAGGAGATCATCGAGGGAAACGTGGAGGCGTATCGTGTGGGAGGTGTAGACTGGAGTTATGAACTTCAGCAAATTGCTGATGGCAGTTTCTGGCGTGATAGGTGTCTCTGATGCTTGATGCATATCGTGGAATCTGTGAGCACATCATTGAACCACTCGTAGATCTTTCAGTGAGAATTGGGCTCACTCCGAATATGATCTCTGTCATCTCCTTTTCCTTTGCTGTCGCATCAGGAGTCTTCTTCTATCTTTCAAGCAACAAAGATTCGCTCCTGATCGCCGCGGTTCTGATGCTAACAAGTGCGGTCCTTGATGTGGTTGATGGATCGGTTGCAAGAAGGATAGAACAGGCAAACGCAAAAGGAGATCTGCTCGACCACGTCTTTGATCGGTATGCAGATATTTTCATACTCTGCGGGATACTCTTTGGCGGTTATGCGCCCGCATGGATCGGGGTTCTTGCGATAACAGGAGTGCTTCTTACAAGTTACATGGGCACGCAGGCACAGGCGGTTGGGATCGGCAGGTATTACGGCGGAATACTCGGGAGGGCGGATCGACTCATGCTCCTTCTTGGGTCAACCATCGCAAACTGGGTTTATCCTGCCAGGATTTTTGATTTACCGATTCTTGGATGGATTCTCGTACTCTTTGCCATAACAGGACACTTCACAGCGATCCAGCGATTTGTATTCATCTGGAGGAGACTTTGATGAAGCGAAAGGTCATTGCATGGGTTGGTTATCCAGCCTCCGGAAAGTCTGAAGCATCACGGGTTGCAGCATCGATGGGTATCCCGGTTGTTGTGATGGGGGATATCGTCCGCAAGGAGGCTCGGAGGCGCGGATTCAAGGAGGAGGATGTCTCCATCGGGGCCGTTGCCGAGGATCTCAGAAAGAACGAGGGTATGGACGCGATCGCAAAGCGCTCGATCCCATGTATTATGAAAAAAGAGGGTGTGGTAGTTGTTGACGGTGTGAGGGGGATAGCAGAGGTTGATAGATTCAGAGCTGAATTTGGAAATGATTTTTTTCTTGTAGCGATTCTATCGCCGTTTAAACTGCGGTTTGAAAGGATGCAAAAGCGTGGAAGGGGGGATGATGGCCTCACAGAAGCAGCATTTAAAGCACGGGACCTGCGAGAAGAGGGGTGGGGACTTCGTGATGCAATCGAGGCTTCTGATATTGTGATACAGAATGAGGGGGATCTTGATGCGTTTTCAAAGGAAGTTTATCAGGTACTTATGGAGATGATCACAGATGAGTGAAATCGGTTTTTCATCACTGCTTGTAACAAGTGACCCGTTTGAATGGGTGTGGAAACTTGAGGATGTGGGTTTTGAGGTTTGGGAGGTGGTTGATGAGGGCAAACACAGAGTTGAAGGGATTAGAGACGGGATCAAAGAGGTCTATGAGACAACAAATCTCAAAATCACCTCGCATGCTCCATTCTCAGACCTCAACATCGCATCTGTGAACTATCCAATCTGGTCTGAGTCGATAAGGCAGATAAAGCACTGTATTGATCTGATGAGCGAGTTCATCGAGTTTATAACTGTACATCCTGGTGCCCTCTCTCCGCTTGGAATGCAGATCCCCGATAAAGTGAGGGAACAGGTGATTGCAGGTTTTACAGAGATCTCTGATCACGCTGCGGAGTATGGAATCAGGGTTGGGCTTGAGAACATGATCGATATCGAGATGCTTCTTGCAAGAACACCTGAGGAGGTTCTGGGGATCATCGAGAATGTTGGGCGGGATAATCTCGGCATAACATGGGATGTGGGACATTCAAATACAACAGGAACGATCGATGGATTCATAGAAATTCTCGATAAGATCTCCCACGTCCATATCCATGACAATCATGGGAGAAAAGATGAACATCTGCCTGTAGGCGCCGGTACGATCGACTGGGAATATGTGATGCGCAAGCTTGAGGGATTTGATGGAAAGATAATCATCGAGGCGCGGAGTTTGCAGGACGGGCAGGAGGGATTGAACTATCTCCAGAATATTACAGGGATCTAACGTGGTACCTCGATCGGATCATCATGCCCTGGTATGATCACATCAGCGATCTCTTCAATCTTCAGAAAACTCTCCATCGCAAGATCAGGATCCACATGTATTCTCGGGATAACACGCTCGTAGTAGTTGTTACGGGTAGGAATCGCATCCCCTGCAATTACAATGGTTCGCTCTCCACGATAGACGACAGATATGTGCCCCCATGTATGTCCCGGGGTCTCAATTATGGAGATTTTATCTGTTACCTGGCGCGTATAGGGTTCAACTCCTTCTGTAAACTCGCCCCGTTTGATCTCTGCTGGATGGGCATACTTTGGTATCTCAAAGCGATCGTTGCATCCTGTATGATCGGGATGGAGATGTGTATTTATGATACAATCGATGGCATCAACCCCAAACCCGACTGCTTCTATCCCTGCTTTTATCTGATCCCAGTCCTCGCCAAGTGCAGTATCAACAAGCACTCTCAGATCATCGTCGATCAGAACAACGGTCGATGAGGCGTAGATAACCGAAATTTCATCATATACCACCTTGCCTGGTTTCACGATATAGAGATTTTCACAGACCTTATTCATCGAAGCTCCTCCAGATAGCGCGCAATATCCTTTGCAGCATAGGTGATTATCATATCAGCGCCAGCACGCTTCATCGAGAGGTGCATCTCATACATAACCTTCGTTTCATCGATCCAGCCCTGCATCGCCGCTGCCTTTACCATTGAGTACTCACCACTTACACTGTAAACAGCGGTCGGCATTCCAAATGTGCTCCTGATACGATATACCAGATCAAGGTATGATAGTGCAGGCTTCACCATCACGATGTCAGCACCCTCTAAAATATCAAGTTCAACCTCACGTATCGCCTCATCGGCATTTCCAGGGTCCATCTGGTACGAAGAGCGGTCACCAAATGTATAGGAAGAGTCTGCGGCATCCCTGAATGGTGCATAGAAGCTGGATGCATATTTTGCAGCATAGGACATGATGAGTGTATCCTGATACCCATTTTCATCAAGAATACCCCTGATCGAGGATACCATACCATCCATCATACCTGAGGGTGCAACAATATCAGCACCCGCCCTTGCATGCGATAGAGCCATCCCTGCGATTTTTTCAAGTGTCGGATCGTTCAGGATCTTTTCACCCTCAACTATTCCACAGTGTCCATGCGTTGTGTACTCGCAGAGACAGACGTCTGTTATAATAACGAGCCTATCACCAAGCGCATCCCGTATCGCCTCAATCGTGCGTTGTATGACCCCTTCTTCATCAAGCGCAGAGGTTCCAGCAGCATCTTTCGTTTCTGGTATCCCGAAGAGGAGCACGGCAGGGATCCCGAGATCACAAAGCTCATCGATTTCATTCACAACTCCATCGGGTGGCAGCCTGAACTGTCCTGGCATCGAACCGATCTCACGCTTTCTGGTTATTGTCTCATCGACAAAGATTGGGTATATCAGATCTCTGGGACTTAGAACTGCCTCTCGAATCATATCTCTTATCAGTGGAGACGCTCTTGTCCTTCGCATTCTTGTTATTGGAAACATGCTTCAAGCTCCTTATCTACTCCTTTTATCAGCGTTCCCTTAAATGCTCTTTCCTCGATTGCATCCAGTATACGCTCGGGGTACCTTCCATTGAGAACTGTGCAGTCCATGCCATGTTTGATCAGGAAGTCTGGAAGTGCCCTGTCTGTACAGGATAACTCAAGTTCTCTGAGTTTGCGGGCTGATACCACCAGAAGAAGGTTGCCATCATGAAATACGCCATCCACATCGGTCAGTTTCAGGAATTTTGCCCCAAGCTCTTTTGCAACCCATGCAGCAATCGTATCAGAGGTAACATCCCACGTATGCGGTAATGGATCATGAGCTCGCATAATCTGGCTCAAAAGAAGAATTGAAATATTATTAGATCGTCCAAGATCCTCAAAACGATCAATGAGCCTGATACCTCCAGTATCTCCAAGATAAATCCCATACTGGTCCATTGCAAGGATTGCCATCAGGTGAGAGGCATCGTCAGAGATATTTGAGGTATATCTTCGCACCTGATCTGCAAATACTCCCCCGCCTGGCACAATCACGATATTGAGATCCTTTTTGAGGACAATATCTTTCAGACACTCCAATAAATCATTAGACTCATCTATCAGCGAACCTCCAACCTTGATGACGATGACGCCGGTCATTGGTACATACAGCTCTTTCTTCGAAGCGTCTCCACAAATTCAGATGTATCTGCGATCTTTTCGACCTCTCGATCTTCTATTATCACTGTATTATCAATGTTCTTCGCTTTTGATCGCCCCTCTATGATCACAACAGACATCGTTCCTGTTACACGTGAGATGCTGCTCATGATTTTTGCACGCTTTATAACTGATGAAACGTTCTTACCTGACCCTGTCAGGATCTTTGTACGCTTTTTATCCTCTGAAATTGCATCAAATGGTGCCTGTGGCGTTACATGAACATCAAAACCAATTTCAGACATCAGTTGCAGCACTTCAGACGGTAATTCTGTGTTTTCCTCGCTTGTATCATTTACCCTGGTGAAAAACGGATCGATCGAAGTTAGAACATCCTCTCCAAGCACTTCCTGAAGCTCAATCGCTTTTGATACCGTTGTCTCCATCAGATCTTCCTCATATCGACTTATACTTCGTCTTGAGACACCGATCATCTTTGAAAGATCGCCGAGTGAAAGCCCTTTTTGGAGGCGTGCACGTCTGATCGCTGTACCATTGATCCTGACATACAGCCCACCACGCTCCGAATAGACATAAATCCTGATTCCATTCAAGATATAATCAGAGAGTGTCGCAAGGTTCATCGATGGGATGCCATAGCGCCTGTACAGTACTCCTCTCTCAAGGTATCGCCCTTTCATCCGATCTCCGATGATGAGTGGTGATGCCATGAGGTGTTTTGTGATCCGCTTAAGTTCCTCAGCCATTTCCTGGCTCACAGCATCAATATTTGATAACACCTTCAGTAGCAGGATCTGATCATCCTTGCTTGCTACAATATCAAAACTTCTTGGTCTTACATCACATCGCTCTGATGTTGCAAATCCTCCTCTATTCAATACTTCTATCACTGAGAGGAGTAGAAGCGAACGGTTCATAATAAAAGTTTGTATTAAAGGTTTATGTATTTTATCATTAAAAGGAGGTGTAATGAAGGTAAGAGGGATGATTAAAAAATATATTCCCCATAACTTTATCACAGTACTGGAAGCAACTTCTTTATCTCAAATGGCGTAATCTGAACCCTGTATTCATCCCATTCGATATGCTTGCTCACGATGAAATTGTGAAATATGTGATCACCAAGCGTCTTTCTTACAAGCTCACTCTTCTCTGTGATATTTATCGCCTCAATGAGGCTTCCTGGAAGCGAATCAATCTCAAGCTTTTTCCGTTCTTCATCGGTAATATGATACAGATCCTGTTCCATCTGGGGAGGGAGTTCATACTTCTTTTCGATCCCTTCAAGTCCTGCTGCAAGCATCACTGAGAATGCGAGGTATGGATTGCACGCAGGATCAGGGCTTCTATACTCAATCCTTGTAGCTTTTTCCTTGCCTGGTTTGTACATTGGAACTCTCACGAGGGTTGATCTGTTCCTTCGCGCCCATGAGATATAGACAGGTGCTTCATATCCTGGAACCAGCCGCTTGTATGAGTTCATCCACTGGTTTGTAATAGCCGTGATCTCCTTTGCATGATGAAGGAGGCCCGCGATGTAGTATCTGCATGTATCAGATAAACCCATCTCATCATCTGGATCAAAGAATACGTTCTTATCGCCTTTGAAGAGGGACTGATGTACATGCATACCTGATCCGTTCACACCAAAGATCGGTTTTGGCATGAACGTCGCATAAACCCCGTGCATCCGTGCGATCTCCTTTACGACCATTCTGTAGGTCATGACATTGTCTGCCATCGTGAGTGCATCCATATATCTGAGATCGATCTCATGCTGGGAGGGTGCAACCTCATGATGACTGTACTCAACATATATCCCCATCTCTTCAAGCGCAAGGATCGTATCTCTTCGCCAGTCAGATGCGGCATCAAGTGTTGTCAGATCAAAGTATCCACCTTCATCGAGTACCTCTGTTGTTAGTTCATCCTTGAAGTAGAAGTATTCAAGCTCGGGACCAACATACATTGTGTAACCCATCTCCTCCAGCCGCTGAAGATTTCGTTTCAGGGCGTATCTCGGATCACCCTCATAAGGGGTTCCGTCTGGCTGAAGAATATCGCAGAACATCCGTCCAACTGCTTTATCCTTTGGTTTCCATGGTATCAACTGGAAGGTTGCAGGATCTGGCTTTGCGATCATGTCACTCTCATCTATCCTTGCAAACCCCTGTATGGATGATCCATCAAAGCCCATACCCTCTGCAAATGCACTTTCAAGTTCATCCTTGTTTATCGCAAAGCTCTTTAGCTGCCCGAGAATATCAGTAAACCACATCTGGATAAACCGTACGTCAGTGGCTTCAATTATTTCAAAGACGTCATCTACATTCGTCCCCATCTTTGAGTCTCCTTTACGTGGGCATTATTTATGGAAGGACTATATAAATTTAATTGCTAACTCCTCTTAATTTTCATTAAAAACTAAAGATTCCACAAAAAAATATTTATAGTGGTGATGTTTTCAATAGTTTAAGGGGGATCGATCGATGACACAAAAAATTGACGATCTGGATGTTAAGGTGATACGAGAACTCAAGAAGGATGCAAGAACGAGCTACAGAGAAATATCAGAGCGACTTGGAGTTTCAGAAGGTACAGTTTACAATCGTGTTCAGAAGATGCGTGAGATTGGTGTGATAAAGCGGTTCATACCTGAGATTGATTACTCAAAGCTTGGATACGATCTTGCTGTCCTGATCGGTATCAGAGTTGATGGTGGCTATCTTGGTGAGGTTGAAAAGGTGCTGGCATCGGAGCCAAACGTCTCCGCAGTCTTTGATGTTACTGGGGACTATGATACTATGGTTATCGCAAAATTCAGGGGAAGGGAAGAGCTCAATGATCTTGTGAAGCGCGTTCTTGCAGTTCCACACGTTCGAAGGACCCATACAATGCTCGTTTTAAACACGGTCAAGGAAGAGCATGGTATCGAGATATAAGGCAACTTACCGTAATCGTGCAGGATATTTCGTTTTTTCTCCTGATATCGTCGATCTTCGCAGGCTATCTCCTCGGTGTAATCTCTGGGCTGACACCTGGAATCCATACAAACAACTTCGCACTACTGCTCACCGCATCAACCCCTTTACTTCAGAGGTTTGGAATTGAGCCAATATACATCGTTCTCATAATCCTGACAAACTCGATAACCCATACTTTCCTTGATATAATTCCCTCCGTCTTTCTTGGAGCACCTGAGGCCGATACAGCTTTAGTACTCTTACCTGGACACAGATTGATGCTTGATGGAAGAGGAGAGGAGGCAATAAGACTGTCAGCCTTTGGAAGTGCAGCTTCGATCATTCTTTCACTCGTATTTCTCTTTCCGCTCTTTTTTCTCTTCAAACATTTTTATACACAGATCTACAACCAGATGGGTATAATCCTGATCTGGATCGTCTTTGTGATGATACTGACAGAGAGGGGTGAGAGAATTGAGGGGCAGGGATCGCTTGCCGCATGGAAATACAGGACGTACGCTTCTGCAATTTTCATCCTTTCAGGCATTCTTGGTATCCTTGCATTTGAACGTGAGGTGCTCATCGATCCGCTCATTGGATTTCTCGACACATCCGTGCTTTTCCCACTCTTTTCAGGTCTTTTCGGTGCCTCGATGTTGATAATAAGTATCCTGACGCATACAGCAATTCCACCACAGAAAAAGGGCGGTTTCAAACTCCCTGCATGGCAGATCATCAGGGGAACGACTAGTGGAACACTCGCGGGTGGGATCGTTGCTTTTCTGCCTGGCATCTCATCAGCCATCGCAACTCTTCTTGCGCGGCTCACAATAAGGGATGATACAGGGCGAGGATCGAATGAAGAGTTTATCCTGTCACTCTCAGGTGTTAACACCGCAAATGCACTTTTTGCTATCATCGCACTCTATACGATCAACAGACCAAGAAGCGGTGCAATGGTTGCAATCGAAGGCGCAATCGATCCAGCTTTATGGACACCTGATACAATAAACCTTTTTCTGCTGATAATACTACTCGTATCACTCCTCTCTTATGTTACAACAATACAGCTGGGCAGACTCGTTCCTGCATTGATCCAGCAGGTAAATTACACCCATCTCTCGCTTATGATACTTCTCCTGCTCTCGGTGCTTGTCCTCATATTTTCTGGTATATTTGGTCTCATCCTTTTTATTACAGCAACTGTGATCGGGATGATACCGGCATTTGCAGGTGTCAGAAGAATTCATTCGATGGGAGTTCTGCTTTTACCGCTCATTCTCTATTTCAACGGGTTTTAATGTTCCTTATCAGATATGGTTAGCGTCATCTACCATCAATCTTTATATATTATAACAAACACAATAAAGTCAGACATGTTGTCAGACATTTGACGTACAATGTCGGTTTGGGTACGACAGTTGGCTGCCGTGGTCGGCTCATCGTCAACTGAAAGGGGATCTCAATGGAACGAATAACGGTGAGGCTTCCTGAAAAGCAAATTATAGCACTCAACGCACTGGTTGAGACTGGGGAATATGCTTCCACCAGCGAGGTGGTCAGGGAAGCCATAAGAGAGTTCCTTAAGAAGCATGGATTTGGGGTCAATCTCACCAATCTGATGCTTGAGCGAACAAAACAGCTATCTGAGATCTCTGAGAACCTGAACAAAATAGTACAGTCCGAACAGGATATAGATTATGTAAGTGGGGTGGATGGATGTCGTTTGATTCGGTAGTAGAAAATGCATCGAAATATGATGCAAAGGTGAATACCATAAGTAACCAGGAACTTGAGATGTTTGGAGCGCCAAGAATCATGGTGATCGGGTGTGGTGGTGCAGGCAATAACACCATAAATCGACTCTATGATATTGGGATAGATGGTGCAGAGGCCATTGCGATAAATACCGATAAGCAGCACCTTGATATGATTCGTGCCCACAAAAAGGTACTGGTTGGAAAGACACTGACTCGTGGGCTTGGCGCAGGTGGTTTTCCAGAAGTTGGGAGGAAAGCTGCTGAGATCGCCAGAGGCACACTCGAAGAGCTCCTTGCGGATGTGGACATGGTTTTCATCACTGCTGGCATGGGTGGGGGAACAGGTACTGGAACTGCACCGATTGTGGCAGAGGTAGCTAAAGAGAGGGGTGCAATTGTTGTGGGAATGGTCTCAACACCTTTCAATGCAGAACGTGCGCGTAGGGGAAAAGCAGAGGAAGGGCTTGAGGAGCTCAGACGGTCTGCGGATACTGTGATCGTCCTTGATAACAACCACCTTCTCAAGTATGTTCCGAACTTACCCATACGAAAGGCATTCTCGGTTATGGATCAGCTGATCGCAGAGACTGTTAAGGGTATCACCGAGACGATCACGCAGCCATCGATGATCAATCTCGACTTTGCAGATATCAAGGCTGTGATGAACTATGGTGGTGTCGCTTCTATGCTCGTTGGTGAGGCAAGACAGAGCCAGGACAGGGTGGATACGGTTGTTCGCAATGCGTTGACGCATCCATTGCTTGAAGTGGACTATCGCGGCGCAACAGGGTCGATCGTCCACATAACAGGTGGTCCTGATCTCACGCTTACAGAAGCAAACGAGATCGTTGAGGCGCTCACCTTTGAACTTGATGGAAATGCAAATGTAATCTGGGGTGCGCGGATCGATCCAGCATGTGAAGGTATGGTTAAGGTCATGGCGATCATGACCGGGGTTGAGAGTTCACAGATACTTGGACCTGAAAAAGAGAAGAGAGAGCGGGCTTTTGTTCCAAGAATCCAGAACACGATCGAGGTAGGAATACCGAAGATCTGTTAATCACGTTTAACCCCCCTTTTTTCTTTTTTATCGATGAAAACAGATAGAGGACTGATCGAGAATATACTTGAGAAGACAAAATTAAGGGTTGAAAGGCTAAAAGATCATAAAAGTATAGAGAACGAGATAAGAAAAGCACAGAAAGCAGGAAAAATCCCTTTAATCTCTGAGATAAAACCTGCAAGCCCGTTAAAAGATCTCAGACCAATACAGGATCCTCTTGAAGTTCTGGGTGCGATGGAACGTGGGGGTGCATCCGGGATATCGGTTCTGACTGAGCCATATTTTTTCAAAGGTTCATTCGATTTTCTGAGATCTGTGTCAGCAAGTTCAAAGCTTCCGACTTTGAGAAAAGACTTTATCATTGATCCCATTCAGGTCGCTGAGACGGTTGCTTCTGGTGCGGATATGCTGCTTCTGATTGTCGGAATTCTTACAGAAACACAGTTGAGGGAGCTTTATGCATCTGCTATCGAATTTGGCATCACACCTGTTGTCGAGGTGCAATCGAGAGATGAGATTGAACTTGCAGACTTCTGCGATATTGTAATGATAAATAATCGAAACCTCTGGGATCTCACGGTTGATATTTCCAGAACAGAAAAGTTAATTGGATATATTGGTAAAAAAACGATTATAAGTGCAAGTGGGATAAAAACAAGGGCTGACGCACTCAGGATGATCGATTGTGGTGCAGATGCTGTGCTTGTTGGGTCGTCGATCATGGAGAGTGAGGATATAGAATTAAAGGTACGTGAACTTGTGTGGGGTGATTGAAAATGGATTCCATAGAAGAGTTAAGATCGATCATAGCAGCCTCGCTTGGTGAGGTTGAAGTGGATACCCTCCTTGCAGGCGGGATGGTTGCTGATGTATTTGCTGGAAAAATTGAGAAACGGGATGTTGCTGTTCACAACGGACGTATCGTTGGTTTTGGAAATTACAGTGCGAAGGAGGTTATCGATCTCGAGGGCAATCTCATTGTACCTGGTTTCATAGATGGGCATGTACACATTGAGAGCTCGATGGTTACACCACCTGAGTACGCCAGAGCGGTACTTGGGCTTGGAACAACATCAATCGTCTGCGACCCACATGAGATCGCAAATGTGATGGGAAAGGAGGGGATTCGCTATATCCTTGATACGAGCAGAAATATTTTTTTAAATGTCTATGTGATGCTACCATCCTGTGTTCCCGCAACCGCGATGGAGTCGTCGGGTGCAGTACTCAGAGCTACTGACCTTCTCGAGTTCAGGGGTGAAGAGCGAGTGCGTGGACTTGCAGAGCTTATGAATTACCCGGGACTCATCGCAGGGGATGAGGAAGTTCTTGAAAAAGTTTCAGCGTTTTCTGATATGATAATTGATGGACATGCTCCGCTTTTATCTGGAAAAGAGCTTTCTGCATACTCAATTTTTGCACATTCTGATCATGAATGCACAACAGAGGAGGAGGCGCGTGAGAAGCTTGCAAAGGGTATGCGCATCATGATCCGTGAGGGAACTGGAGCAAAGAATTTTGATGAGTTGATAAAGATTGTAACGCCTGCAAATTCAAGGAGATTCTTCTTTGTATCTGATGATAGAAATCCGCTTGATCTTCTCGGTGAAGGACACATCAAACAGATGGTAACACGTGCAATAAATGCTGGACTTGATCCTGTCATTGCGATCCAGATGGCAACGCTAAATACTGCAGAATATTTTAATCTAAAAGATATTGGTGCAATTGCACCTGGTTTTATTGCGGATATGGTTGTTCTTGATGTTCTTGATGATTGCAGTCACTTGATGACGCTGAAAGACGGTGTGGTTGTTGCAAAAGATGGAAAGGTTGTTGTTGATATTCCGGTGTTCAGGAACGATCGCGGAAAAGCGACAATCAATATAAAAATGGATGGGCTCAGTGAAAAACTTAAGATATCTGGATCTGGCACTGCAAGAGTTATAAAAGTTCTGGAAGATCAGATCGTAACAGAAGAGATCAGAGAAGAGGTCGATCCTGAATCAGGACTTCCGATCGGGGATGATATACTTAAAATTGCGGTCTGTGAGCGACATACCGGGTCTGGAAATGTTGGACTTGGGTTTATCAAAGGTTTTGGAATCAAAAGTGGTGCCATCGCATCATCGGTTGCACACGACTCACACAACATCGTGGTGGTGGGATCAGATGATTCTGATATGATTGCTGCAATCAGGGAGATTGAGCGGGTGGGAGGTGGTCAGACCGTTGTTAAAGATGGCAGCGTACTTGCTACACTTGCACTTCCGATAGCAGGGCTTATATCTGATAAACCACTTGAGGAAGTTAGAATAAGATTACTGGAGCTTAGAGAAGCTGCTAAAGAGCTTGGATGCGGACTCAAAGATCCATTCATGACGCTGTCGTTTATGGCACTGCCTGTAATCCCTTCGTTGAAGGTCACAGATAAAGGGCTATTTGATGTTTTGAATTTTGAGTTCGTGGAGTTGTTTGTGTGATCCCTCGAAGCTTGTAACAGGTACCTTTTTAAATCTGATATGCGTAGAGGAATTGATGGGTTTTGCGAAGCGGCATATCCTCTCGATGAGGGATTTTTCAAGGGAAGAGATTGATTTAATACTCAACAGGGCGATTGAACTCGAACCTTTCGCAAAGGGAAAAAGATCTGATCGTCTAAGGGGCAAGATTCTTGCAAATCTCTTCTTTGAACCAAGCACCCGCACCCGTATATCCTTTGAGACCGCGATGAAACGGCTTGGAGGAGAGGTTTTAAACCTTGATTCTACAGAAGGAAGCTCGATCTCGAAGGGTGAGACACTTGCAGATACTATAAGGGTTATAAGTGGATATTCAGATATAATTGTGCTTAGACATCCTAAAGAAGGTGCTGCAAGGCTTGCATCAGAGTTCTCATCCGTACCACTGATAAATGCAGGCGATGGAGCAGGGCATCACCCAACACAGACCCTGCTTGATCTTTACACGATAAAGAGGGAGAGTAAGCTTGAAGGCTTGCGGATTGCGCTTGTTGGAGATCTGAAGTATGGAAGGACGGTGCACTCACTGAGTATTGCGCTCTCCTACTATGGTGCCAGGATCATGCTCGTATCACCGCCTGCGCTCAGGATGAGTGAGGCGATAAAGAACGATCTCATAAGTTCTGGTGCTGACATATCAGAGTTTGAGAACATCCAGGATGTTATTTCCGATATCGATGTTCTGTATGTTACAAGAATCCAGAAAGAACGATTTCCAATCCTCTCTGAGTACAATAAAGTTGCAGGATCGTACCGTATTGATATGAAGCTGCTTGAAAAAGCGAATGAGAATCTCATCATCATGCACCCGCTGCCAAGAGTGGATGAGATCGATCCAGAGGTTGATAGGACTCCACATGCAGCCTACTTCAAACAGGCATTCTATGGCGTTCCTGTCAGAATGGCGCTCCTGACACTGCTCATGGAGGTTGATGGGTGATGAAGAATGGGGATCAGGAGCTAAGAGTCAAGAAGATCGAGAATGGCACGGTCATCGATCATATAGCAGCAGGACAGGCGCTGAATGTCCTCAAGATACTTGGGATAACAGGAAGCACCGATGCAGTGGTGAGCCTTGTGATGAATGTATCGAGCAGGAAGATGGGGTCCAAGGATATTCTAAAGATTGAGGATAGGGAGCTTGCACCAGAGGAAGTTGATCGTATCGCTTTGATCGCACCAGGGGCAAAGATTAATATCATCAGAAACTATCGTGTGGTAGAGAAGCACAGTGTCGATCTGCCTCATGTGATCCAGGGGATCTTGCGATGTGCAAACCCGAACTGCATCTCAAACACAAACGAACCCGTCAAATCAAAGTTTGTGGTTACAAAATCTCATGAGAGACCGGTCTTCAGGTGCTTCTACTGCGAAGAGCGGCTCGATGATGCAATGGAGCATCTCATCTGAAGCGGGGATCGCCAAGCCAGGTCAAAGGCGCAGGATTCAGGGTCCTGTCTCGCAGGAGTTCGAGGGTTCGAATCCCTCTCCCCGCATAAGTCTGTTAAGCTAATAAGAGATAATAAAATGATATTATGAAGAAAAATACTATATTGGTAGTTATATCGTTGATTCTGCTTTTTTGTGCGCCTGGTTGTATCGGTGAAAATACACCATCTGAAAAGATTGTTTTAAAAGTTTACCATGCAGGGAGCCTCGCAGTACCTTTTGAAGAAGTAGAGAAAGAATTTGAGGCACTTCATCCAAATGTGGACGTACAGCGGGAGGCGTATGGTAGTGTGGCAGCGATAAGGCAGGTGACCGACGTTGGAAAACTATGTGACGTTCTTGCATCTGCGGATTACTCACTGATTCCCGATATGATGTATCCAGATTACGCAGACTGGTATCTCAGGTTTGCAACAAACGAGATCGTTCTTGGGTATAACAGGGAGAAGAGTAGATATGCAGATGAGATTACGCCTCAAAACTGGTATGAAATTCTTCAGAGAGATGGCGTAACCTTCGGATTCTCGAACCCAAATCTCGACCCATGTGGCTACAGAGCAGTGATGGTATGCAGGCTTGCAGAGCTATCTTATGGGGAAGCGAATCTATTTGATGATCTTATCCTGAAAAATACCGCAATCACAATAACCGAAGAAAACGGAACCTATCTAATAAAAACACCAGAAAACCTCGCACCAAAGACCGATAAAATAACGATAAAGCCAAAAGAGACAGATCTTACAGCACTCGTTGAGATGGGTGGACTTGATTATTATTTCATCTATAGAAGCGTTGCGGTTCAGCATAACCTGAGTTTTGTGGATCTTCCAGAAGAGATAGACCTGAGCAGTGTGGAGTATGCCGACCTATACAAAAAAGTCAAGTTACAGACTGCAGATGGTAAAATAAAGACAGCAAAACCGATTGTGTATGGTATAACCGTCCCGAAGAACGCGCCACACCCTGAGATCGGGCTTGAGTTTGTGAAGTTCGTGATAAGTGCGGATGGACAGCGTATCTTTGATTCTGCCGGGCAACCTCCGATTGTACCTGCGGTTGGAGAAGGAGAGGTGCCTGGAGAGTTGGGAATCCCGAAGCACTAACTATGTTTGCTTGAGAATTGAGACAGACTAAATCTCTTCCCACTCGCCCCTCCCCATATCAGACTCTCTGAGCCAGATCGCCCAGCAGATGAATACCTGCGAGTAACCGATCTGCTTTGATAATTTTTCCATCTCATCGATGAAAGAGAGATCATTCCTGGCTGTAATTCCAAACTCGCGCTCGATGACCCGTTTTATAATCTTATCAGGCATCGAGGTATCAACACCTGCCTGCATCCGCAGGTACTGAAACGTATTGATCCCAACTCCTTTGACTTTCCCAACAGGATCGCTCTTCCACCTGTGGTGATCTGTCGCGGCTGCCCAGCTTTTCAGTGTTTCAAGATCAGACTGAAAACCATTCTCATCTCGCATCCCATCAAGAACTTCTGCAACTCCAGTTGCGACATTCCATGCACGCCTGTTATTGAGTATCCTCAGAAGATCGGGATCATCGGGCGTGTATTTTGCAAGTTCAGCAAAAGATGTAATCTTTCCGGATGCTATGAAGCGTTCGTTGAATCGCTTAACCCTTGGAACAACGATATTGAAGTAGGAAAGCCCGATTGAGTCGAGGGCTGCATCCACAACCATGAGTACTGGTTCACCGCCCCATCTTGAAGCATTGAGGCAACGTCTCTCACCCTCTCTTGCAGCATCAAGGACATTCTCAAACTGCTCTTCAAAGATCGTCCGCATGTAAACCTTCAGGACATATATACATTCATTGATTAAAACGGATACCTTTAATAACTCAAAGATTCGATAAAATGTAATTGATTGTGTTCGAATGTATGAGGGATAGGAATGAACGAGGTTATATTGATAACAGGGAGAACAATTGCACAGGGATCGAATCTTGAGAACAAGATGTCTGATGCATATATTGATGCTGCAGCACGGTGTGAGATGAATGAGAATCTTTTGACCAGGATCGGTGCTTCAGTGGGTGATGCGGTAAAAGTTTCAACCAGGTTTGGTGAGGTCGTGGTCAATGCAGAGAAGGATGATGGCTTGCCCGATGGGCATATATTCATTCCGATGGGGCCCTGGGCAAATGCGATCGTTGATCCAGATACGGGTGGCGTCGGTACACCCGCATTCAAGGGCGTTCCTGCAAATATTGAAAAGACAGATGAGGCGGTCTTGAGTGTCAAAGATCTGATTGCAAGATACAGGGAGGGTTAAAGATGGCAGCAGAAACTGTTTCAAATGTGGTATGTCCGCTCTGCGGGTGCCTGTGTGATGATATCGAGGTCATTGTGGAGAATGGAAAGATCTCGAACGTCAAGAAAGCGTGCCCACTGGGTAAGAACAAGATAATGGGACATGATAGGATAAAAGCTCCGATGATCCGTGAGAATGGTGAGTTTAAAGAGGTGAGTTATGATGATGCAATCGAAAAAAGCGCTCAAATCCTTGCTCAAGCAAAGCGACCCCTTCTCTATGGCTGGGCATCTTTGATCTGTGAAGCTCAGCGAAAAGGTGTTGAACTTGCAGAAGAGATCGGTGCTCTCATCGATACAACCGCATCTGTATGTCATGGGTCAACCGTTGTCGGTGTCCAGGGAAGAGGAGCTCCTGGATGCACGCTTGGAGAGGTCAAGAACCGCGCAGATCTTGTTATCTACTGGGGATGCAACCCGCAGGAGGCACACCCGAGACACAGGGCGAGATATGCACACAGCGTCAAAGGAATGTACAGACCAAATGGTAAGAAGGATCGAAAGGTATTTGTCATCGATGTCAGGGAGACAAAGACTGCGAAGGTCGCTGATGAGTTTGTCAAAATCGATCCAGGTTATGACTACATGGCATTCTCAGCACTTCGCACGATCCTTGCAGGACATGCTGATGTTGTTCCTGATACGGTCGGCGGAGTTGCAAAAGAGAAGCTTGTTGAGATGGTAGATGCAATGAAGTCCTGTGAGTTTGGAGTGATCTTTGGTGGTATGGGTCTGACCCAGACGAGGTGCAGGTACAAGAACCTTGAGAATGTGATCTCGCTCGTCGATGAACTCAACGCACATACAAAGTTCACACTGATCCCGATGAGGGGGCACTACAACGTCAACGGCTCAGGGCACACACTTGCATGGCTGACAGGCTATCCTTTTGCGATCGACTTTTCAAGAGGCTATGCGTGGTACAACCCGGGTGAAACCGCGTCAAACGATGTACTGTTGCGGCGCGAAGTCGATGCAATGATGGCGATCGCTGGAGACCCAGGCGCACATTTCCCTGGCGAGTCTTTGAGGCATATGGCAAAGATTCCACTGATTCAGATTGATCCTTATGCAAATCCAACCACGGAATTGGCTGATGTTGTGATTCCAACTGCTATATCGGGTGTTGAAGTTGATGGAACGGCTTACAGGATGGATGGTGTACCGATACGAACAAGAAAGGTTGTTGAGACCGAGTATCTCACCGATGAAGAGGTTCTTGAGAGGATACTTACAAGAGTCAGAGAACTTAAGGGAGGGAACTGAAGATGACGATTCTCATAAAGAATGGGGTTGTTTTTGATCCTGCACAGGGGATTGATGGCGAAAAGATGGATATTGCGATTGATGGGGACAAGTTCGTCGAGGATGTCTCATCTCCAGACGAGGTGATCGATGCCGGTGGCAGGATGGTTGTCCCTGGTGGCGTTGAACTTCACACCCATATCTCAGGCGGCAAGGTCAATGCAGGCAGAATAATGCGTCCAGAGGATGGGCGGAAGGGAAGAATACCAAGGGGAAAGCTCACAAGGGCATGCAGTGGTTTCAGCGTACTCAACACATTTGCAACCGCCTATACCTACGCAAGGATGGGGTACACAACGACGTTTGAGGCAGCAATGCCACCGCTTGTTGCGCGCCATACACATGAGGAGTTTGAGGACACACCGATAACAGACAAGGGTGCGCTCGTTCTGCTCGATAACAACTGGATGACGATTGAGTATGCAAAATCAGGAGACCTCGATAAGCTTGCAGCATACGTGAGCTGGATGTTCAACGCCTCGAAGGCTTACGGGATCAAAATCGTAAATCCAGGAGGCACGGAAGCATGGGGCTGGGGCAAGAACTGCTCGATCAATGATCCTGTCCCCCGCTTTGATGTCACACCAAAAGAGATCATAAAAGCGCTTGCACAGGTGAATGAAGATCTTGGGCTGCCACACTCGATCCACATCCACTGCAACGATCTTGGACATCCTGGAAACTTCGAGACCACGATTGAGACGTATGAGGCTTTGAAGAATATAAAATCGAGTTCTGACCGACAGGTTGTCCATGCAACACACACACAGTTCCATTCGTACGGTGGATCAAACTGGGGAGACTTTGAGTCAAAAGCAGACGCAATAGCGGATTATATTAACAAGAACGACCACGTCACGATCGATCTCGGAGTTGTGATGTTCTGTGATACCACCACGATGACAGCAGATGGTCCGATGGAGTACAGCCTCCACACACTCTCAAGGCGCAAGTGGAGCAACCATGACGTCGAACTTGAGACAGGTTCTGGTATCATACCTGTTGCGTATTCGCCAAAGATCGGTGTCAATGCGATCCAGTGGGCGATCGGACTCGAACTTGCACTGCTCATAGACGATCCATGGAAGGTGGTTTTAACGACCGATCATCCAAACGGCTGTCCATTCACGTTCTATCCTGAGATCATCGCACTCCTGATGAGTAAGGCAAAGCGTGAGAGCATGCTCGAAACGGTGAGTAAAGCTGTCGATAAACGTGCACTTATCGCAACGATCGATCGAGAACTTACATGGTCGGATATCATGACAATGACCCGCGCTGGACCTGCAAAGATTCTTGGGATGAGTGATACAAAAGGATCTCTTAAAGTTGGGGCAGATGCGGATCTTGCGATCTATGATATCATGCCAGAATCCTTCGATCCAACAAAAGACTACAAGACAATCGAGGATAAGCTGATGCGGACTGTGTACACGATTAAAGGTGGAGAGATCGTTGTAAGAGACGGTGAGATCACAGCAACACCGCATGGCAGGACATTCTGGGTAAATCCAGCTGGCAAGAAGGCAGAGGCTGCACGAGATGGGATGCTTGAAGATCTTGAGCGAATGTTTAGAGACTACTACACAGTCAGCATGGCGAACTACCCAGTACAGGATGAGTATATACCACACGGCGTTGAGATCAGGACGGAGGTGAACTAAATGCCAACGATTACACTCTCAATGAAGCAATCAATCACGGTTCCACTTGAAGCAGAAAATATAACTCCAGATAACCTTGCGGGCAAATCAGTTGATGAGATAAAGGCTGTTACAGTCTATCACGGAAACAGTGAGGCTGTAATCGGTGATTTTTTTGATGTAACCGTCGAGGGGTCGGGTAATGATCCTGCATCGACCGAGATCATCATGAAAGGGGATCTTACCCGTGTCAAGCGTATCGGTGAAGGCATGAGTGCTGGCTCGATTGTAATAGAGGGCGACTGTGATATGCACTGCGGTGCGTTCATGCGTGGCGGAAAGATCACTGTTAAGGGTAACGCTGATGCCTGGGCAGGGCGTGAGATGAGAGGCGGTGAGATCATCATCGAGGGTGATGCCGGCAATTACGTCGGTTCAGCGTATCGGGGTGAACTTACAGGCATGCGTGGCGGAAAGATCGTGGTTGAGGGGAACGCGGGTGATTACCTCGGTGAGCACCTCGGCGGCGGTGAGATCATCGTCAAAGGTAATACAGGCGTACTTCCAGGGCTTTCCATGACCGGTGGAAAGATCATAATCGAAGGAACTGCCACAATGCCAGGCGGTGAGATGACAAAAGGTGAGATCATCGTCAAAGGTGGTATCATCGATATGCTTCCAGGATTTAAGTTTGAGGGCGAGGAAGAGGTTGATGGTGCAACTTTAAAGAAATACACTGGCGATCTCGCAGTACGCGGTACAGGAAAGGGGATACTCCTTGTGGGGTAGTTCCCTTTTATTCTCTATTTTTTTTGAGGGGAGAATGTAATGCCGAGAAAGAGTGTTAAGTGTCCAGTCTGTGGAAAGAAGGTCGATGTATTTGGTGCTGATTCAAACTACATAAAACATGTGCAGAATGGAAGTGGTACGTTCTACCATGAGAAGTGTTTTGAGAAGCGGGAGATAGATTAAAGACCAGAACAGGCAATGACAGAAGAATTAAAGTAAGTTTTTGCTATCAGCCAGGTTGTGCTATTTGGGGGGAGATACGTGTGGGGGTAAGATAAGGAGAATTTGGGGCGCCGATGGCGGTCGTTTTGCAACTCCTTTGTCTACTTCGAAGTATGTTATATGAAATTGCTTGGCGGATGAACAATAAATTTAAAAGAAACAAAAGCTTATAGGTGAAAGTAATGAAAACGCTTTATGATACAAAACAAGCAACTTTGTTTGGTGAAAAGACTCTCGAACAAGAATACTTAGAGTTAATTAATGGTGAGTATGGCTTCTCTAAACAAATTGACATTTTAGATAAAATTGATTGGGATTTTAAAGATTTTAGTACTCAATATCTCACACACAAATTTCACTCATATCCTGCAAGATTTATACCTCAAATCCCTTTAACTTTTATTAAAATATTTACTAGAGAGGGAGATACGGTTTTAGATCCTATGTGTGGTTGTGGAACAACGCTGGTTGAAGCATTTCTAAACAATAGAAATTCCATCGGAAATGACTTTAATCCTCTTGCAGTTCTGATAAGTAAAGTAAAAACTACATTAATTGATGAGACTGAGTTTAGATATTTGAATAAAAAATTGGCTGTTATGAAACAAACGATATTTAGACTTAGATTATCGAAGAATCGAAAATAGAGTAGAGAATCTACCAAACAGAAAGATTAGTAAAATATTTAACAGAGTAATAATCTCAAAATTAGAGTCAATCCGTGAAACTTTATTGGAAGTTAAAGAAGAAGGACATGATAACTTATACGATTTTGGAAGAGTAGCCTTATCATCAACAATTTGGTCACTGGTAGAGAACGGAGATGGAATAGATGTTGATGATTTATTTTTGAAGAGAGTAAAATCTATGAGATGCGAATTAAATAAAATGGCTAAAGTTGTCAAAAAGGTCCCTAATGTAAGATTAATAAATGGTGATGCAAGAAAATTAGAAGTTGAAACTAATTCAATAGATCTCATAGTAACGTCCCCGCCATATGTAAATGCTTTAGATTACTATAGAGCACATATGTACAATATGCTTTGGTTAGGTATGGATTTTGATTTATTCAGAAAGCACGAAATTGGAGGGCATTCTCATTTTATAATCAACAGATTTAGATTGCTTTCTGAGTACTTAGGAGATATGCTCCGTTCAATGATAGAGATGAATAGAGTTTTGAAAAAAGATAAGTTATGTGTAATTGTGGTAGGTAATTCTAGTTTAGAATATGAATTAATTGAAAGTCACAAATTTTTTGCGGCAATGGCTAAGCATATAGGATTTGAACCAATAAAA
Organism: Candidatus Syntrophoarchaeum caldarius; assembly: GCA_001766815.1. Lineage (NCBI taxonomy): Archaea > Methanobacteriati > Halobacteriota > Candidatus Syntropharchaeia > Candidatus Syntropharchaeales > Candidatus Syntropharchaeum > Candidatus Syntropharchaeum caldarium. The sequence goes on from LYOS01000002.1 coordinate 170,221, forward strand.
ACAATTTTTAGGAATATAGATAAAACAAAGAAATATACAAGTGCAGACATTGGGAAAATTGATGATGAGTATATATTAATAATGCAAAAAAATAATGATACAGAAGTTACAGCTGATGATGATAATTTCATTGCAGAAATCGTAAAACAACAAATGAATGGATTTAGAGAACAAATAAAGAGAATTCAGGGCACTTCAATTAGGGGAAGAAAGCCTACAAAAGAGAGATTGTTAAAAAATATTGATAAGATAAGTGAAGCAATAGAAACAATACCTCAAGACATCAAGATAAAGGGATGAAAATATGAAAAAATTGATTAGTAAAATAGTCCATTCTATTTTAACTGGCGAGGATTATCGTACTTATGTCCTCGCAACGATAAATAAAAGGTTTATTGACAAAGTGCAGGAGTTAACCACTGAGATTTTTGAATACAAAAGAAAAGGAGATGTTTGGCTAGAAAAACTATTGGATGACACCTATGAAAAGAAGGGAAAAGAGAATAAATTTAAACTCTTATGGTTTGGCGGATTAAATGATAAGACTGTAAAAAATATGACGGGGGGAACATCTAAAAAGGAAGTGTGTTTGGATCTGGGAAAAAAGAATATCGAAGCATTTAGATTATTGTTGAGTGAGATTGAAAGTAGCGAGAATCTTTATCAAATAAGGATAATAATTAAGAAAGATACCGAGCAAGTTGAGTTGGACGAAATAGAAAGTATAATTTTTGTTAATACTATCTCAGCAATGAAACTCACTATACAAGGAGGAGCTTGGAGCGAAGTGGGAAAGCAAACCGAAAAAAGCTTACTATTTACTATATTTCAATTGCTTAAAATTCCAGAAGAGGACTATGTTTTGATATTTGATGAGATGAAGAAAAAAGATTTAGTAGGCAATAGAGAAATTGATGCCATAATTTTTAATAGAGATAAAGAACCCCTGACTGTTGAATTGAAACTACTAGGAATAGGGAACCCTGAGATTGGGGATGAAGCACTTGCTAGAAAAGTAGATTTGTTTTTATAGTCTCCTGCAAAACTTTATCTACTATCCCATCTCATTCCCTCCTGTGAGGGGAGAACGAATATCAATCAGGAAGTTTGAAGAGGTTGGGTCACTGTTAAAGAGCGAGAAGGATCCAGTGGTGAAGCAAAAACTCTCTTTTCTCCTGTTTGCAGGAGAAGATTGTCTGTATTTTGAAAGAGCTGTTGAGGCGACCGGTATCGATATTACAACTGGCTACACATGGATAAGGATGTGGAATGATCTGGGATACGAAGGGCTTCTTTCAAGCCCAAATAAAGGAGGTAGACCTCCCAAGCTCACTGACGAAGATCTCGAAGATCTACGGAATATTCTGGAATCTAAGGATTACTGGACGACAAAAGAGGTAACAGTGCTCATCAAAGAGGTCTTCATGAAGAAACTATCAGAAGATCAGGTTAGACGCATTTTGAGGGATAAGCTGGGGATGAGACTATCAAAGCCATATCAACATGACTATAGAAGACCAGATAACGCCGAAGAGATCTTGAAAGATCGAGTGGAAGCAACTTTGAGTGAGCTTGAAACGAAAGGATACAAGAGGGAAGAAATAGCAATCGGGTTTGTAGATGAGAGTTCTCCTCAAAATACTGCCAATACGGTTAGGGTCTGGAGTTTTGGTAAGCCGCATATAAAAAAACACCACAAGGATGAGATCCAATGCGATGGGGTTCTATCCGATTAGAGGAGAAGAGGTGATAATTTTTCCTGAGAATTCAAAGATAGAGAGCTTCATTGACTTTTTGAGGGCGATACGGGCGGTTAATGATGATTACAAAGCGATTATCGTGGTACTCGATAACTTCAGCACGCACGTATCGAATAGGGTGAAAAAAGAGGCCGAGCAGCTCGGGATATATCTCGTTTACCTCCCACCATACTCGCCCGATCTCAATCCGATCGAGTTTGTATGGAAGAGCATCAAAAGAGTCATCTCGATTCTTTTTGTGGATAACGTAGAGGTTCTGAGGAGGATAATCGAAAGAACATTCAGTAGGCTTGCAGAGAGCTTATCATTTGCTAAGTCGTGGATAGAAAAATTCATCCCATCGTGGATTTAGTTTTGCGGGGGACTATAATTAGAAAAAACATAAAATTTACAAAAGCAGAATCTCCTGATTTTACTATTCATACAGAAAACAAGAATATTTTTATAGAATGTGGAAGTGCTCACTTATCTAAACCAAAACTTGGCGATATTAAATATAAAATATACTCAGTAATTAATAAAAAATCGAGCAAACCATATTGTGATCCCACTACTGCCTTGTTTATTGACATTACAAATATCTACTACAACAGCTTGATAAATGAAATTTTGGTAGAAAGAGACGAAATAAGAGAAGATGTTAAAAATGCTTTGGAACATACACAATTCGGAAATGTCATTCTGTTTGCCTATATTCTAAATAAAGATTTAAATAGATTTGAATCTGTCTATATTCGAATAGACAATAAAAATACAGAGGAAACACTATTGAATTTTCTTAACGATGGTTATCCATTCAGTGAACATACAGTTTATAATTTTGCAATCCCTTCAGATAGTTAAGGTGGAGGTAAAATGGCATTGTTAGGCTTTCGCACAACAGCGGATAAAAGGCTTCGCTACGCCTTGCCCAAATTGCCTTCGGCAACTTCTTTTATCCGCAAAACGTTAAGTGAAATGCCCGCCATTGCCCTGAAAAGATTTAAAACCGAGAATGAAATAAAAAATAATAGGTGGCAAAAAATGAAAAAATCACTTGATGAGATAAAAGAAATTATCGAAAAACACAAGGAAGAGCTTAAAGAAAAGTATGGTGTTAAAGAAATTGGTATCTTCGGCTCTTTTGTGAGGGGAGAAGCGAAAGAGGGCAGTGATGTTGACATACTGGTTGAATTCGAAAAACCAATAGGATTCTTTAAATTTCTCGAACTGGAGGAATATCTGAGCAATTTGATAGGTGGAAAAGTAGACCTTGTATCTAAAAAAGCACTTAAGCCACACATTGGAAAATATATTCTTGAAGAGGTTGTAACAGTATGAAAAGAACATACAGGGATTACATACTGGACATCTTGTCATCTATTCAGGAAATTGAAGAATTTGTTGAGGGTATGGACTTTGAAGAGTTCGTAAAGGATAGAAAAACTGTAAATGCTGTTATTAGAAGTCTGGAAGTGATGGGCGAGGCTGTGAAGAAAATTCCTTTAGAAATCAGGGAGAAATACCAAGAAATTCCGTGGAAATACATTGCAAGTATGAGAGATAAATTGATTCATGAATATCACGGCGTTGATTTAGAAATTGTATGGGAAGTCATAGAAAAGGAAATTCCACCTCTCAAACCCAAATTTGAAAAAATATTGGAGGAGTTGAAGGGGTGAAGTTAAAAGGCGACAGCGAGCACTCTGCCATGCTTCGCACCTTGCCCTTCGAGTCACTTAACAGCGTGTATCTGGCTTCGGCTTACGCTCCACCCAAAGGGTGCGCTCCGCAACCTCTTCGCATACCCCGCCGTATGTTATATGAAATGGCGTCTTTAAGAACATGGAGGTATAAGAAATGGGAAGAAAAATCTTGAAGAACAAGCCTCTTGTAGAGGCGATTTTTGAGCTGCGATGGGAACTACAGGAGCCAGCACAAGGGATGAAAATAGATCCACATTATAAAATACTGATTGGTAGGATGTATGACAGGGTAAAAGATGAATACCCCTTCCATGAGCAGTTACCTACCGCAACTATGCCAGACGAAATCGCAGGATATGTTGTCCAGCACAGATTTCGGAAAGATAAGGACAAGTGGCCTCTTATTCAAATAGGCCCTGGAATTGTTACTTTAAACGATACTGAAGGATATATATGGGAAGATTTCGAAAATAGGGCATACTATCTCCTGGATACACTTTTTGAAGCGTATCCAGATGCGGAGAACAATTTGAAACCTAATGGGTTGTTGTTAAGGTATATTGATGCCGTTGATTTTAATTATGAAAAAGAGGATATATTCACTTTCTTGAAAGATAAATTGAAAGTAACCATACAAATGCATGGAGAACTTTTTGATGAGACTGGCGTTAGTAATTTACCTTTAGGTTTTGATTTAAAATTTTCTTTTCCCTCTGCAAAGCCTAATGGAGTAGTTCACTTGCGATTTGTCCGGGGAAAGAGAAAAGATATAGATGCCTTAATATGGGAAACCCATGTTCAATCAATTGGTGACGATGCTCCTAAAGTAAAGGATGAAATTAGGAGGTGGGTAGTAAATGCACATGAATTGACAGATGATTGGTTTTTTAAGATGATTGAGGGAGAGTTGTTAAGGAGGTTTGAATGATGTATCAACCAACATTGCGAGATGTTACGTACCAAGGTTATCCAATTCAATATTCCTCCGCCGTAAGTTCGGAAATAGAGGAGATAGACAAAAATGACATATGGGATAATTTATTATCTACTTTAATTCGGGAGAAACGGTTTAGAAAGCCTTCTTTATATCATAATTTGATATTTTTACTTGAAAATGATTGGTCTTCAGTTTGGCCACGTTTTGGGATAAAAAATGAAACATCGCTGATTGAAGAAAGATTCGAAAAAAGAATTCCAGAAGATATGCTGGAATTCGATATTATTGTACGGATGCCACCGATGAAAGAGTGGGTTGCACGGTTAAAAGTGAGAAATGTAGAAAAAGCAATGCCACACATTGTAGAACCGGAGGAGATCTGACGATGAAAGAATATCTTTGGTATGAGACTGTAAATGGAAAAGATGACTTGATGCAGGGAGATTTTATTAAGGAGTGTCCTATAGTAATTCCGCCTTCAGAAATATCCGACGAAGTAGAGGTTCGTATTATAAACTATGATGTAGTTACTATGAGCCAGTCATGTGATCTCATCCAACGAAAACTTGATTTAGTTTTAGTTTGTCCGATTTGGCCTCTAAGTGAATTTGAGAAGAGAAGTGACTTTTTCAAAAGTAGAAAAGGAAAAGAAGCACTAAGACAAGGGAATGTCCATGGATACCACTTATTAAACAAATGTGAAATAGATGGATTCGAAACGGAGTATTTAGTTGTTGATTTCCGTAGTGTTTATAGTGTCCCTTTTGATTTCCTTGTAGAATTATCCCAAAAGAGGGGTACAAGGCTGCGTCTACTCCCACCTTACAGAGAACATTTATCTCAAGCTTTTGCAAGATTCTTCATGAGAGTTGGATTGCCTGTTGATATACCTCCATTTAAATGATGGATATGAAAGACGCCACCGCCACTTCATATAACAGAGCATATACGCTATGGGCTAACGCCCTTGCCCTTCGGGTCATTGCCCCCTTCGGTCGCAACGTCGTATATGCTAGAAACGATAAGCAAAATTCGCACCACCTATGGCGGACGCTTCACAACCCCTTCACATACCCCACCGCCCGTTACCTCCAATTACCTGCTATGAGATGATCTAAAATGGAAATATCAGGGTACTCGGAAAGAGGAGTAATTAACTCACTATTCCATGAGATAAATTTTTCTCAGAATAATTTACAGCTTCTCAATGATTTTTTATCTTTGGTTTCTTTTCCATATCGGACAGTCGTTTTTCAAATATCTGATGCTAAGATATTGATTGAGCAGTCTTTTTCTGATTTCGGGGATGCAGATGCGGTGATTCTGGTTAATAATCAAGGTGATAAAGAAGCTGTTTTTATTGAAGCAAAGGTTAAGACTTCTCAAAAACCTTATTGGAGCATCCTGGAGGAGTTTGAAGATTTCAAGATTGGGATATTAGAAATTGGGGTTACCTTTCCTGGGCTCAGGTTAAAGAATTCTGCGAAGAATATAGTCTGGGAGTAACATTAAAAACTTTTGAATGGAATGATGGACAAATAGAGAGGTGAGGTAATTCCGTCGTTGATCAGCTCTACCCCCTCAACACCCTCTCCACAACCTCAAGCACCATCAGGACATCCTTCTCACGGATGTTTCCCATCGTACCTATCCTGAAGATCTTGCCCTTCAACCGCTCCTGTCCGCCTGCAATCACAACTCCCATCTTCTTAGCACGACTTCTCAGCTCATCGGCACTGATCCCCTCGGGCATCTTTATCGCTGTGACGGTATTTGAATATCTGCTAACATCATTGAGACGCGGAAAGAGTTCAAGCCCCCATTCCTTAACAGCATCCCTCACCATTGAAGCTAAGTGTGTGTGCCGCCTGATCCTGGCATCAACTCCTTCTTCCATCACAATATTGATCGCTTCATCCAGCGCATAAAAGAGCGGTAACGCAGGTGTGTATGGTGTCTGTCCCTTATCTGCTGACTTCTTATACGCCTTCAGATCCATGTAAAGCGGTGGAGATTCAACCATTCTATCCATTGCGCGTTCACTAACTGAGATCATTGAAAGACCAGGAGGCATACCAAGACACTTCTGTGACCCGAGAACCGCGATATCAACGCCCCATTCATCAACTCTGACATCTATCCCTCCGATCGAGGTGACACCGTCCATTATAAAGAGTAGATCGTTTTCTCTTGCAATCTCTGCAATCTCAGGCGCTGGATTGGTGATCCCAGCAGAAGTCTCGTTGTGAACCATCGCTACTGCCTTCAGATCTTTCTCTTCTTCAACTATTCTTCTCACATCGTCAGGTTCGATCGGGTCTCCCCATTCATATTCAAGCGGGACGGGGTCGCCATAACGTTTTGCGATCTCATGAAATCGATCCCCAAACTTTCCGTTTACGATCGTGAGTATCTTTTCATTTTTTATAATATTTGAGATCGCCGCTTCCATTGCGCACGATCCAGAACCACTTAGCACGAAAACATCGTTTTCTGTCTGCATAATCTCTTTCAGTCCCTTCTCAATCCGTCCAAAGATCTCTTTGAACTCTTCTCCTCTGTGATTGATCATCGGACGGGACATCGCACGCAAAATGCGTGGTGCAACAGGAACCGGTCCTGGCAACATTATAATCTCATCTTCAAGGTCCATCTTATACACCTCTCATCTCTCGTATTTTCACAGCAACCTCTCTCAAGAGTTTTTCTTTGGATTCAGGCTTTTCAATAAGGATTCTACCCTTTTCGCCCCACCATCGCCTGGGATATGCCTTTTCCTTCTCGATCATGGGTTCAATTCCAAGTTTGCGAAGCGCCTTAGCGATCTCTTCAAGCTTCGGGGATTTGACAGAGATTTTTCGCGGTATCCTTCGACCACCACTTCTCGAGACCTTTTTATCAAGATATGTGGGCCAGATCACAGTCTCTCGCTTACTCATACAAGAACCCCCCGTTTTGCTGCAAAGGTCTCAACATCTTTATCTCCCCTGCCCGATAGGTTGACAACGATGATACCGTCTTTGAACTCATCAGCAATCTTCAATGCATGAGCGAGTGCGTGTGCAGACTCAAGAGCTGGCAGGATCCCCTCTTTTTTACACAGAATCTCAAAGGCATCAAGTGTCTCTGAATCGTCCACTGCAACATAGTTAACCCTTCCCTGCTCCTGAAGATAGACGTGCTCGGGTCCCACGCCTGGATAATCAAGCCCTGGCGCAACTGAGTGTGAGGTCTTGATCTGTCCGTCATCATCCTGAAGGATCTTTGTGAACGCACCATGAAGCACGCCGTCTGTCCCCATACAGCAGGATGCTGAGTGCATCTCGGTATCAAGCCCCTCTCCTGCGGCTTCAACTCCGATAAGGTTTACATTCATGTCTTTTAAAAAGTCATAGAATATCCCGATCGCATTTGACCCGCCTCCCACACATGCAACAATCGCATCGGGAAGCTTTCCCTCAGATTCAAGTATCTGTCTGCGCGTTTCCTTCCCTATTACACGCTGAAACTCACGGACGATCACTGGATATGGATGGGGTCCAACGACCGAACCGATGAGATAGTAAGTATTCTCCACATTTGTGATCCAGTCACGCATCGCCTCATTTATCGCATCCTTCAGCGTCCTTGAACCTGTCTCAACAGGAATCACGTTTGCACCCATCAGCTTCATCCTGAAGACGTTCAGCCGCTGGCGTTCCATATCAACGCTTCCCATGTAGACATCGACTTTCATGCCGAGCGATGCACCTGCTATAGCTGTTGCAATACCATGCTGACCTGCTCCTGTCTCTGCGATCAAACGGGTCTTACCCATGTATTTTGCAAGAAGTGCCTGTCCGAGCGTATTGTTCAGCTTGTGCGCACCACCATGCACAAGATCTTCCCGTTTGAGATAGATCTTACAGCCATATTCTCTGCTTAAGTTTGAACAGAAGTAAAGCGGTGTTTCTCTTCCTGCAAACTCAGTTAAATAATATTCAAGCTCCTTTTTAGAATTTTCATCACTGCAGAAGCGTTTAAACGCTGCATCAAGTTCCTTAAGCGATGGAACAAGTATCTCAGGTGCAAACATCCCACCGAACTTCCCAAACTTACCTTCACTCACCATCGGGATACGCCTCCACATCATGGTTGAAGATATCACTCATCACACCTGCGACCAGGCCACCTATAGCATCATCGAGAAAGGGACCAAGCCTTGAGAGGATTCCTGGCTTCTTCTGGTCATACTGTGTGAAGTTGAATAACCCCCTCGATCCTGCAATATACTCTGCGATCGCGATCCCGATAAGCTCATCTGCAAGAAGATAAACAGGATCTGGATCATTGAGCCCGCAGATCCTTCCTGCATACACCTCCTCCTCAAGCCTCATCGCGGCGATCATCAGTGATTCGATGTTGACATCCATCAGGGCATCTTCGATCCCGGATTTTAACCTACCACTCACAGAAGCTGGATCATCTCCTATGTAGAGCGACATCCCACAATCTACCATATCATCGAGATTTATTCCACGCTCATGCAATCGATCGATCACCTTTCGTTTGAGTGGAATCTTCTCCTGAAGCTCGATCGCGTGCCTAACACCTTTTTTCACTATTTTCCCAATCTCAGCACCGATGGGGGTTGCAAGCCCTGTGTACTCGATTAGATCTGAGTTTTCATCACCAAAAGATGCCACTACCACGCTATCTGTTGTCGTGCCTGTAACAAACGATGTTCTCTTAATATCTCCTGTTCTTGCGTCAAGATCGATCAGCGCCGCAGTCTTTGCTTCGGTTGCGGTTATTATCGCATTTGCCATCGCGGCTTCAGTCATAAATCCCGCCGTAAGTAGAATTATATTTATCGTCCCAAAGTCTGCGGTGGCGGGATTTGACAGCCCAGCAGTTATTACGGCTGTAACCCCATCCCCCTCTTCAATGACCGCATTTTCCATATCAACCGCCGTCATCATACCGATGCTCTTTTCGGGATTAAAACCCATCTCGCTGATCCTCTTTATTAGATCTGCGATCGGATCTTCATGATCATAATCAAGCCCAACATGAACGTTCACGATCGCCGCACACTCACGGTATCCACCGTTGTAAACCGCAGAACTCAATGCTCGAAAGCTCTCGCTTGAACTTATCGCAATTGCATCCTCAAACTGCCTTATCTCCCACATTCAGATTACACCTCGCGTTCAACGACATACTTCGCAAGCTTAACCATCAGTTCCCGTTCACGGCTTGGTGGAATCCGATCAGCGATCGAGAATATCTCTCTGAGAAAAGAATCTGCCACATCTTTTGCATATTCAAATGCATTGGTCTTCTCAAATATTTTGATTACATCTCTGATCTGCTTTTCGTTATACGGTCTGTTGAGTGACTCGATGATACGCTCTCTTTCGGCATTCGATCCATTTTTCATGGCGTGCATCAGGATCAGTGTTGGTTTACCTTCAGATATGTCATCACCAATTTTTTTGCCATATTTCTCCTCCTCCCCTATTAAGTTGAGCAGATCGTCCCGTATCTGGAATGCAATACCAACATTCTCCCACATCTTGAAAAGATCTGATGCGATCGACTCATCAGCCCCCCCTGCGATCGCCCCACAGTATGCCGACGCACCAAAGAGGGCACCGGTCTTTTTTCTGAGAAGCTCAATCACCCACGCTTCATCTATATCAGGCTGTGATCTGAAGCTGATATCCATCGCCTGCCCCTCAACAAGTGCCACATGCATTCGGGCAAAGGAAGAAAATATCTTCCACGATCTTTCAAGACCATGTATTGCCCTGCATTCCAGAAGAATCTCGTAAGACAACCCGTAAAGTCCATCTCCTGCGTTGAGGGCGAGTGGCATACCATAGATCCTGTGCATTGTCGGCTTGCCCCGCCTGAGCATGCTGTCATCCTCTATATCATCATGCAGGAGCGTGGAGTTGTGGAATAACTCAAGCGCAACGGCAACAGGAATAACATCTTCAACCCTGCCGCCAACAAGTTCTGTTGATAACATAGACAGAACAGGTCTGAGTCGTTTTCCGCCTCGCTCCATCAACTCAATCATAATCTTATAGTGAATCTCAGGAGTTCTACCAGTTAGGTATCTGGGGTATGACCTCTCAAATAGTTCCCGATACTCACTCAGCTCTTCAATGATCGTCATCTAAGTGTTATCTCCTGACCGTTTCTCAACAGATGTACATCCTCGCCAAGCACATATCCAAGCTCTTCTGCAAGCTCAGCGTAAGAACCTGTCATTGAGAGTGAACCATGTGATGGTATTATATGGGTTGGGTTCACCATCTTTATCAACTCCCAGTGATCCTCCCGTGCTGCATGTCCTGAGACATGGATGTTGCTGTAAATCCTTGCACCCTTCATTTTCAGTTTTGTCTCCAGTGCATACCTGTTAGCCGCGTTGAGTGGTGTGGGAATTACCGCAGCTGAAAATATAATTTTATCTCCTTTTTCCACCTCGTATGCTGTATCTCCGTCGCCTATTCGTGATAGAATCGCCCCTGGCTCACCCTGGTGTCCAGTTACGATCGGCAGGAACTTTTCCTTCCCTTCGATCATGATCTGCTTTAAGGTTTTGTCAATCTGTCTGCGATCTGATATTACGCTCAATTCATCTGTGAATTTGAGATATCCCATTTTTTTTGCAACCTCTGTGTATCTACCCATCGAACGTCCAAGAAGTACAGGTTTACGCCCCGCCTTTTTACTTGCCTCTATCACTGATGATATCCGCGCAATATGAGAGGAGAAGGTTGTAACAATCATACCTGCTTCAGCATCACCTATTCCTGTCACAACATCCAGTACAAGATCCTTTGCAACTGTCTCCGAAGGAGTTTTACCATTAACATCCACGCGGGTGGACTCAACGATCATCGCGAGTACACCCTCTTTCCCAAGTCTTCGCAATCTGTTCTCATCAAGAGGATCATCGAGGATTGGGTATCTATCGATCTTAAAATCGTTTGCGTACAGTATCGTTCCTTCTGGTGTGTGTAGAGCCGCAAATACGCAGTCGGGGATCGAGTGCTGGACACGGATGAACTCAAGTTCCACCTTATCAGAGATCCTGTAGGTCTCACCAGCATTTAACCTGATAAGTGTGTTATCAATCCTGAACTTTCGCTCTGATTTGAGTTGCTGGGAGATTAGCTCTGTCGTGAATGGTGTTGCGATTATGGGTGCTTTGTAGCGGTGTGCAAGCTTTGAGATCGCCCCAATATGATCTAAATGCCCGTGTGTGCAGATGATCGCAATCACGTTCCCATCGATCTGGTTCATGATCGTATCATCCGGTATTGCACCCATCTGGATCAGGTCGAGCGAGTGCATCCGTTCTATCTCAACATCTTCGTGGATCTGCACCCGATCGAGCCTGATGCCCATATCCATTATAATAATTTCTTTACCGACGCGGATGGCAGTCATATTTCTCCCTACCCCGTTATACCCGCCAACCGCTATTATTCCAATATCCACCATTTGAAACTTCCTCTATCTCAGATTATAAAAGTCTTTCAGAGATCTTCTGGGTCTGTGATTTTGCCTGCGATCGCACTTGCAGCTACCACAGCAGGAGAAGCTAAATAGACAAGAGAATCTTTGTGACCCATACGACCCACGAAATTTCTGTTTGTCGAACTGACACAGACCTCGCCTGCATCAAGAACTCCCATGTACCCTCCAAGACATGCACCACAGGTCGGGCCTGATACAAACGCACCAGCAGATGCAAATATCTCAAGAAGTCCTTCTCTGATTGCCTGAAGATACACCTGCTGAGTTGCAGGAACGACGATCATCCGAACATTGCGTTTCACCTTTCTTCCCTTCACAATCGCTGCTGCAATTCTCAGATCCTCGATCCGCCCGTTGGTGCATGATCCGAGATATGCCTGATCGATCACAACATCCAGATCCCGCGCAGGTGATGTGTTATCTGGGAGAAATGGTGCTGCCACTGTTGATGGGATTTTCTCGGCTTCATACCTGAATGTATCCTCATACTCTGCGTCCTTATCGGCATACACGGGAGTATAATCTCCCCTGACCCTTCCTTTGAGATATTCAAAGACTTTATCATCTGGTGGAATGATTCCAGCCTTGGCACCGGCCTCGATCGCCATATTACATATCGTGATTCGATCAGCAAGCGGCAGCGACTCAATCGCAGATCCATAAAATTCCTGTGCCCTGTAGAGTGATCCAGATACACCTATATCACCCAGAATGTGCAGTATAATATCTTTTCCAGATACATACCGTCTGAGTTTACCATCCACGATGAACCGCTGGGTTTCGGGAACCTTGAACCAGAGTTCGCCTGTTGCCATCACTGCAGCAGCCTCTGTTGACCCGATGCCAGTTGAGAATGCGCCAAGTGCACCGTATGAGCATGTGTGTGAGTCAGCACCAACAATAAGCCTGCCTGGCGCTGCAAATCCCTCCTCGATCATGACCTGGTGGCAAACCCCGCCATCCCCTGGCCAGTAGTAGTTCTCGATCCCGTACTTTATACAGTAATCCTGCAGGGCTTTCGCCTGTTTTGCTGATGCGAGGTCTTTGTTTGGGACGTAGTGATCTGCGATGGCAACCACGCGTTCTCGTTGCATCGAATGGTTAAGTTCCTCAAATACCTCAAACGCAGGTACGCCTGTGACGTCGTTAACCATTACATAATCGATCTTGCACGCAACGATCTCGCCCGCGGCCACCTCCTTCTTACCGTCGATTGCTTTACTACCAAGTATCTTTTCTGCGATTGTCGCCATAAAATCAGAGCCTCCAACACCAATCAATCACTCAAGTGCTTGTTGAAGATCTTCTCCAGTCGTTTTGCAGAAAAAGGCTTGACGAGGTAGTCCACGGCCCCTGCTTCCATCGCCTCATTGATGATGTTTGGCATATCAATCGCGGTTATAACAACGATCTTTGCTTCAGGATCGATCGCACGGATGGCTTTTATCGCCTCAACCCCGTTCATTGATGGCATCACAATATCCATCGTTACAAGGTCTGGTTTGAGTTCTTCATATGCCCTGATGCCCCGCTCTCCCGTGGTCTCGATGAAAACATCATAGCGTGTTTCATCTATCATCTCCTTCATCATCGCTGTTATCGGAGCTGCATCATCAACGATCAGAATCTTCTTTTTTTCCATCCAGACACTCCTGCTGACCACCCTCACACGATCGGATTGAGTTTCACCTTTGGATAACCAGCCGATACGTCGAGACTCATGTAGTAAAGCTCTGTTCTCGGTTTTATTCCATAGATGACGATCGATCCAGAGAGGGCTTCAAGCTTCAGATGCATATCTGAGATATCTGCCAGATACCTGTTGATCTCCTCTGTGCTATCTCTTCCAATAGCGATTGTGAGCGAACTTGCATCATCAGTACACCTTGCAAGGATACTCATGAGTTTCAGTAACTCATCTTTGTTGGTGTATATGTAATCAAAGACATCAAATCCCACTGTGTTGAGAACAGGGTTTCCAGTTTCCTCCTGTAGCCTGTTCCAGAGCTTCCGCCATTTTGCAACATCATCCATCAGATTTCCTGGTTCAATCGAACATATGTATTTCTCTGACTCAAATCCGTCACCATCAGGAAGATATGTAAACTCCACGAACTTCATAAGTTCATTCAATCGATCCTCGAAACCATAGAGGTATGCGTTTGCCTTCATTCCCTTTGGACTCACTTCACCTGGGGGAAACATTATAACCGGGTTTTCCTGATGTATAAAATTTGCAACCGTCTGCATCAGAACATTCATGAAGGCATCCTGTGCAACATCAGCCCCAATATCAAGAAATACAAAGCTTCCAAGGGGATAACCACCACCAAGCATATCATCAAGATCCTCTGAACCTGATGAAAAGTAAGATGGTGTATCCTTTATAGGTTCAAACCGCTTATGCTCTGACGGATATTTAAACTCGAATGGCTTAAGGCTGCTGAAGACTCCTCCTTCAAGCGAGAAGAGATATGCAGGATGCTCTCGCCTCACGCCTCTGAGTTTATTGATGTTGAGGGTCCTGACCGCCCTACCACCGATTTCCTCTGCCTTCATCGTGATCACACTATCAACCAGATAATCAAGTTTATCCTGATATGTGTACTCACTCACGAGGATAAAATCGATACTCGCTTTGCTTGAAATATCGGTGATCAGCGATTCAAGATCTTCTCTGTTCTCAACCTCCCCGGTCTGTGTCAGTACCGCATCCCAGCTATCAATGACGACCACTGCAACCTCAAACTCGTCGCACATGCGATAGATATTGCCAAGGAAGGTTGGACGATCAGAATACTTAAGCGTATTTATGAAATAGTCCATATCCATATTTTCCCGAGTTGAAACTGGTTCAAATTCTGATTGCGTGGCATCTATGATATGTTTTGGCGGTATAACCTTGGAGATCCATGGAAAATCAGCGTAGAGTTTGGTATTGTCGACTCTTGTTGAGAGATAAATCCCATTATTTGTCCCGTAAAGTTCTTTCAGGAGGGTTAATGCGAAGATTGTCTTGCCTGTCCCTGGCTCCCCTTTAACAAGCATTGTATGTCCCATTTCGCCTTTGAAGAACTCTATGATCTCATCAGGTATTGCCATAATTAAACCTCAAGATTGTTGTGATGTGTATTTTACTTTATTTCCCCATCATAAATCTGATAGCGATCTTATTTAAGTATTTCTAAGTCAATATTATTTCAGGATCGATAAAATTTTATCGTCGTGCGCTATATTTTTTACACATCTATCACAAATGCCACCTCATCACAGTCAGGAAACTTCGGACACCTGAGACACCAGCCCCAGACCTTATGCGGGAGTGTATCCTTGGGAACCTCCCTGAACCCATGATTTTTGAAGAAATCACGGCTGAGCGTGAGTGTGAAGACCTTCTCAAGTCCAAGATCCTTTGCCTCAAGAAGTGCTGCCTCAAGAAGTGCTGATCCCACACCTTCTCCCGTCAGATGCTCGTCCACCGCAAGCGAGCGTATCTCGCCAAGATCTTTCCATATTATGTGTAGCGCACAGCAGCCTCTAATCTCACCCCCTGGAGTTGTATAGACAAAAAAGCTCCTCAAATTCTCGTAGATATCATTCAAAGATCGTTGGAGGATAATATTCTTTCTTGCATAGTGATCGATCAGTTTTTTTATCGCTGGAACATCACTTACTTTCGCCTTCCTGACCCGGTTCGCCATCTGAAATCTTTTAAAATAAGAGAGTATTTAAAGATTCTCAGTATAACTTACAGAGTACATATGTTATCCATTGCAATTGCTGGAAAGCCAAACGCTGGTAAGTCAACATTCTTCAAGGCGGCAACCCTTGCAGATGTTCAAATCGCAAACTACCCGTTTACAACCGTGGATGCGAACAGAGGTGTGGGTTATGTCAGGGTTACATGTCCCTGTATTGCGCTTGAAGTACGGTGCGGGAGGTGTGTTGAGGGCGTTCGATACATACCTGTTGAGCTTATCGATGTTGCAGGACTTGTACCAGATGCCCACAAAGGAAGGGGGCTTGGAAATGAGTTTCTGGATAATCTGAGGCAGGCGCAGGCGATAATTCATGTGGTGGATGCCTCTGGCGGTACAGATATTGAGGGAAACCCGGTCAGTGTGGGTGATCACGATCCGCTTGAGGATGTTGAGTTTCTGGAACATGAGATCACGATGTGGATCTCCGGCATTCTTAAACGAAACTGGAGCAGACTATCGAAGAAAGCATCTGCAGAGGGTGTGAAGATCGAGGATCTAATCTTAAACCAGCTTCGGGGGGTTGGCGTTGATGAGTTCGAGGTTAAACGAGCGCTGCATAACGCAAAGGTCGATCTCGATACCCCCGCGCAATGGAGCGATGACGAACTTGTAACTGTCGCAGACTGGATACGCAGGGAGAGTAAGCCACTTCTGATCGTTGCAAACAAGATGGATATCGCACCTTCTGAAAATATCAAACGCCTCTTAGCGCTTGATCGTGATGTTGTACCAGCATCAGCCGAGGCAGAGCTTGCACTGCGATTGGCATCAAAAAACAATCTTGTATCATATCTCTCTGGAGATTCAGACTTTTCAATCGTGTCAGACGAGCTTAAACCACCTCAAAGAAAAGCGCTTGAAAAGATACAGGTCTTGCTTAAAAATCATGGATCAACGGGAGTGCAGGAAGCAATCAATCGTGTTGTATTTGAGCTTCTGGATTATATCACGGTCTTTCCAGTCGAAGATGAGCACAAGCTCACAGACTCAAACGGTAGGGTTCTTCCTGATGCTTTCCTCATGAAGAAGGGGAGCACGCCGCACGATCTTGCATATATGGTGCACACCGATATTGGAAAGGGTTTTCTCTATGCCGTGGATGCAAAATCCGGGATGCGACTTGCTGAGAAGCATGAACTTGAGGATGGAGACATTGTAAAGATCGTTGCTGTTAAGAGGTGATGGTGATCAATTGGTTACGATCAGGGTTATTCTTCTTGAACCGCTCTATGGAGGTAATATAGGGTCTGTGGCACGGGTTATGATGAACTTTGGTTGCAGGGATCTTGTGCTTGTAAATCCACCCCCTATAAATGACGAGACGCGGGCTTTTGCATCCAGCGCAATTGAATTGCTCGAATCCGCCACTATATGCGAGACTTTTGAGGAAGCAATCGTGGATGCAGACGTTATTGTTGGAACCACATCAAAGATGGGTGAGACCGAGAACAGACATGTGAGGATGCCTGCTTATTCACCAAAAGCGCTTAAAGCAAAATTTGACGGAAAAAAAGGAAATGTATCACTCGTATTCGGTAGAGAAGACAGAGGTCTATCATCAGATGAGCTTTCAAGATGTGATATCATCGCTGTGATACCGACAAGTGCCAGTTATCCTGTTATGAACATATCACACGCTGTTGCGATCTTTCTCTATGAGTTACAGGATCTGAGCCCGGGGGAATATCCGCTTGCAGACCGGTATAACAAAGATCTACTCTATGAACATATCCATGAGTTTCTCCATAAGATCCCATATCCACCACACAAACTGGAGAAGACGGCATTGATGATAAAAAGAATTCTTGGAAGAGCAGAGCTTACAGGGAGAGAGGTTCAGACGCTGAGAGGGGTTCTAAAAAGGACTGAAAGAGCGATAAAGGAGGGAAGAGAATCGGAAAGATAAAGATGGTTGCATACGACCTCGAGGGCGTACTGGTCGATGAGGAGAGTATCTGGGTCAAGCTTAGTCGTGCTTTTGGGACCGATGGGCTCGATCCAGCATTGAAAGACGATTATCTCGCAGGTAAAATTTCGTATAAAGAATGGTCTGATCACGTTGTATCCCGCTGGAAGGGGAAAGAGGTCAGCGTGATCGATGAGTTTGTGAGGAGGAGCCAACTCATGCCCGGGGCAAAAGAGACAACCTCAATCCTGAGAGAAGCAGGTATAAAGCAGGTTATTATCACAAATTCAATCTCACACCTTGCTTATGATGTTGGAGAAAGACTTGGGATAGAACCTCATTTTATAAGATCAAACATACTTGCCACAGAGAATGGTAAGCTCACGGGCGAGATTGAGTTTTATCTTGCATGGGAGGATAAACTCAGATTACTCAATTACTTTGCATCGATGATGGGGCTATCGCTGGATGAAGTTGCTGCGGTGGGGGACGGGATAAACGATATCCAGATTCTTGAGGCAGCAGGGCTTGGTATCGCCTTCAATCCAGTGGAATCAAGAGTAATAGAGGCTTCTGATCTTGTCATCCGTGAGAAAAACCTGCGGGAGATTGTTGGATGGATTATTGGCAGGACGTGAACTTATATCCGCATGAGTTTATCTCTGACACGCGTGAAGAAACTCTCACCAGATTTTACAAAGAGCGCCGATCGATCGGATTTCACGATCTCGATCTCATCGCCCTTGCTTACAGATCGATTTATCTCGCCATCTACAACAAGCATCGCATCCTTTTCAGGTTCGAGAAGCTCAATTCTGATCCTGCTTGAGCCTGCAACAACCGCGGGGCGAGCCGAGAGTTTGAACGGCGCGAGTGGGACAATTAACGTGCAATCCATCCCTGGATCTACTATCGGACCTCCTGCACTCATCGAGTATGCAGTTGAACCAGTTGGTGTGGAGAAGACAACACCATCTGCACGCAGACGCTCAAAACCCTCTCCATCTATCAGAATTTCAAAATGTAGCATCTTGGCAGGTCTCAACGTGAGAACAACGATCTCGTTCATTGCAGTAGCTTCTTTCTTCTTGTTCACGATCACATCAAGTCTGGAGCGTTCTTCAACCTCAAAATTATCGATGATCTCACAGATATTTGCAAGTGCCTCATCCGGAGTCAGTGCTGCAAGAAAGCCGAGTGCACCCATCCCAATGCCAAGAACTGGTATCGGATCGTCCATTGCGGCAATCGTTCGTAGTATGGTTCCATCCCCACCGATACAGAGTATTACATCCACATCCATATCACTGATCGGTGCCCCATCTATACCAAGTTTTAATGCAGTCCCAGGATCTGCGATAACATCGAGATGATCTCTGATCCGCTCAAAGATATTTTCTGCCATCTGTGAGAGATCGTCTCTCGCAACAATACCAACACGACGTGCCCTGATCACGCTATGTCCCTCGATGTATCGATCTCGATCCCATGAGGTCCGATCTTGAACTTGATGAACTCAGGAAGGGGTGCCATCCCACGCACCTTTGTGATCGAGAAGCGATTATTTATTCTGTGACCCACCCGCTCAAGGTCCACATTGAATATCACATCCGCAACATTCATGATATAATTCTCAATTTGCTTATCATGGCTGTCATTCAGGACATACAGGAATCCAAGTCCGCCGCATCCTTTTACAAGCTCGTATAATCGGTTAACAAGATTTCTCAATCTGAATTGATCGATCTTCAGATCCATGAAGAACGAGAAAGTATCTACGATGATATTGAATTCATTCTCACCTTCCACCTCTTTTATGGTTTCAAGTTCGACCTCGATCCAATCCATGATCTTTTCATCACTGTCTTCGGTATATCCACCATTGAGATTATATTTGCTGTAGACATCTAAAAATATGACTGAATCCATATTCTGCGTGCATCCGATCGTAGCGATATTCTGCGCTATATACTCGTGCCTTCGGGTGGTTGTGATATAGTACGTCTTACGGGAGGATGTGAACTGGTACAGAAATATCTCTGCCATTGAGTCGGGATCACCTCTAAAATAGATGAGCGAGCCAGCCGGGAATCCGCCTCGCATGATCGTATCAAGCATATATATCCCTGTTGGCTTGAGCATTCCTGCATCCCTCATTTAAATTATTTAGCTATGAGCATAGATATAAGCTAAACTACCTGATGATGATCCCTGCGTATCCAACAACAGAGGTATAGTCTCCACTTACATCACCGCTTGTTGCATACATCACAAGTTCCCCTTCTTCTGCACCCAGCGCTCGAGTTGCGGTCAACATCGCACCGATTGGGTCAACCCCGCAGGCGGTAATACGACGTTCATAGATCCGCCTGTAGAACGTTGATACGTCAAGCTTCAGGATAGGTTCGATGGCATAGTGGTCATTGATCCGTGCCACTTTATCCGGTGCATAGTGCGTGAAATCACTTGATGCAAGAATCACAGCGTCCCTCCCGGTTGCATCAATCGCGTATTTTATCTCCATTCCCACCTCCATCGCGGTCTCTTCATCCCTGATCCCAATCGAGATGGGCAGGATCATGAAATCCTCAAATAAATACTGTAAGAATGGTATCTGAACCTCGGCAGAATGTTCGTACCTGTGAGCAGTCTCATCGATATCGATGATCCGCCGTGGAAGTGCATCAACTATCTCACGATCGACCCTGACTTTACCAAAGGGTGTGCTCCAGGTATCCCTGGATGCTGCCACAAGCGACCCAGCACCATGATGGTTTGGGCATGTGATGATGTAGGTACTGACAGCAGGGAGTTTTGCAAAAACCGATGCTGCAACTTTACCCGAGTATATGTAGCCAGCATGTGGTACAACAGCACCAAGTATCCGCTCATCGGGCTTTATCTCAATACCACGAAAGCATGATTCAAGTATGGCCTCAAGTTCGGAAGGATCGTTTGGATAAAACTGTCCACTAACGGCAGGATACCTCACTCCTATCTCACCTCACTATCTTTGATATGTTAATCTCAAGAATATCCTCTGCACCGAGACGCTTCAGCTCAGGGATCAGGATATTGACTCCATTCTTGTCGACCACGGTCTCAACTGCATAGTAATTCGTGTGGTAGAGCTTTGATATCGTCGGGGTTTTCAGAGAAGGAAGTGCTGCTATCAGATCGTCGAGCTTATCCTCTGCAACGTTCATCGTGAGAAGTACCTTTCCTCTCGCCTCGATGACACCAAGAAGCAGTGTTCTGATCTCTTCTATCTCCCTGCGCTTAACTGGATCCGCCCAGCTATTTTTATTTGCAATGATAACCGTGTGCGACTCAAGCAGCGTGTCGATGATCTTGAGCCCATTTTTTTTAAGTGTTGAACCTGTCTCTGTCAGATCAACGATCACATCCATCAGATCTGGTACCTTTGCCTCGGTTGCACCATAGGAGAAGAAGATCTCAACAGGTATTCCAAGCTTCTTGAAGAAAGCCTCTGTGATTCGAGGGTACTCGGTGCTCACCCTGCTTCCAGGTAATATATCCCTGGGGGATTCGATATCGCGGTCTTCAGGGACTGCAAGAACAATTTTGACTCCACCGCTGCTCTGCTTGCTGTAATTAAGAGTTGCAACCTCCACAACATCGGCACCCGTCTCATTTACCCAATCCTGTCCTGATATACCAAGATCAAAGTATCCGTGCTCAACATAACCTGGTATCTCCTGCGGACGAAGTATTTTGACCTTTCCGATTCTTGGATCTGCTATCTGCGGGTTGTAGTCCCTATCTGTCTTCTTGACCTCAAGATCCGCTTCTCTGAAGAGCGTGAGAGTTGCATCTTCGAGACTACCCTTAGGAAGTGCTATATCTATCATTCTTACTTATTTCGTTGAGATTCTATAAAAAATAGATAGATTACGTATTCACACCAGGTGGCTTCACATCTCAATAATCTTCATTTCAGACATTTTTTTGAGTATCTGGTTGACATCCTTCTCTATGACAGAACGCTGGGCATCATAGTTGGCATAGATCTCATCCACGATCTCATCCACTGTGTGTTTACCATCACAGAGCCTGACGATGATACTTGCGGTTTCATTTGCCTCAAATACCTCGTTTGTTTTGTAATCAACAAGCATCATTCCTGCTTCACTCGTCCGGGTGATATATGCTGATTTTTCCTCAAGTTCAATAGAATCTTTTAGTTTTGGGTTACCCACTGCCACACCTCCTCACATCAGGCTTGTTCCGTCAATGCCTGCTCCATCCATGATCGAACCTAAACTTTTCCACTCTTCAATCTTCGGTGGAACATAAGGTTTCTTTTTAACTTCCTCGGACATGTCAGTCACTCCTACATCTCATTAGTTCAGCATTACATGATTCGATCTCCTTAAATAATTTTGGCTATGTATGTTCCTCAGGTGAATGCAGCGCAAAGAGCGGGATAGGATCATACTCCACATCGATATGGACAGTTTCTATGCCGCAGTGGAGATGCAGGATACCCCTTCTCTTAAAGGTCTTCCTGTTGTTGTTGGTGCAGATCCCAGAATGGGGAAGGGAAGGGGAGTTGTCAGCACGTGCTCATACGAAGCGAGGAGTTATGGCGTACGCTCTGGTATGCCGATTTCGCAGGCATTCAAACTGCTCTCAGGCACAGACGCGGTATTCTTACCGGTGAACATGCAGCGCTACAGAGAGGTTTCTGAAAAGATCATGGGAATTCTCAGGAGTTATGCCGGGAGATTTCAACAGGTGAGTATCGACGAGGCGTTTCTTGATATTACAGACCATGTTAACGACTGGAATGATGTGGAAAACTTTGCACTTGAGATTAAAAAAGATGTGCTTGCGCAAACTGGACTCACCTGCTCCATCGGGATTGCAGCGAACAAAGCTGTTTCAAAGATTGCCTCCAGCATCGGAAAACCAGATGGGCTTACGATTATCACGCCAGGTGATGTTAAAAAGTTCCTATCACCGCTACCTATCTCAGAGATATCTGGTATCGGAAGAAAGACCGAAGAACGACTGAAAAAGATCGGGATCCACACAATCGCAGAACTCGCAGATGCCGATATTGTCCAGATCATATCCGAGTTTGGCAGGATCGGCCAGAGGATACATCTTCTTGCAGAGGGAATCGATGATGAAGAGGTACGTGAGCGGGGTGAGCCAAAATCCATCGGGCATGAAGATACATTTGAGATTGATACAGATGATCCCGATCTGATCAAGAGCGTGATAGGTGATATCGCCGAGCGAATCCATAAAAGGCTTCTTGTGGAGAACTGTAACTTCAGGACGATTACGTTGAAGGTGCGGTTTGAAGACTTTGTGACACACACTCGATCACGAACTCTTCGTAGACACACCCAGGACCAGAGGGTGATCGAGGCGATCTCCAGGGAGATGATGGATGAATTTCTATCCAATGAGAAGAGGCTGAGGTTGGTCGGAGTGCGAGTATCACACCTTGAGAAGGTCGATCTGGGGCAGCGAAGGTTGGATGAATATTTCTCAGCGGCTGATAGATCAATCTGATATATGCGTTGATAGGATCTTCTCACCCTCAAGCCATCGCTTTATATTTCCTTTCTTCATCCCATTGAAGATGTACGAATCTATCCCTGCTTCTGCAAGCTCAAGAAGTTCTCTGATCTTCCCACGCATCGCACCTGTGACATCGATCGTTGAAGACTCGGTGAATGTAACCCCATCAAGATTGCGGGGTGTTATATGCTCAATCAACTCTCCATCTTTGCCCATAACTCCATCAACATCAACCGCAACGCCGACCCGTTTGGCACCAAGCTCTCTTGCAAGGTATGAGACGATCTGATCGCCCGAGAGAATCGCATAACCCTGTTTGCGATCAAAGACGACGTCACCGTGAAGTACCGGGATAAAATCGCGCTTCAGCATCTCGACGATCTGTTCGGTCATCATCGAGTGAATCCTGCCTTCATCAAGGAGTGTGAAGTTCATCGGATGAAGTGCAACCGCTGGGGCTTTCGAGTCAACGAGATGAGAGACAAAGTACATATCAAGCTCCATCACGTTTGCATTTATATCAAAGACAGCAAACGCATCTGCTGCCAGATCTTTCTCGATGCTGAAGTGTTTTGCAGCCTGTGGATGTCCGTATGATCCAGCGCCGTGAACAAGGATCAAACCATCTCTCTGGACATCTGCGATCTCGTTTGCTACCTGATTGATCATATCAGTCCTTAAACTTCTCTCATCATGCTTATGCGTGAGGACGCTCCCCCCGATCTTAAGAATTGTCAGATCTTTCATCAACCATTCACTCCCATCTCAACTCATAAATGCGTCCATCTGAGAGTATCTCTCCTATCAAAGACTCTGTCCTGAAATTTCTTGGCATGGCGACGGTATAAGTAAACTTTACTGCATCCGCTTCCTGCAGGAAACCCGCCATCTCAAATTCGATTCCATACTTATGTAATAGACTTTCCAACATTGACTTTGTATCTGATGGGTCTGCCATCTTTACATGGAGTACTACTTTTGTATGTGGCAGTGATAAGCGATCTTCAAACTGCGAGAATACAGATAGCGTAATCAGAATCGCAACCGTTGAGATGATCGCTATCTCGATGAGACCAACACCAACAAGAAGTCCAACCCCTGCTGTTACCCACAGTCCTGCTGCTGTTGTAAGCCCTTTTACGCTTACACCTTCTTTGAAGATTGCTCCTGCACCGAGAAATCCGATCCCTGTCACAACAGCCGCCGCGATACGGGATGTATCCATCACCAGACCCACACCGCTAACCTGCGTCTCCCATGGGTAATAGGATATAAAGATCAGGAGTGTTGAGCCAAGACAGACGAGGATATATGTCCTGAAGCCTGCTGGGTGGCGTTTAATCTCACGTTCAAGCCCGATCACCCCTCCGAGTATCAGCGAGATCAGTATCTTGAATGTGGCATCAAGAATGATTAGAGTATCCATTGTATAAACAACTCCAGCAAACAATCTTCACCTCTACCAGAGCGATTAAATAGATTTCGCTGGCTTCAATAACCTCTGTGGCCCTCATCAAAAGATAAATAACAGCTCAGAGAAAAAAGCTATCATGGTTGCCGATAAAAGAAAATTGACGATCAGTATAGTAGCAGGACTCATACTGATAACGTCCGGGACGATCATTCTGCTCGGACCTTCCAATGGTGATCAGGATGAGAACCACACAGATACATCCAGCCTCCAAACACCACCTGCCTCATCAAACCCAGAATCGTCTGAAGAATCCGGTGTAAGTGGAAGAATCATCTCGATCGAGTTTGATAAGCCATACTACAAGGCGGGTGATGTGGTAAAAGCCAATCTCAAGTTTGAGAATACAGGAGAGGTTGCGATAACCAGTGAAGAAGTTGTGATTAAAGCATACTGTAAGAGGCTTGATAGCCTGCTTGGAAGAGCAGCTCTGAAGACCCTGAGTGATGAAGAGCGGTCGATGGTGACCTCACTGCATTATAATGTCAACGTCCCACCGGGTGATACAGGAGAACTTGGTGCAAGCTTCCAGACAGAGGCAGAGATGGAGGGAGTGAGCCTTGCTGGCGATTACGAGGTTACGTTGACATTGAAAGGAAATGGCGTGACGCTTGGTAGCAAAACACTTGATCTGAGGCTGAACTGAGAACTGAGTAATGTCTGCAGTCATCGACCTTGTCAACTGGACGATCGCGATACTTGAACCGTACGGATCAGCAGGGCTGTTTCTGCTCGCATTCATCGAGTCGTCGTTTTTTCCTGTGCCACCTGACGTACTCCTGATTGGACTTTCGCTATTAAAACCTGAACATGCAATATTTTACGGTTTTGTTGCAACGATCGGGTCTGTTTCAGGTGGTGTGTTTGGATACTGGATTGGATTTAAGCTTGGTGAGCCGATACTTGAACATTTCACATCAAAAAAGCGTATCGAGACAGTTCACGATTATTTTGATCGATATGAAGCATGGGCTGTTGGTATTGCAGGTCTTACGCCGATACCTTACAAAGTCTTCACGATTGCCGCCGGGATATTTTACGTCAATCTCAGGAGATTTATCCTTGCATCCCTGATCGGGCGGGGTTTGAGGTTCATGACAGTTGGTATCGTCCTCTTTCTCTATGGGGAGAGCATCGTTGAGTTCATTGAGCTTTACTTTGGATGGATCACGATCGGTATCGCGCTCATTGCGATTCTTCTTGCGTTTGTATATTACAGGTTGAGGGATAATGATGCATGATCAGGGCAGAATTGTTTGGGCATGGGCACCATCACATATCACGGGCTTTTTCAGCATACATCGCGACCCTAATCCACTTTTAAGCGGTTCCTGTGGTTGTGGGATTGTGCTTGAAGCAGGCTGTGAGGTTAAAGCATCCCTGAGTGATGAGTATGAGATCTTTGTAAACGGCTCCAGGGTCGATGCCAGAACCACGATGCATGTGCTCACAATGCTCGCAAACCAACCAGTCAGGTTAGAATGTTTTCATCAAACACCAGTTGGCGGTGGTTTTGGTGCATCTGCTGCATCAGCCCTTGCAACCGCGTACGCCCTTAATGAATTGCTCAATCTCGGAAAGACAGGGCTTGAACTTGCACAGATTGCCCACATCGCAGAGGTGGATGAGGTTACAGGTTTTGGGGATGTTATCGCAGCAGAGAGAGGGGGTGTTGTCATTCGAAAGAGAGCAGGTGGGCCTGGTTTTGGAATCCTTGATACGATCCCCTCGATTGAATATGAGGTCTTCTATGTAATTCTTGGTGGGATCTCAACAAAGGCAATCTTAACAGAGGAGGAAACCGTAAATGCGATAAATCATGCTGGAAAGATAGCTTTGAAGAAGATCCTGAAAAGACCCACATTTCAGAGATTTATGCAGCTATCAAAGGAGTTTGCCGATGCGACGGGGCTTTTAAGTCTCAAAGCGCGAGATGCGATAGAAGCGGTTGAATCTACGGGCGGTATGGCTTCTATGGCAATGCTCGGAGATACTGTATTCGCCGTTGGTGGAAAAGAGGTGAGATCGGTGCTTGATGCATTTGGTGAGGTAGGAGTTAGCAAGATAACACATTCGGGTGCGAGGTTAGATGGGTATCAGACTTTTACAATGCAACCATAGATCCAAAGCCCTTTTATGTTCAAACAACTTCGGGATAGTAGGTGGTCATGATCACAGAGGTCTCACTCGTACTTCCTGCATACAATGAGGCGGAGCGCATCGTCAGGTGTGTCGAACGCGCAGTCGAAACTCTCGAAAAAATAACACCCTCGTTTGAGGTTATCATTGCAGAAGATGGTAGCACCGATGAAACCCCCTCTCTTGCAGCAGAGCTTGCAGATACCTATGCCCAGGTCAGGCACCTCCATAGCGATACGCGTCTTGGGAGGGCTGGTGGCATGGTGAGGGCTTTCAGGGTAGCAGAGGGAGAGATACTTGCCTTTATGGATGTCGATCTTGCAACAGATCTCAGTCATCTACAGGAACTTATTCAGGCGATACGAGATGGCTTTGATGTGGCAACAGGATCAAGATTGATGAAGGAGAGTGATGTTACGCGCTCTTTCAAGCGCACCATATTGAGCAGGGGATATAACTTCCTTGTGCGACTCCTGCTCAAATCAAAGATCAGAGATCACCAGTGCGGATTCAAGGCGTTTAGACGTGATATGCTATTTGAGATCATCGATGAACTTGAGGATGAGCACTGGTTCTGGGATACCGAGCTTCTCGTTCTTGCCCAGAAAAAAGGCTATCGTATCTATGAGTTTCCGGTGAAATGGGTAGACGGTGAGATGACAAAGGTCAATCTATCAAGTGATACTTTCGAGATGGGGTCAAAGATCTTTGCCATGAGGCGGAGGATTAAGAGGTGAAGATGAAGAAGCCGCGGCAGATTGCGATATATGGTAAAGGTGGAATAGGTAAATCCACAATCTCTTCGAACCTTGCAGCAGCCTGTGCCATGCGTGGACTGAAGGTTATGCTGCTTGGGTGTGATCCAAAAGCAGACTGCACTCGCAATCTGAGGGGAGACCTGGAGATACCAACGGTGCTTGATGTTCTGCGAGAGCGCGAGAAGACCGGTGGAGAGATTGATGTTGATGAGATCGTTTATCGTGGGTACAACGGTGTTCTCTGTGTCGAGGCAGGAGGTCCTGAGCCTGCGGTTGGGTGTGCTGGAAGGGGGATTATTGTTGCGGTTGAACTCCTGAAGCGGCTTGGGGTCTATGATCAGGATCTTGATCTTATCATCTATGATGTACTCGGCGATGTTGTATGCGGGGGTTTTGGGATGCCACTCAGGCAGGGACTCGCAGACCACGTCTTTGTTGTCACATCAGCAGACTATCTCGCGATATATGCCGCAAATAATATCTGTAAAGGTATTCAGCGTCATGCAGGGAGGAATGGATCGCCGCTTAGCGGCATTATATACAACGTGCGAGGTGTGATCGATGACCCTGGACTTGTCAAAGAGTTTGCAGAGCGCGTTGGATCATCTGTGGTGGGAGCGATCCCCTTTGATCCACTGATCACAGAGAGCGAACTCTATGGTAGAACTGTCATCGAGTCAGATCCAGATTCTATGATTGCAGGCCGCTTCAGAGAACTTGCAGAGACAATTCTTACAATTGAAAAAGGTATAACGCCACACGCACTATCACAGGAAGATCTGAGTGATTTTGCACAGAAAATACGGGAGATGGCAGGTAAGCGAAAGCCTACGAGGTGAAACTATTTTATCAGAACTGCATTTATAACGCCATCCTGCCCGGGTCTGGCACTTACAATCGCATCTCCTATCTCGGTCCGTATTACAGCACCTTTTGTGATGATGTTACGTCGGACATAGTGCTGGTTGGCTGCATTCTCAACGACCGTCTCAATCCTTACCTTCTGGGTTTTACCACTCGTTTTATCAGTTACATTCGCAAACAGTGATCTGAAAAGCTTGACCTTTCTGTTCCCACCACGAACTCGCTGCAGTTTTCTTCGATCTTCTCCAATATGTGTGGTGGTGCTCGGTCTGCCAATCTCATATTTCTTCTTGCCACAGCTCCGCTTGTACCTGCCACCTGTTGGTTTTCGTGATGATCTACCCTGCCATTTCATGATTACTCTCCGATGATAAGCACTCTGAAGAGGTATTTATAGTTTCTTGCGGAAAAGTTTGCAGATATAAAATTAAGGAGAAATTTGGCACCATAAAACAATACTGAGGGGATGGATGGATGCCAAATCTCCTTACCACACTTTATGCAACATACGTATTTAAGTATATCGAAGAGCGGAGATTTTGTTGTAACGCATTTAAAAATCTGTCGGTGTTTTTATGCTCAACCCTACGAAAATATGAGTTAAGGCGTTCACCATTAAATTTCGAAAGAAAAACACACACATCCAGATTGCTGTGGAAACAATCGTTATCATATTGCTTTAATTAACACAACCAATGCAAGGATTATAACAAGTATTGAAAGTCCGATTTCTAACCACCTATGTTTTGTCCTTAGAGATATTAAACTGCCCGTCCTTGCGCCAGTTACCGACCCTATAATTACCGCTAAGGCGGGAAGTAATATTATATCGCCCCGATACCAAAAAATCACCGCTCCAGCAATTGCTGTAAAAATGGTTGCAAACAAGGATGTCGCTATTGCCCTGCGAATATCGAGTTTCATCATTCTTAAAAATGGAGGGAACAAACTACCACCTGAACCTCCACGCATAATCGTAAGGAAATTAAGAAACAACGCTCCAAGAATGTAAGTCTTCGCGTCTGGATTAATTTTTTGAGCAATTCCCGGGAAGATTCTATCGAAATAAATCCCCAATACCGTTATGATAGAAACAATAAGAAAGATAATCGCTAAAACCAATGTTGGTATAATTCCTGTTAAAAATGCACCTGTTACCGTGCCTGACATGCCACCAATTATTACATATCGAGCAATTTCCCAATCTATGTTCTTTCTGTGGCTTATAGCGGCTATAAGCGAAGAGAATGGTATAACCAATAGATTTATTCCAAAAGCACTCAGTAAAGGCAATCCAGCAACATAAAGCAAAGGTATCCTGACAGAACCCCCGCCTATACCAAACATACCACTCATAAATCCGGTAAAAAGTCCTATGAAAAGATATACCAGCATTTGTGTTATTTGTTCCATTCAATTACTCTCTATATAAGAAAGGAAAGCAGAATGGGTTCGGGCTTTCAGGTTTCTCCCTTCAACCACTTCTTTATCGTATCGACATCCACGATCCTTCCAGATGCTTTCACTTCTCCATCTATAACAAGTGCGGGGGTTGTCATCACACCATACTCGATTATCTTTCCAATATCACTGACTTTTTCGATCTCCGCCTGGATATCTAATTCCTCAACTGCCTTCCTCACATTCTCTTCCATTTTATTACACTTTGCGCACCCTGTGCCAAGTACCTCGATTCTCATCCAATCATCTCCTTTTCTTCAGGATCTGCTATGAACTTTCTCCATCTGCTAACCATCTTTGGTTTTTCAACCTCCCAGGGCTTCTCGATCTTCATGCTGATCTTCACGCAGATCGGATCCTCTGCATATGCACCGGGATCGTAGAGCGTGTAATTCTCAAACTGGCTTGGTTCTTCCTGATAACATGCCCTTACAGCATCTGTCACTTTATCTGCATCAAGACAATCAATGAGATCTATAATCCTGATCTGTCTTCTGAACTGCTCGATTGCCTCTTCTGGAATGTTTGGTAGATACGGCGTTAACGCGGTTGAACCGATTATCCACCCCCTCTCATCAACACCGTTTTCAACCAGTTTTATGAGTGTATCTCCTGGGAGATGTCCCCATGCTTCCCTTCCACAGATGATTAGGTACCTTATATTCGGATTTGCAACGATGTTACATATAAGCTTCTCAATCCCAATATTCTCGGTCTGAAGCATACCTGAAAGGGCAGCCCCAGCATCAACTGCTGCCATCACGAGGTCCTCAAGTTCCATCGGGATTGCAAAGTCAAATGTATCGAGGATTACACATACCGCAACAGGCGAGTAATCATTCCCTCTCACGTATCTTCCATCTTCTGGCGGGTATTCTGATGGTGGTTTTACCTTATAGATTTCCATACAAGACCCCCGTCAAAGTTGATATTAGAATAACAAGCAGAATGTAAACACCAGCTCGCTTTCCACCCATCACTCTCGTTATCACAATCATGTTTGGAAGGCTCATCGAAGGTCCTGCAAGAAGAAGCGATAACGCAGGACCAGCTCCCATTAGACCTGATGTGTAGCCGAAGAAGTGCCCGACGATTGGAACTTCCAGGAGTGTTGGCATGTACAGAATCGCCCCGATCACCGATGCAAGGAGGCATGCTGCAGGAGAGCTATCGCCGAGATAAGGCATGGTAAGTTCTCCAACCGCGGTTGCAGGGTCGTGGGATGGTGCAAAACCCGAAGCAATGCCCCCGATCACACCGATGATGAATGTTCCCAGGAGTAAAACGGGAAAGATCTGCCGGGTCAGCCACCAGGTCTCATGCCCCCATTCTTTCACCTCATCCCTTGAATAGTAGAAGATGAGAAGGATTGAGACGGCTATCGTCAGTAAATAGATTGCGATGAGCTTTGTTATGGTTGGTATAAGCCCTGAAGCTCCGATTAAGAGGATCGCAACAAGAAGGATGAAGAAGAGAAGTGTGATGTACCATGGTCTCCCATCTTTTGCAATGGTTTTAATCTCGTTGACCGAGTCGCACCTATCTCCCCGCTCAAATATCGATGCCATTATCAGCCCGATCACAATAGACATCAGGATGGCAGCAAGTGCCCTTGCAACCCCAAGCTCGAGCCCCAGAACTCGTGCTGTTAATACAATTGCAAGAAGATTGATGGCAGGACCTGAGAAGAGAAAAGCTGATGCAGGCCCTATTCCTGCCCCTCTACGATGAATTCCTGCAAACATCGGGAGAATCGTGCAGCTACAGACAGCAAGAATCGTTCCTGAGACAGAAGCAACAGAGTACGAGATCCATTTCCTGGTGTTAGCCCCAAAATACTTCAGGATTGTTTCCTTCGCAAGCAGAGCCGAGATGGCACCGGCGATGAAGAATGCTGGAACGAGACATGTCAGGACATGAAGTGAGAGGTACTCCATAAGGGTATTAAACCCTGCTGTAAGGGCAGTTACCAGCAGTCCACTCATAATTTCAAAGATGTTTGAATTACTATAAAAAAGTTACGATCTCTTCAGAATCCCTCCTGCACGTCAAAGATGGGATTAAACTCCCTCTCCAGCACCCGACAGATCCCCGAGATCAAGCCCAAGTTCGCGTGCCTTCAGCACCCTTCGCATGATCTTACCACTTCTTGTCTTTGGCAGTGTATCGATGAACTCGATCTCGCGCGGCGCGGCGTGGGCTGCAAGCCCTTTTTTAACAAACTCGATAAGCTCGCTCTTAAGCTCCTCA
The DNA here is from genome assembly GCA_001766815.1 of Candidatus Syntrophoarchaeum caldarius. Lineage (NCBI taxonomy): Archaea > Methanobacteriati > Halobacteriota > Candidatus Syntropharchaeia > Candidatus Syntropharchaeales > Candidatus Syntropharchaeum > Candidatus Syntropharchaeum caldarium. The sequence continues at coordinate 202,308 of LYOS01000002.1, forward strand.
CTTTCATCAACACCTTCCTTAACCACGACAAACGCCTTTATGATCTCGCCCCTTACGGGATCAGGCTTACCAATGACCGCAGCCTCAACAACAAGTGGATGCTCAACAAGCCTGCTTTCAACCTCAAATGGACCAACCCGCTCACCAGCGGTGTTTATTACATCATCGACTCTCCCGTGAAAGTGGAAGTATCCATCCTCATCGACATACGCAGCATCCCCTGACGTGAACCATGGATCATGCCTGAAGTATTCACGGTACTTCTCATCACGTTTCCATATCGATTTCATCATCGATGGCCATCCTTTCTTCAGGGCAAGATTTCCAACCTCATTCACGCCAAGTTCAACCCCTTCATCATCGATGATCGCGGCCTCGACACCAGGAAAAGGTTTTCCCATCGAGCCCGGTTTTATCGGCATAGATGGGTAATTTGAGATCATGATCATCCCTGTCTCTGTCATCCACCATGTATCATGGATTGGCTGTTTGTATGCCTTCAGTGCCCAGTGGATCACCTCAGGATTTAAAGGCTCGCCCACGCTCAGAATAAGCCGCAGACTTGAGAGGTCAAATTCAGATATAAGCTCCTCACCTTTTCCCATTAGAAGCCTCAGTGCGGTAGGTGCAGTGTACCAGACTGTAACCCCAGCACGCTCAATCGTCCTGTACCAGCGCTTTGCTGTGAACCTGCCCCGTATTATGGTTGTTCCAACACCGTTTAGAAGCGGTGCAAATATCCCGTACGATGTGCCTGTAACCCACCCTGGATCTGCGGTGCACCAGTAGACGTCATCTTTCTTTAGATCGAGAATCCACTTTCCGGTCTGGTAATGCCCGATTATCGCCCTCTGTGCGTGTAAAACCCCTTTTGGTTTTCCTGTTGAGCCAGATGTGTAGTGAATCAGGAGTGGATCATCAAGACCGAGCCATACTGGCTCAAACGTACCTTTTCTGGTCCTGTTTTCATCAAAACTTATCTCATCCCCTTCTGCACCATCTGCAACGATCAGAGTTTTGAGACTTGGAACTTCATCACGTGGAATTCGATCTTTAAGGCTATTGTGGGTTACAACCGCAACAGGATCGCAATCTGACATACGATCGAGAAGCCCCGCACGCATGAACGCCTCGAAGAGTGGTACAGGGATTGCAGCTATCTTCAGTATCCCGAAGAATGCGACGTAAAGCTCTATTGAGCGGGGCATGAAGATGAAAACCCGATCACCCTGTTTTATACCAAGTTCCAGCAGAAGATTTGCAAACCTGTTTGATGCAACCGAGAGTTCCCTGAATGTGTATGTCACCTCTTTCTCATCATCGAGAAACCTGAGCGCAATTTTATCTCCCAGTTCCTCCACATGTCGATCCACAGCCTCATAGGCAGCGTTTACCTTTCCAGTAACTGAGAACTCAAAGTTTTTTGCCACATCTTCCCACCTGAACGTGCTTCTGGCTTTATCGTAGTCACCCATATTTGATTCAGGGTTATGTGCAGCGAGCTTATCCATAAAATTCCTCCCACGATGGGGTTTGATCTTACACTTATTTAAACCCTCTCAACAATTAGCGAATAATGAACTTTGACCTTGTAGCATTCGGGATTAGAGATGGGATATGGGAGGTTGTGGCAACAACTCGTTCTGAGAATGGAGTGACAAATGCATCCCCCATTGGCCTGCGATGCACTCAGGAAAACCTTACAGTTTCGCTCTATTCCCCATCAAGGACGCTTGAGAATGTGCTTGAGACCGGGTACATCGGCGTGAATATCCTGCATGATCCGCTCATATTTGTTCATGCTGCGATGGGTGACCTCGACAGCTCGTACTTTGGGATGCTCGATGGTTTTCCTGTAATACGCAGTGCTCAGGGCTGGATCATATTTGAAACCAGGTTTTTAGAGCATACCGATACATACAGGTTTGAACTCACACCCATCGCCATGCATAAGAATCTTGATATGATTCACCCCGTTAACAGAGGATTTAACGCACTGATAGAGGCATTGATTATCGCAACACGCTACCGAATTACCCCAGAATCAAAAAGGGAAGCTTTACAGAAAGATATTGATTTTTATGCGGCAATAGTTCAAAAATGTGGTGGTGAGAAGGAACGTGAAGCGATGGAACTACTGAATGCGTATCTGATGGAGATTGAAGGGTAAAGAATGCAGAGACTCAGAGTGCCTCGGCTTCGTACAGCAGCTGTTCGACCTCGTCGTAAGCCACCCTATCGACCCGCTCCAGATCCTCCACAAGGATATATCGTCCAACCTCTCGCCCGCTGGCAACGTAGTATCTCCCGATCAGCACATCCTCGACCCGCTTGAGTACATCGATGCCCTCTCTAAGTATCTGATCAAGATCTGCTCCTGCAAGTTTCTCGGTCATCTCACGGCGAATCAAAACATCCTGCACTGAATTTCCATCGTCCATTACGGATTTTATCCTGAGATCGGGATTTGTCTCAACAAATCCGTGTTCCTGACATTCGCCATCAATAACACTGCGATTGCATTTAGCGCAACGATAAATTAGCCCACTTCCTTCGTGTATCTTGACAAATATACCTTTGTAGCTGACCTTCTCTGACATCACCTCGATATCTTCCTCAAGCTCGGTGATCTGTGTATTACGGTTCAGTTTTATATTGTATCTGCCCTGCCAGACATCGGTTATCGCATTCTCAATCATATAGACTTTATCTATCTCAAGATCGGGCAGGTTAGCACTCTTCCATTTGGTAAATTTTATAACAGCACTCTCATCCCCGATCAAACCTATCTGTGATATTGCCTCGTGGCGACTCTCCCATAGTGTCAGCACCTTTCCTTTGATCGTTACGCAGCTTCCTTCTGTATTTATCTCCTTTATTTTCAGTTTCCGGGGTTTTTCACTCCCAGTATCAGTATTCGCATCTCTTAAAAAGTAGTTTGTAACGCTTCGCTTTGCTTCATCGTCTGGAACGCCATATTCTTCGATCAATAACCTCAATCGACTCTCGATCTCGAACGTCTCTGCTCCAACTCCCCTCTCCTCAAGCTTATGTTTTATCTCATCAACCATCTCTTCGATCATAGATTTCTCCTCGCTTACATCTCTTCAAGTGGTTCAATCCCAAGTGTTTCAAGTGTTTCGGATAATATGACTTTTGTTGCTTCAATCAGTGCAAGTCTCGCACCTTTGAGTCTGGATTCACTGTTCAGGACAGGACAATCCCTGTAGAATATATTGAAGCTTTCAACAAGGTTTTTTGCGTACGTTGCAACCATATTCGGCTTGAGTGAGATTGCAGCCTCCTCGATGGTGTATGCAAACTTTGATAGCATCCTGATAAGCGCCACTTCCTGCTCGTGCTTCAGCAGTTCTATCGACTCCAATTCAAGATCGTATCCGAGTTCAGAAGCCCGTTTCAGGATGCTGCAGCAGCGGGCATGTGCATACTGGAGATATGGTGCACCCTGCTTCTCAAAGTCAAGTGCCTGTTCCCAGTCAAAGACGGTGGGCTTCTCGGCTGCCACCCTGACAATATCAAACCTTATAGCACCCCTTGCAACAGCCCGTGCAATCTCAGCGCGTTTCTCATCTGGAAGATCCTCCCGCCGTTGATTAACCTCGATGCGCGCCCTGGCCTCAACCTCATCGATCAATTCATCCGCACTGATGAACTTCCCCTCCCTTGTGCTCATCGAGCCTTCGGGGAGTGATACAAACTCAAAGATAACGATCTCAGGCTTTGTAATCCCAAGTTTTTCAAGTATATATGATAGCTGGCTTGATATGAGCTTATGATCTGCGCCAAAGACATCGATCACCCGATCTCCACGTTCTGCTTTGAAACGGTGATACGCAAGATCGCGCGTGGCGTATATCGATGTTCCATCGGCACGAGAGATGACAAACTCCTTATCAAATCCCGCATCCCGCAGATCAATCATCAGCGCCCCTTCTTTCTCAAAAACCTTGATCGAAGGACACGCAACAATCTCAGATATGATCTGTGCAACATCACCGGATCTTACAAAATCGCTTTCCCATACAAAGAGATCGTGAACAACGCCAAGGCGTGCGAGTGTTTCGCGTGCACCATCAAGCGACAAGGTCACAGCCTGCCTGAATCTTGATACAACATCCTCATCACCCGATTCGTTTCGTTTTATAAGCTCATCAACCTTTGATTTAAGTTCTGGCTCACGTTCGAGCAGTCTGTTGGCATTAATATAAACATCTGCTATCGCATGGTCGATCTTCTTAGATCTATCAAGCTCAAAGTGATCTAGTCCAAAGACGACCATCGCAGCCTGCCTGCCCATATCGTTCACATAGTACTCAACCTCTACCTCCCAGCCTGCACGACGGAGAATTCTCGCAAGTGTATCCCCGATCACCGTATTCCTGATGTGCCCGATATGAAGCGGACCATCTGGATTTGCAGATGTGTGTTCAAGGATTACAAGTCCTGTTTTTTTATTGAATCCCAGATCACCCTCGATAATGGAGCGAACTGTTGCTGCAAAAAAGTAACTGGATGCATAGAAGTTTATGTAAGGACCTGAAGCCCTGACCTCTGATATAAAAAGTTCACTTTCATAGTCCATATTTTGAACGATATTTTCAGCTGCTTTATCTGGTGAAATTTTGTAAGCAGATGCAATCCTGTAGCAGATAGTTGATGCAAGATCTGCAAAAGGAGAGGGTTCAAGCTCGAGTTTATCAACAGCGTAACCTGCATCCTTAATTGCATTTTTTAGCACTGCTTTTACTATATCTCTAAATTGCAGAAACATCCTTATTCTCCAGAAGCCACCTTATTAACCCGTCAAATGCAGCTCTTCGGTGGGATATGCTATTCTTCATCTCGGTCGTTATCTCGGCGAATGTCCTTCCGTTATACATGAAGATAGGATCGAATCCGAATCCTCCTTTCCCCTTTGCTTTTTCTGCGATCGTTCCCTCAACACTTCCTGTAAATAACACAGGCTGCATGGATGGTTCACAGAATGCGATTACAGATTTGAATGTGGCTTTTCTATCTCTGACACGTGACATGAGTTTTAATATCCCCCTATTTCCAATTTTTTTATAGACATAAGCAGAATATGGACCTGGAAAACCGCCGAAGCGCTCTATAAATAAACCTGAGTCCTCGACGATTAGCGGACGAGCGAAGAGACGAGATACATGAAATGCGCCCTTTCTTGCAACCTCTTCGAGCGTGTCTGCCTGAATTTCGGGGTAATCGTACCCAACCTGCTCTATCACAATATCATAATTTGCTGCAAGTGCTTCAAGTTCACGCACCTTTCCCTCGTTCTTTGTTACAAATAAAAGCTTTATCACACTAAAACCCACTTTTATATCGTAGTATCGCAGCAATTCCGCCAAACGCTCGTCGAAGCTGTCCCCCTTCTTCAAAATCCGATGAGATGATCACAACCTCCGTGCCACGCTCTTCTGCAATTCTGGATAGCTCAACAACAATATCTATCATATCTGTGAGCTTCAGATTGCTGTTGCATGCCGGACACTTGAGTTCACTCCCAATCTTATTTGTATCCATACCTGGAAGCAAGTTATAACTCTTCACAAGTGTATATCCGCAATTATCACAGACAAATGATGCTCTGATCTTATTCAACTCCTCTGAGATTATCAGTGTCTCGCATGCACCAATCTCAAGGGCTTTTCTGACCTCATCTTCCCCATACGCCACCATTTTTTCATCGTTGACAAGGAGTTTCATGAACCGATCCATCACCTTCTTCTCCTTCATCAGCTCAAGATCTTCGAGCACACCACTTGCTGCATCAACAAGTTCGTAGAGACCTGACTCATCTGTATAAGAGACATCAAAGATATCCACTATTTTCTGGCGCAATTCATGATGCAAAAATTCACCCTTGACAAACTCCTCCTTTGTTGGGCTTGGTCCGCCGATCAGGATACCAAGAAGCTCTTCCCTTGGCACCGCAAGAAAAACCTCGTTTGCATGTTCTCCGACCCGTGTGTAGAATTCATGCACAGCTATTTCTCGCAAACGACTGAAACGCTGTGCAGACTGTCCACCCCGTCTTGTCTTCCCGGGAACGGTTGAAGATGTGTGTTTGAGTGCGTGTATCGTCTTTCCTTTGAGCAGCCCGATTGTTGCCTCGCGCTTATCGAGCACCAGAAGTCCATAGGTCTTTTTGTCATGGAGAATCTCTTCCAGTGGTTCTAAAAGAAAAGTGGAGTCACAGTGATAGCGGTAGGATCTTATTGGCTCAGGAGGTACGACCATTACCGTATCCAGATTGGTCTTATCTCCCCCGACATCGATCGCACCACAGAATATTGCGATACCTGTCTCTGGCGGTTTCTTTATGTACTTCAGGCGCGACAGAATCGAGTCGAGCGCACTCTGGACATTTGTGCGGGTTGATTTGCTTTTAATATTTGATGCCTGCCCATGCTCATCTCTCAACTGCGAGGTAACATCAGATATTTGCTTATCGGGTGGGATATAAACAGTTACAAGCTCTGTACCCCTCCCTGATTTTTCCCTCAGTTCTTCGAGTTTTTTCTTAAACTCATACCGATCAAATTCTTCAGTCATTATTTACCATCGACGTCGCGTTTATTATATTCTTCGGATTTTTATATCTCGTTTTTTTGGTGTAAGTTGCGCAAGAACAGCTTTGAGTTGTTCATCAGTCACAGGAGACTTTATACGCCCTGATTGCGCCAGAGTAATCAGCTGAAGTTCAACCTGTTCAACAAACTCTGGTTTAGCCATCTTTAAACTATTCAGACGTTTTCGTGCTTCAGGGGTTAAGATTTGCCGCAATATCGCCTGTTTTTGTGCTTCAATCTCCTGTCTTGCCTCTTCTTCACGCATCCCTGCTGCCTGCTGCTGCGCAAGCTCCTGCATCCTTTTCTGTCTTAAAAGTTCTAACTCATCGTCAACCATTATAATCCCTCTCAGGACTCAAAATTCAATTTCTTTTTTAAGCTCAAACGCAGTATTATCAAGCAATGATTTGCCTTTTGGTGTAATTTGCCTGCCCTTACTCGCCTTTGTGACGTATCCTGCTCTTTCAAGCTGTTGAAGTGCTTTTCTGATAACAGAACCACTTCCTTTCTTCAGATGTTCTGTCTTGACGCCACGTCGGTGTCGCCCCCCATAAAATGTGGCAAGGCGTTCTACCCCAACAGGTCCATCGATATAAATTCGTCTCAATATCGATGAACACCTTATAAACCACCAGTCCTCGTCCACAGGTGGTATCTCGCGGCTTACACCTGTTTTTACGTAATTTGCCCATGAAGGAATGGCTATAGCTTTGTTCTGTTTCAGCTTCTCTGCAAGCGTTTTGATTAGCGCATCGGGTGGTACATCATATACGGTCGTCATCTTTTACCTCCAATCACTCCCTTTACCTCCTGATTCAATATATAATTAACGATCCAGAAGAGCTGTAAATGATTACTTTTATATATCGTTGAGGGATCTAATTTGTTCAAGTTTAAGAGGTAGGATATGGCTGCTATTTTTGAACTCAGCGACAAAGATGTGATGGGAAGAATAGGTAAGCTCAGAACTGCTCATGGTGTGATCGAGACACCGACGGTCATGCCCGTTATTCGACCAGGTGTCGATGCATCGAGGATGAAAAAATTTGGTACAGAGATCATCATCACAAATGCATATATCACCTATCGTTCAGAGGAGCTGAAGGCGCAGGCGATCGCCGACGGCATCCACGCGCTTACAAACTGGGACGGCCCGATCATGACCGATTCTGGTTCATACCAGCTATATGAATACAGTGATATCGAGCTTGAGAATAGCGAGATCGTTACCTTTCAGCAGGAGATCGGGAGTGACATAGGTGTTCCACTCGATATACCATCTGCGATCGATACTGGATATGAGGAGGTTAAAAGGGAACTTGAGATAACGCTTGAGCGGCTCAGAGAGGCTCGTTTGATTGTGGATGATGAAGAAGAGGGTATGATACTTGCAGGGACAATTCAGGGCTCAATCTATCCTGATCTAAGGGAATACAGTGCCAGAAAAGCATCAGAGATTGGCTTTGAGATCTATCCGATAGGTGGTGTTGTACCACTCATGGAACGATACCGCTACAGTGATCTTGTGCGGGTCATCCTTCACTCAAAGATGAACCTTGAGCCATCTGCCCCGATCCACCTCTTTGGAGCAGGACATCCAATGGTTTTTGCCCTCGCAGTTGCACTGGGGTGTGATCTCTTCGATTCTGCGGCCTACGCGCTCTATGCACAGGGAGGAAGGTATCTCTCACCCATGGGTACATACTTCATTGAGGAGATGGCGTACCTCCCCTGTTCATGTCCTGTCTGTTCAACAAGTTCTGCCAGTGAGCTCCAGAAAGATGTTGATCTTCTTGCAGACCATAATCTTTACATAAGTTTTGAGGAGATCAGACGAATAAAGGAAGCGATACGCGAGAAACGACTCTGGGAACTTGTTCAGATGCGTGTACAGGCACATCCAAGACTCCTTGATGGTTTAAAAACTGCTGTTGGCTTTGCAGAATTTATAGAACAATTTGATCCTGTTTCAAAGACCTCTTTCTTTTATACATCCCCTGAATCAGCAGGAAGAAGTGAAGTTGTGAGATATATCAATCGCCTCGATCGGTTTGAACTTGATGGAACGGTTCTGATAACAACAGAGAAGAGGTCTGATCTTGACTACGATCATCTCTTTATCCTGAAGGCGCCATTTGGCCCATGTCCTATTGAGCTATCTGAGACATATCCAGTGGGGCATGCCGAGACCCCTGAGAATCCTGACGCTGAGGCGATGGTCAGGGCAGCATCTGGCACACGGCGTCTGATTGAGTTGAACCCACAGGCACACTTCGTTCTGGTGTGTGAACGTCGGTGGGAGGGCTACCTCGCGGATCTTGCAGCAGATGGGGTTGAGATTCACTGGAGGGAATGAGTGCCCAAAATCTATGACATCTCGATCTCGCTTGAAGAAGGGATGCTTGCATACCCAGGCGATCCGCCATTCAGGGCAACGTCTGTTATGAAACACGAATGGGGGGATCCTGCAGAGCTTACAAGCTACACATTGGGATCGCATACAGGAACTCACCTTGATCTACCCTCACACATAATTGAATGTGGAAAAGAACTCAAAGACATCCCTCTCGATTTACTGCTTGGAGATGCGTTTGTTATCGATCTATCGGATGGCAGAGGTTTGATAAATGCCGATGAGATCAGACCACACCTCTTACCTGGAGCAAAACGCATCCTTATCAGGAGTTCAAACTCATCCAGTGAATATATTGGGAGCAGGGAATTTAAGGATGACTATAGATCGCTCAGTATGGATGGTGCAGAGCTGCTTGTCGAGGCGGGTATATCCCTTGTTGGAATCGACTATCTCTCGATAGAGCAGTTTGAGAGCAGAGAACTTGAAGTTCACCGTTATCTACTCGGGCATGACCTCCTCATCCTCGAAGGCATTGATCTTCGTGGGGTCCCACCGGGTAAATATGAGATGATCTGTCTCCCACTGAAAATCCAGAACGCGAGTGGTGCCCCAGCAAGGGTGATACTCAGGCAAAAGTAACGCTTAAAATACCCCAAAACAGATACATAACCAATGAAGGACTTCAATAAGTTTCTTGGAACAGCAAAATACATTGCATCAGAACCCTTACAAAATGCGGTAAATGTGGCGATCGCGCTTGGAAGACCACTGCTTGTAAAGGGAGAACCTGGCACAGGTAAGACCTTGCTCGCACACAACATCGCTCGTGGACTGGGTAAGAAACTCATCGTCTGGAATATAAAATCTACAACAAAAGCAAAGGATGGACTGTACATCTATGACACAGTTCAACGACTGAATGATAGCAGGTTTGGAGATAGAGATGTATCCGATATCAGGCAGTACATCAAATATGGAAAACTCGGTGAGGCATTTGCATCAGATGAACAGGTTGTTCTCCTGATTGATGAGATCGACAAGGCGGATCTTGAGTTTCCCAATGATCTTCTCAATGAGCTTGATGAGATGTCCTTCCACATCCCGGAGACCGGGGAGACGATTCGCGCAAAACACCGCCCGATCGTTATTATAACCAGCAACTCCGAGAAAGAACTTCCAGATGCGTTCCTGCGTCGTTGCATCTTCCACTACATCGAATTTCCTGACCGGCAGATGATGGAAGAGATCGTCAAAGTTCACTACCCAGATATCGATAAGCGACTCCTCCATGAGGCGCTGAAGAAGTTCTATCACCTCAGGAAGATCGAATCACTCAAGAAAAAACCGTCAACGAGCGAACTTCTCGACTGGCTGCAGGCACTCATTGCAGGAGGGATATCGTACAGAAAACTCAGGTCAGAACTGGTCTTTGCCGGTGCACTGCTGAAGAATGAGGCGGATTTCATGCATTTACCGCGCAATGAAGCAGTTTAAGGTTTAAACTACTTTTATGTTCATCGATTTTTTCTATATCCTGCGAAAAAATGGTGTCCCCGTCTCGATCACCGAGTGGATGGCCTTGACAGAGGCATTATCAAAAGGTCTTGCAGATTCAAGCATTGAAACATTCTACTATCTTGCAAGATCGATTCTCGTCAAGAGTGAGTCTTACTATGATCACTACGACCTCTCGTTTGAAGAGTATTTCGGTGGATTGAATGATGAGGGGATGATGCAGAAAAAGCTTTCGAGCGTCTGCGAAGAATTTCCCGAGATCAGGGATGAACTTCTGAAGTGGCTGAACGATCCGATAAACCGCATGAGTTTGAGTGAAGAAGAGGTCAGAAGACTTTCTGAGATGGAACTTGAGGAGCTGATCGAACTTTTTCTTGAACGGCTTGCCGAGCAGCGCGAGAGACATGATGGCGGAGATAGATGGATTGGAACCGGTGGCAGATCGCCGTTTGGAAATGCAGGAATAAATCCCGCGGGTATCAGGGTTGGTGGCGTGGGAGGTAGGAGGTCTGCACTTAAAGTTGCACACCAGCGGAAATACCGTAACCTACGAAACGATCTGACGCTTGATGTGCGGCAGATAAAAGTCGCACTGAAACGCCTGCGTCTTCTATCACGTAGTGGACCAGAGGAGGAGCTTGACCTTGATGCAACAATAGATAAGACCTGTAAGAACGCGGGTGAGATCGATCTTGTATTCAGTAAGGGGCGTAAGAACATCATAAAATTGCTGCTGTTGATGGATGTTGGCGGATCAATGAACCCCTATGCACTCCTTTCAAGCCGATTGTTCTCAGCAGCAAACAGTTCAGGTCATTTCAAGGACTTTAAATATTTTTATTTCCACAACTGCATCTATGATCACGTCTACACCGATATCGCAAGACGTGAGCGATTTAAGACCGACGAACTTCTGCGAAGGTTTGGTCGAGAGTATCGGGTGATCATCGTTGGCGATGCATGGATGGCACCAAGTGAACTTCTAAACAGGTATGGTGCCATCGATTACGATGACGTCTGTGAGACCACGGGGATCGAACGCCTGCTTCAGTTCAGAGAGCACTTTGATCACATCGTCTGGCTGAACCCTGAGAAGCAGAATATCTGGGATCGAACAACGATCAGAATGATTCGTGATATTTTTCCCATGTTTGAACTGACGATAGATGGTCTTGAAGGTGCGGTGCGTGAACTTGTTGGAAGACGATGAAACCATATTCTGGAAATTTCATTGAGAAAACTCATATACCACTATAACGATATTAGCAGATATAAACAGAAGGAATAGATATGTCGTATCGTGAAGCACTGATAGAAGTCGGAAAGGATCTTGCTTTTGCGCTGGTGGTTGTTGGGATTATAGCAGCGATGGCATACGCATTCGCAGGTACATGGCCTGTTGCGGTTGCGGTTGAGTCTGGAAGCATGGAGCCCAACATTCACCAGGGAGATATTGTTTTTATAAAAAGCCCTGAGCGAATGGGTATTAAGACTTATGAGGATGCGATACGCTCGAATTATACCCAGTTCAATGGCTACGGCGATGTGATAGTATATATGCCAGATGGAAACTCGGATGCAACCCCAATAATACATAGAGCAATTGAATGGGTCGATGCCGGGGAAGTGATGCCAAACGGTCGCATTGCTCCACATGAAGGCTATGTCACAAAGGGCGATCACAACACCGGTTATGACCAGCCAGGACTATCATCACCGGTAAAACCCGAATGGATCATAGGGGTGGCATACTACAGAATTGGATGGATTGGAAATCTCAGACTCCTCTTCAATCGACTCTGAATCGGTTTATGCAATCTCAAAGTACTCCCTGAACTTCTTTGTTGTTCTCAACATCTTTGTATGCCCATACGGCCTGGATTCAACAAACCCACGCTTTTCAAACTCCTTCACATGCTGGTATGCAACCTTTCCGCGCACCTTGACAAGCTCGGATTGCGTGATCGGCTGGCGATAGGCAATTACAGCAAGTGTTCGCAGGATGGGACCATCAAACTCACGTTGCGCGATACCACTGAGCATTCCTGCAAACTCGCGCCTCACCTCCATCGCCCATTTACCTTCTGATTCTTCGATTGTTATCGCAGACTGGCGCGAGGCATACTCGTCTTTCAGTTTTTCAATGATCTTTTTCACCTCATCCCGACTGCAACCCGCGAGCTTTGCAAGCCTTGCTGCACTCAGCGATGAACCAGATATAAACAGCGATGCCTCAATCACCTGTTTGATCCTGACTTCGTCCTTTTCCTTCATCTATCCCCTCTCGAAGATCGATATAAAGCTCACCAAATAGTTCATCCTGTTTCAGCCGTACCTCCTTCCTTGACGCAAGAAAGAGGAGTGGTATGTAGGTATCAATCACATCTCTAACCTCCATTCCCGATGTGAGCTCAGAAAAAGAGATTCTCTTTTCCTTCTCTCTTTTTTTAAGGATTTCTCTGAGCTTTGAGATCTTACTCTCGATATCTTCTTCGTGCGGACACTCACGCACGTTTTTAGTCAGGGCATCATCACACTCAACCCGTGCTTTCTGCCGACGTTGCCGATTGATCTCAACCTTCTCAGCCTTTTTAAGCTCTGTTATGAGGTCGTCAAGAGTTATTGGGCGCTTTCTCTTCCGTCTGAGCTTTGGATAGACCCGTATAGAATCTGGGGCAGTAAAAACCTCACCTTCCATATCTTCTTCAATCTCCAGAAGGTCAGGCTCGAGATCTTCGTCGAGATCTTCCTCCTCCTCTATAAAGAGTGCTTCTGATTTCATCCGCAGAAGGATTGCAGCGTAAAATAGCGTGCGTCCAGATAGGCGAAGATCAGGCACTTCAACACTCTCAATCCGCTCGAGAAACTTATCCGCCACCTTTACGACATCGATCTTCCATGGATCAAACTCGCCCTGCTTTGCAAGATCCACAAGGATCTCTATTGGCTCATCAATGTGAGCGATCTGATCCATTCGCCCCTCGCCTCCCGTGTTGTCCCGATGACAAGCCGTCTTATCCCGTTCCATTCTTCAAGCACACCCTGAGCTTCCATCACCTCTCCTTCCAGAACCTGTCCTGCATAGGTATGCGTGAATGAGAGCACCTCATCAACCTCCTCGTGCTCAACCACAAAGACTGCTGGGCTGTCAAAGGCATGTGATGCATCGGTTACGGTTGCTTCAATTCTCCGACGCCCGATTACCCTGCCACGCTCATAGCGGGTATGGTTTTCAGCATCATCCACATAGAGGAGGTCAAAGTATCTCTCTGCGATCATCCCCCTATTTCCTTTTCGCATTTCATGCTTTAAAAACTCATCGAATGAGATCTCGGGCACACGCTTATTGTATATCTGTTTCCAGAGGTCAGGATCAATATCTGAGAGTTCGCCATCATGCACAGCGCGATTCAAAACCTCAATTGCATCAAAGAAGCTTTTGCCATAGACGATAAAATCAATATCAGATGAAGGTGTCGCAAGATCACAGAGCCACGAGCCCGTAACTCCCATTTTTGAGAGCGGTATGCCACCCTTTCTGAATATATCAACGATCAACCCGATCTCAGGGTTATCAAGCAGGGTCTGGATCTTGACATCCGGTCTCAAAACCGTCTTTATATCATCAAGCGGGATGCTGTGAATATCTCCACGTATGTATTCAGGCTTTTTTAGCCGCAAAAACTCAAATGACTCATCAAAATCAAGTTTATGAAATCTAACGCCATCGAATCGCCTCCTTTCTCCATTATCATGGGGTACGTATCGAAGGAGCCCTTCTATCGCTGTATCAGATCTGTTGCTATAGCTTACCACCGAAAAGATCCATCCCTCGTTGGTCACAACAAAATCTCGTATTCGAAGATTCAATCTATGCACCTCTGCAAACATACTTTTTAGGTGTTGGTTACTATATAGATAGCGATAGTATGGAGAAGACCAAAGAGCATCGAGGATTGTACATCGGCAGATTTCAGCCATACCACCTTGGACACCACATGATACTGACGCAGATTGCCAGAGAGGTTGAGGAGCTTGTAATCTGCATCGGGAGTGCCCAGGTGAGCCATGAACTGAAAAACCCCTTTACAGGCGGTGAACGAGTTCTTATGGTAAAATCTGCAATCGAAGAGCTGCCGATAAAGTGTTACGTCATCCCGATCATGGATGTGATGCGAAATGCGATATGGGTTGCACATGTAGTCTCACTCACACCTGGATTTGAGATTGTTTACTCAAACAATCCCCTCAACAAGCGACTTTTTGATGAAGCAGGGTTTAAGGTGCGATCTACGGCATTTTACGAGCGTGATGTTTATTCCGGTACAGAGATTCGGCGCAGGATGATAGCTGGTGAAGAATGGGAGAATCTTGTACCTGATGCGGTATGTAAGGTCATACATGAGTGTGATGGAGTTTCAAGGGTGCAGGATCTCGCCCGATATGATACGGGAAAATAGATGAAACTACTTCTTGCTGAGTATGCAGTTGGCATGCGTCTGGAAGATGGAATTATCAGAGAAGGCAGAGCGATGCTTGAAACCTTAAGCAGGAGTTTTAAAAGGAGTGGGTGTGAGGTCATGACCCCGGAACCCGGCAGGTTTGAGACAGATCTTGAGATGCTTGCAGCAAATTCTGATTATGGACTGGTTATCGCCCCAGATGAACACCTTACGCATTATACAGAGATAATTGAGAGTAGAACTGTTAACCTTGGATCCCCATCAAATGTGGTTGATGCGTGCGCTGACAAATTAAAAACAACGAGGATACTACGTGATGCTGGGATTGCGGTTGCGGAGGATGTGGATTCAGACCGGTATGTGATAAAACCGCGCTGGGGGTGTGGATCAGAGGAGATCATTGTGACAGATGAGAATCTGCTGCCAGACGGCTTCATCAGAACGCGTTTTATCGAGGGAGAACATATCAGTGCGAGTCTTATAAGATCTAAAAACGGGTTTGTGCTCCCGTTAACCATAAACAAACAGCTTGTCGAGATTACAGATGAGAAAATCAGGTATAAAGGAGGAATTACGCCATATTTTACGCCACGAGCAGATGAAATCATCGATGCGTGCAGGCGGGCAGGCGAAATTCTTGGATGCAGAGGGTACTTTGGAGTGGATCTCGTACTCTCAGATAAACCATATATCGTGGATGTTAATCCGCGTCCCACCACTTCAATCATCGGAATAAGCCGTGTAATTGATAAGGAGATTGGAGGCTTGATTCTTGATGCGTACAGAAACAGGCTTCCAGAATCGGTCAATATAATCTCAGAAGAGGTTATCTATAAACTGGATGAACTATAAATTTTCATTTCATTCCAGATAAGACCTCGTATAGCATTTTAAGTGCAGTTTCAGCAGTCATTTCTCTGTTACTTTTTCTATCGCCTGTAAAATGATACGTTTTTACTATTCTTTGATCTTCTGTTACGATTGCGATATATACCAGCCCAACAGGTTTTACAGGCGTTGCTCCACCCGGGCCTGCTATTCCCGTTACTCCTATACTCACATCTGCCTCGCTCACTGCTTTTGCACCTTCTGCCATTTCAAGGGCACATTCAGAACTCACCGCCCCATACCGCTCCAGAGTCGTATCCTTTACACCAATAATCTTCTTTTTCAGCTCATTTGAGTATGTCACGTACGCGCCCAGAAAATAATCTGAACTGCCCGGAACGCTGGTTATCCTGTATGAAATAAGTCCGCCTGTGCATGATTCTGCAACTGTAAGTTTGAGTTTCTTTTCGCTGAGTAAATCACCTATCGCTTCCTCTATCATCTAAAACAGCTCACATCATTTTTCTATATAGAACCGTTAGCTATATTGTTAAAAAAAGTTTGGGGGATATTTTGATTTTACCAGCTTGATGGGTCGATATTGATTGGAATAACGTTTATATGGTGGGGTTGAGAGAAGGGTTTATGATCCGTATGGGTTGAACGAGGAAGAGATTAGGGTGGTGGAGGGAAAGTATGATAAAAGATATGCCTGAAGAGCTACCAATTGAAGTATTAGAGACTCGATATGGATTGTGGAATTCTTACGTCATGACCCTTAAGAATAAGGGGTACAAAGAAATTTGGTATCCACAAATCCAAGCATTTGAAAATGGAGCTTTAGATAACGATAATTTTATATTTATATCCTCTCCAGGCTCGGGAAAAACACTTGTTGCAGAAGTCATATTAATACACTCATTTTTGAAGTCTACTAAAGCTGGTGCGTACTTGGTCCCTCTTAACGAACTTGCTAATGAGATATATGATGATTTTAAAGAAAGAATGGAATATCCGGAAATAGGCATTCACGTTACCAAATCTACGATGGATGATGAAAATTTATCAGAACTTCAGAGATCAAACATCATGATAATGACCTATGAGAAGTTTGATTACCATCTTCGCAACCATCCAGAGCTTATTTCAGATTTGGGGGCTGTGGTAATTGACGAGTTTCACATGATCTCAAATAAAGATCGTGGAGCAAAACTTGAGCTTATACTTGCACAGTTGATGCACAGGTTTCCTAATATCCGCATCGTTGGTTTATCTGCTGTAGTACCGAATGGAGACGAGATTAGTGATTGGCTACACGCCAAGCTCTGTGATACCAGTGATTGGAGAAAGAACCCATTATATGAGGGAGTTTATGACCATCGAAACAAAGTGATACGATTTTACGATCACCCTGAAAGACTATCCAGTGAAGAAACTATAGGAGATTATGAGCGTAATCCAACACATAATCTAACCATAGATTTTATTATGAAAGAAATTAGTCGAGAGGGGCTACCCCAAACGCTAATTTTTGTACCTAAAAGAAAAGATGCGAGAGATTTTGCAGCGGAAATCCAAAGATGTCTTACAGAAGAAATAAAAGAGAGGGTAGATTCATATAAGCTCGATAAGATTGCCACTGACCTTGGAAATTTGGAGGGAAGTGATACAAAGACATTAAAAGGACTTATAGAAGCGGTGAAAAACGGGATTGCTTTTCATCACGCTGGACTTGGATCTGAGATAAAAAGAGTTGTGATGGATGCATTCAGGAATCAAGATCTTTTGGTCATGATCTCAACTACTACACTTTCTGCGGGCGTGAATCTTCCGGCAAAGAGGGTTATTATTTCCGAACCAAGAATCGGAGGAAGGGGTAATTCTGGGAGGGACTTAACCGTAGCAGAGTACAAAAATCTTGCTGGAAGGGCTGGGAGACCCAAATACACAGATGAACATGGGGAGTGTGTTATTATCTCTAAAACACCGATATTTGCCGAATCATACAAAAATAGGTACATTTTAGCAGAACCAGAGGAGATAGAAAGCAGGATAGATCTTTCTGAAGATTATGGTAGTTTATTAAACTTACTTCGAGATTATCCATCGGTAGATAAACTTGTAAAGATTATGGAGAAGACATTTTATGGGTACAAAGGTCTCAACCATGAGGATCTTCGATTGAGTGTCGAGATAGGAGTGGAAAAGTTAGAAAATTGGGACTTTGTGGAAAGAGATGGAGAACTATTTAATTTAACGGAACTTGGTAAAAGTGTATCAAAACAGATAATAAATCCGTTTAGCGCACATATTATACTAAGAAGCTTGCGAAATTACTTAGATAGAGATATCGACCAGGGATTGATACAGGACATTTTACTAACGGTATGTAGCACTCCAGAATTTGATGAAAGTAACAGATTTTGGAGACCAGGATATTATCCAAACCGAGAAGAGGTGAAAAAGAAATTTGGGTTAGATCCTCTTGATTTAAAAGAAGTGGATCGGGTCATTTTAACAACCGAAATAATTAAGAAATACATCTCGGAGGAGAGTTACTCTGAAATTTTCAAGATAGAGGGGCTGGATGCTGAATATTGGGCACCCTCTGACATAAAAGAACGGATCGCCCCGAGGTTTTCCACTACGATTAGAGCGATGCAGCAAATAATAGAAGAGAGCGAGACTGAACTGCATAATAAATTTGGTGAACTGCTCGATAAACTTGGAATAATGACGTTATATGGAATAAAAGAAGAGCATGTTGATTTTGTCAGGAAAGGTATCACGTCAGATAGAAATATGATAATATTTCTTGATAAGATTGGTATTGCCGATCCATCAAAACTTTTAAATGTAGATATCAGGTGGTTAAGCGCACAACTGGCTGAAAAAGCATTAAAGCTTAAACGGCGTGCAGTTTACAATTTGCTTGAAGATCCTGAAAGAGAAAAGGAATTAATACTGTTAGAAGCTTATGAGAAGGGTATTGAACTAAGTTTGTTTGAGAACCTCTTTACTTCAAGTGAAAATCAATTTTGGTTCGCTGTTAAGAATATACTAAGCCATATGGATGATATCTTTGAGGTACACGATCATCACGTAGGATCAGATTCAATACCAGAGGCAGATGTATATCTCAAAAATGAAGATGGGAGTCTGTTAAAGGGCAGTGATGGGAACCCGATAAAGGTATGTCTCGAATGTAAATCAACTAGATCACTGGATAAACCTGTAAAAACCAGCACCGCTCTTGAAGTTTTGAAGAAATGCCCGGAAGGGAAATATACTTCTCGTGTTGTTATTGGGACTCCAAGTTTTGAGGGGGATGCTGGAAGAAGGGCTAAAGAACACGGGATTCTTTTGGTTCCGGTTACGGTCTTCGCTAGGCTCTTTTTACTTAAGGAAGCGAGTAAAATAGATGCTAAAATTATTGAGACGACCCTACAAAAAACAGGAGAGCTGACAATTGAGAAATTAAACGAGAACTTAAAAGGTGGTTGAATGTTACGCCAATAGCCCTTGAATGAGGTTTAGTATGAAAACATCTGATAAAATTGCAGAAGATTGCCGTGAAAAACGGGAGCGACACAGTTCTTTTAGAAATTTAGATTCACAATTATCGGTAGTCGAAAAATTAAAAGATGAAGCAGATAAAGAATTGGCGAATTATTCAGAAGAGCTGATTTCAGACTGGATACCTATTTATTATTATAACTTAGCATTGAATAGCATTGTTTCCAGAAATCGAAAACAGAATTACTACAATAGCAACACTGGAAATTTCGAAAGAAGAGTGATAAAAATGGACCCCTTAGAAATAGAATGGTTAAAATTTCTGATACAGATAAGACACATACAAATCCATAATGGGGGTATAGTTGATAAAAAAATTTATGGGAGCGATGCGATCATTCTCACATCTAAAAGTCTCTGAATATTCAATAGGTTCCTAGTGGACAGCAGATTCGACGATGATCGAGGTAGCGAAAAAGATTGTTCTGAAAATGAAAACAATAGTAGAAAAAGAAGTAACGAAATCAGATAAATCTGAAATTGAAATATTATTTAAGCCTTAAGGATCCTAAAATGCCATCAAATCCACTGAACCCCATCAAAAAACCGAAAGGAGGAACTCTATTTCTCCTATTCACAGCCCTGGGTCTCGTTCTCGTCCTTTTTATCTCCATCACACTTTTTGATATGTTCTACAGGCAGGCAGAAGACCTCCCTCGTCTTTTCAGTGCTGCAAGGGATCCTGTTGTTCTGACCGCGATCGGGGTGAGTATCGCTGCCACGACGTGTTCCACGCTCATTGCATTCACGTTCGGTGTTCCGCTGGCTTATCTTCTTGCAAGAAAGAACTTCCCAGGGAAGAGCCTTGTAGAGGGGATAATTGATATTCCCATGATGATACCGCATGTTGTTGCCGGGATCGCACTCTATGGGGTTTTGATGCGCTCTGGGGTGATCGGTGCACCGTTTGATATGCTTGGTGTTACGCTTGTCGATGCGTTCTCTGGGATTGTGCTTGCGATGCTCTTCATGAGCCTGCCGTATCTTGTCGATACTGCGAGGGAGGGGTTCAGGAGTGTGGATGAGCGGTTGGAGAATGTCTCGCGCTCGCTTGGGGCGTCTCCCTGGCAGACATTCAGGAGGGTCTCGTTCCCGCTCGCATTCTCATCGATCTACAATGGCTGCATCCTTGCCTGGGCGCGGGGGATAAGTGAGTTCTCAGCGGTCCTCATCGTCGCGTACTTCCCGCGGTCTGCCCCTATCCTGATATACGAACGCTTCACCTCGTATGGCTTATCGAGTTCAAGGCCGATTGCGATCCTCTTTGTCGTGATCTGTCTCGTACTCTTCACACTCCTCAGACTCCCTGAATGGAGGAGGAGGCGATGATCAGGATAAGAGACCTTGAGCGAAGCTGGAGAGAGTTCAGGATAGAGGATATCAACCTCGCGATCGATCGGGGCGAGTACTTTGTGATTCTTGGACCGACCGGTGCTGGAAAGACGCTTCTTCTCGAGCTCATAGCAGGATTCTATCTACCGGATGGGGGTGAGATCTGGATCGATGGGGTGAATGTGACAGATCTTGCGCCTGAAGAGCGGGGGGTTGGGTTTGTATATCAGGATTACGCGCTCTTTCCACATCTCACCGTGAAGGAGAACATAGAGTTTGGATTGCGAGTTAAAAAACTTCCAGAACCCGAGATCAGAAGATCTGTATCGGAGATGATGGAGCTACTTGGAATTGAAGACCTCAAAGATCGCTATCCAGATACCCTTTCAGGTGGCGAGCGTCAGAAGACCGCGATCGCAAGAGCACTCATCCTGAAACCCGATCTCCTACTCATGGATGAGCCGTTCAGCGCGCTCGATCTACGGACAAAGCAGAGGATGCAGGATGAGCTGAAGAAGATCCACAGAGAGTCAGGCGTAACGATGGTACATGTGACCCATGATCAGACAGAGGCAATGGTGATGGCAGATCGGATCGGCGTCATGATGGAGGGGAGGATCGTTCAGGTTGGAGGGGTTCGTGAAGTCTTCAATAAGCCCTTAAACGAGAGGATTGCAGAGTTTCTTGGGGTTGAGAATGTACTTGAAGGTGTCATTTCAGAGGTAGATGATGGGCTTTCGATCATAGACATTGGAGGTATCGAGATATCTGCTGTCACTGATCTGGAGGTTGGCTCCAGAGTCAACGCTTTTCTGCGACCCGAGGAGATCACGATATCAAAAGTCTCACAGAAGACGAGTGCGAGAAACAATATAGAGGCAAAAATAGAGAAGATCGTGAATCTCGGGGCAGTGGTCAGAATAGAGCTTGATTCTGGACTTGTTGCACTGACAAGCAGGCGATCGGCAGAAGAACTTGGACTTGAGAGAGGTGTGGAGGTTTATGCCTCCTTCAAGGCGACAGCGGTTCATGTTGTGAGGCGGGGCTCAAAATAAGTCCGCAAAAAGACTTTAAAATCCTCTTCTTCAAGAAGATCAAAGATCTTTTTTCCTTCAATAATTGCAAAATCTGCATTTTTGAGGTTCTTACCGAGTGTACCCTTTCTCAAATTCGCACCCAAAAAATCTTTTGCATCTGTGTACTTTCTCTCAATATCAACGAGATACCTGCCATCTTTGATATGGATTCCGTAGGTTGCCCCCTCGTGTTTTGATCTAAACTTTGCTGCATGTCTTCTCTTCCAGACGGGTGGTCCCCAGTGTTTTTTTATGGCTGGTAGCGTTGCAACCTCGAGTTCAAGAAGTATCACGGCATGGTGACGACCTGCCCAGACGGCGTCCCGATAAACCCTGAAGCCCTCGCGATGGAGTAACTCGGTTGCACCGGTTGCAGAGCGCCTGAGCTGCGGATAGAGTATATCCTCAACAACTGGTGGTCTATCAAACGCAATGAAAATAAATCGTGTTCCGCGCCTGGATGCGATCTCGTCAAATTCATCGATTTCAACTGGTGCAGGTTCTTTCGGAAAGAAGAGATCGATCGATGGCGATTCAAGAAAACGGTGTGCACCATCGATGAACCTGCCAAAATTCTCGATAGAGAGTGCTGCTGCCACATTTCGCATCGGATCAACAGGATCGATCACAATGAGTGGGTCAGCCCCTTCATACTTTCCGTGCGATTCGATATCGATCCGCATACCCGCTTTCCATGAGTTTGCAGCCTCTTTTAAAACCTTTAGAAATGAGCCATAGTGTATGACCAGAAGCTCTGTCAGATATCCAGAGAAGCCCTGGCGCTTCAATTCAGAGCCATAAACCCCAATACCCCGCATGAACTGTTTAAGCAGGAGTACCTCATCCTCAAGTCCAGCGATTTTTGAGAGGACGTACTGGTTGTGAAAGGGCGTGCGGTCAACGGCAGACTCAATCTTCGCTGGATCGGTGACTGCAAAGCACGGCACAATATCAACCTCGTACTTTCCCCCCATCCTGTCCCCAAATACCGCCTTTATGTATGGGTGCTCTGCATACTCCTTCTCATAAGATATACAGTAAAACTCCTCGTCACTGTAGTCCTGTTTCACAACGTACTTCCCAATCTCAATCCCGTTAAGCTCAAGCTCAGCCCTCGTCTGGTTGGCTTCAAAGAGCATGAATAGATCAAGGTCATGCTCACCAGAAACCCACGTGCCGCGGGCAGCAGATCCAACAAGCATCACTTCAATCTCAATAAAAAGTGATGCGGCTGCGCTGTATATTTTATCTGTGATAAAACGTGCAAAACGCTCAAGACGTTCTACCTCTGCCTGATCAGGCTTAACCTTCTTCAGGACTTCTTTGAGAATCTGATGGGCCCGCTGAGATTCGAACTCAGGATCCCCGCCGTGTGAAGGCGATGTCATAACCAACTAGACCACGGGCCCAAAAAATTGACAACCACCTCAGAGGCTGTCCAGCATATCAACGACCCTGCATGAGTATCCCCACTCGTTGTCATACCAGGAGATCACCTTCACAAGATCGCCGTCGATCACATTCGTAAGCGAGGAATCAACGATTGAGGAATGTTTATTGTCAAGGTAGTCGATCGATACAAGTGGCTCATCACAGACGTCAAGTATCCCTGCCATACTGTCTCCTGCTGCAGCTTTAAAGGCATTGTTAACCTCTTCTATCGTCGTCTGCTTCTTGACCTTTGCAACAAAATCCACAACAGAGACGTTTGTGACGGGGACACGCATCGCCATACCATCAAGCTTCCCTTTGAGTTCTGGGAGTACGAGCGTAACTGCAATAGCTGCTCCTGTGGTGGTGGGTATGATCGAGGCGGCAGCAGCTCGTGCACGTCTTAAATCCTTATGTGGAAAATCAAGAAGCTGTTGATCATTTGTGTATGAGTGAACAGTTGTCATAAGCCCTTTCTCGATCTCAAATGAGTCGTTTAGAACCTTTGCTACGGGTGCAAGGCAGTTTGTGGTACATGATGCAAGCGAGATGATATGGTGTTTATCTGGATCATACTGGTCATCGTTCACTCCAATAACCAGCGTAATATCAGCGTTTTTTCCAGGGGCCGAGATGATGACCTTCTCTGCACCAGCTTCAATATGCTTTGATGCGCCCTCACGCGCTGTGAAGAAACCAGTTGATTCAACCACCGCATCTATACCCATTTCTTTCCATGGCAGCTTCGCAGGGTCTCGTTCAGATAGGATATTAACAAACTTCCCATCGACCGAGATGCCATCATCTTCAGCTTTAACTTCGGATTCAAGTATACCATGAACAGAGTCGTACTTCAGGAGATGTGCAAGTGTCGCAGGATTGGTTAAATCATTTATTGCCAGGATCTCAATCGCAGAGTTTCCCATAGCAGCCCTGAAAACGTTTCGCCCGATTCTCCCAAAACCATTGATCGCAACTTTGACAGACATAATTAACCCTCGCTTACTCATTGCTATTCGGGCATATATATTTTTTGATCAGTCTTCCTTTGCTTCTCTCATGCATTCACGTTTCACCCTGTTTGCAAAGAGATGTGCGATTCTTGTGGGTTCAGGAAGCTTATATCCTTTTATGCATGATTTTATCAGCTTTAAAGCGCTTTCAGGCGAGATCATATGTCCTGGTGCCACAATGAGTGGGTTGCATCCCCTCTTGCTCTTGAAGTAATATCCAACCACTCTATCCTGAAAGATGATAACCTCTGCATCACCCACTTCTGAAGGTACCTCACCTTTACCACATAGTATCTTCTTTGCAACACCAATCGTCGGAATATCGAGCATCACACCGATATGGGTTGCCAGCCCAGCAAATCTCGGGTGATTGATCCCGCATCCATCCACAACGAGAAGATCTGGTGTAACATCAAGTAAATTGAATGCTTCAATCACGGATGGCGCCTCTCTGAATGACAATAGCCCTGGAATGTAGGGGAAATTCACGCTCAAGATCACATGCGAAGAATCGACAATATTCAGCGCGGGAAATTCAAGCACAACGATCGCAGATATGATCTTATCCTCAAAGAACGCCTGATCTGCTCCTGCTATATATTTAATCGCATCAAGGTTGAGTCGATCATCGATGATTGTGCGTGATGCAACCGCTGCCTGTATCCTGTAAAGTGCTTCACGATTGACCATCACACTTCCTCAACCCCCAGGATCTCTGTTAGCGCCTCCACAAGCTCAACATTATCCTCATGCTTCCTGATACCGATTCGTACAAAGTCTGGTAGGTGAAACGATGCACAGTCACGAAGATAAATCCCTCTTTCAAGGAGTTTTTCATTTATGGATGCTGCACTCCTTCCCTTAAGATCCACAAGTATGAAATTTGCATCGCTCTGAATCGCATAAACCGGGAGTTTACCAAGGGCATGCAGGAGATATGCCTTCTCACGCTCAACAAGCTCAACCCCTTTTTTCAGGTATTCAAGCTCATCGATGAGTGCGAGTGCAACCTTTTGTCCGAGAATGGTGACATTCCATGGGATTTTAACCGCCTTTAGTGCAGATATTATCTTCTTATCTGATACAAGGTATCCAATCCTGATTCCTGCACATGAAAACGATTTTGTGAGCGATCTAACAATAATTAAGTTTCCATTTTGAATCAGATCATCTGAATACCATTTTTTGGGTGAAAGATCAACATACGCCTCATCGATGACGAGAATTGTATCCCTCTTTCTGCATGCCTCAAGAATATCTAAAACCGCACTCCGATCGAGATACTCACCTGTGGGGTTGTTGGGATTGCAGAGAAAGACAAGTTTTGGCATGATCTCATCGATCGTCTCTGTGAATGAATCGATCTGCAGCCTGAAGTCATCTTCCCGAAGAAGCGGGTAGTAGGAGATGTTTCCGCCCATCATCAGAACTGCCCTGGAATATTCGCCATAAGTAGGACTTGGAATGAGTGCAATATCACCTTTTTCAATTGCAATAAGTGGGATCATGAATAAAAGCTCGGATGCGCCATTTCCAAGCAGAACCTCATCGGGTGCAAGCTTTTGAGAGTTTGCTATGCTGTAACATACCGACCGTGAGTCTGACTCAGGGTATAAACTTAGATCTGATATGGAAAGTGATCTTACAGTTTCAGCAATTGATGGTGGCGGACCCAGTGGGTTCAGTGAAGTACTGAAGTCAAGTCTCACCTTATCGATGCTTCCGCCGTGATAACAGGCTTCAAGCCCTTTCAACGCATCTCTGAAGATTTTATCCATCAAGAATCACACCTTTAAATAAGTCTTAAATGATAAATCTATAACGGTCGATAACTTAATAAGGGGCATGGAGAAGTTATGATAGATGCCAGAGAAGATCCATAATCTTGGTTTTATCGGTGGTGGCAGGATCGCAGGGGCGATAATACAGGGCGTTCTAAGACGGGGGTTGCTCGATCCAGATGATATTCTTGTGAGTGATATCTCAAGATCAAGGCTCGACCATCTCAGATCAGAGTTCGGGGTCGAGGTCACAGATGATAACCTCACCGTGCCAAAAGAGCGGGATATTCTTGTAATCGCTGTAAAACCGCAGATGATCGAAGCTGTTCTTACCGGGATCTTATCAGAGATTGCAGAAGGTCATCTCCTCATCTCGGTTGCTGCTGGTGTTAAAACATCACAGATTGAGGCTATAACAGAAAATATTCCACGAGTTATCAGGGTTATGCCAAATATCGCAGCGATTGTTGGTGAAGCTGCAAGTGCAATCTGTAAAGGTTCTAATTCAGGTGATTCAGACCTTGAAGTTGCAAAGATGATATTTGAAGCGGTTGGAAGTGTTGTGATCGTTGATGAAGCCAGCATGGATGCAGTTACGGGTTTGAGTGGTAGCGGGCCCGGGTTTATAATGCCGATAATCGAGGCGCTTGCCGATGGTGGAGTTCATGAGGGACTTGATCGGAATACCGCGCTCACGCTTGCAGCACAGACCGTTCTTGGAGCTGGCAAACTCGTTCTTGAGTCCAATGCACACCCAGGGGCACTGAAAGATATGGTGACATCTCCCGGAGGTACAACAATCACAGGACTGAAAGCACTCGAGGAAGCAGGAGTCAGGGATGCCATGATGGAGGCTGTTATCAGGGCAACCGCAAAAAGCAGAGGACTTGGCGATTGAATGATTGGGTCAAAACCTGTGAAGGATAAACTTTATTGAGTAGTACGACGAATTTTATAAATAAAATGTTAATAAATATCCTCACAGAAGCGGAGTTTGAGCTGCTTGGAAAGTTTCTGATAGCCCTCGTCATCGCATTTGTTCTGCTTCTTCTACTGATCTTTGTGGCACTTGTTCGATTTATGAAAGAGAAGAAGACTATCCATCCAAATCTTCTTTTAACACTTATACAGATTTTTTACAATCCACTCACCCTTGTAGCAGAGGTCTTCAGTATAGAGCCTGATGTAATCGATCGGGTTTTTCTCAGACTCAACAACAGCGTGACCTACGATGATTTTGCAAAGACTGACCTCGATAAACGTGTTATCATCCTTCCCCAGTGTATGCGAGATTTGAATTGCCCGGCCAAGCTCAGCGCGTTCGATGGTTTTCATTGTAAAGCCTGCGGAATGTGTCAGATTGGGGCAATAAAGAACCTTGCAGAGGGATTGGGTATGAAACTATTCATCGTACCAGGTGGAAGTTTTGCAAAGCGAATTCTCAAGAGAGAAAGACCTGAAGCTGTGATCGGGGTTGCATGCTTCAACGAACTCTATGAAGGACTGTTAAACGCCAGTTTATTCGACATTCAATCACAGGGAGTCCCACTCGTAAGACAGGGTTGTGTTGCAACAGCACTTGACTACAACGCGCTCCTTGATGTGGTGCTTGCAGGGGTTGATGATTGGCGAAAGATACAGATTTATGAGGAGGCTGGATGTCACTATATGCAATCTTAGGCGAATTATTCCTCATCCTGATTATAGCGGTTCCGATACTGCTCCTTCTCGCGATGATATTTGGGTTGATGCTCACAATTACAAAGAGGAAGTTTTTTCCGATGTTCACATATACCATCCTCACAACCTTCTCACAACCTGCAAAGTTTCTATTGAATATCCTTGATATCGACCCACTCATTCTGAATGAGATCATAATTGCACTGATCAACTCGTTCACGGTGGATGATTACAGATCTTCTGCAAAAGATGGGCGTATGCTCTTTCTGCCACAGTGCCTGAGATCGATCGAGTGCCCTGCAAAGACAGATGCTGAAGAAGGGATTGTCTGTCTTGAATGTGGAAAGTGCGAGATCGCAGAGATCATCCCTTTTGCACAGAAAGAGGGGGTTGAAGTGTATATTGTGCCTGGAGGGGGTTTTGTTAAACGTATAATCAGGAAGAGAAAGCCAGAAGCAGTTGCAGGAGTTGCATGTCAGATCGAACTTTATGAGATGATGCAAAACCTTGTCAGAAAGGGTGTACCCGCTCAAGGAGTGATTCTTGCAAAATCGGGCTGTATTGAAACGATCGTTGATTGGGAGAAGGTCAGGCAGATTTTGAACGCGTAATCAAAAGAACTATTAAATAGAATGTTGAGGTAGTAGATAGAAGGTGATGGATATATGGCACTTGACTTGTTAATTGGGATTATAGTAATACTTCTGATCATTCTCTCATCTGCGATACGTGTGGTGAAAGAATATGAGCGGGGTGTAATATTCAGACTTGGACGGCTCGTTGGTGCAAGGGGGCCTGGACTTTTCTTCATCATACCGATCTTTGAGATGATGGTGAAGATTGATCTTCGGACCGTGACCTTTGATGTGCCACCGCAGGAAGTTATAACAAAGGACAACGTGACGACGAAGGTCAACGCAGTTGTCTACTACCGTGTGATGGATCCAGAGAAGGCGGTGACACAGGTTGAGCACTATGCGCTTGCAACATCTCAGATGGCGGTGACAACGCTTCGTGGTGTGATCGGGCAGAGTGAGCTTGATGAACTGCTATCTGAGCGAGAGAAGATCAACAAGAAGATACAACACATCGTTGATGAGGCGACCGATCCATGGGGAATCAAAGTCTCTGCTATTGAGATAAAAGATGTTGAGCTTCCAAAGGAGATGCAGCGGGCGATGGCATCACAGGCAGAGGCAGAGCGCAACCGAAGAGCGCGTGTTATAAATGCAGAGGGTGAGTTCCAGGCAGCAC
The DNA here is from genome assembly GCA_001766815.1 of Candidatus Syntrophoarchaeum caldarius. Lineage (NCBI taxonomy): Archaea > Methanobacteriati > Halobacteriota > Candidatus Syntropharchaeia > Candidatus Syntropharchaeales > Candidatus Syntropharchaeum > Candidatus Syntropharchaeum caldarium. The sequence continues at coordinate 231,227 of LYOS01000002.1, forward strand.
AGAAGCTTTCAGAAGCGGCAGAAGTACTGAATAAAACCAAGGGTGGTATGTTTATCAGGACACTTGAGATGATACGAGATGCAACCGAGGAGAAAGCAACAACAGTCGTAATCCCGATACCTGTCAACTGGATGGAAGCTTTTGGAGGAGGGAAGAAAGATTGAAGGTCAAAATAGGATTTCTGGCGGTTCTTGTTGTAGTTGCGATGGCGTCATGTGGGTGTGTAAATGAGAGTAAACCACCCGCCCTAACGCTTGCATCGTTTACAACCGATCAAGATCTTTATCACTCCAAAGATCCGATGGTTGTAACCGTAACACTCAACGCAACCGGTGATATGCAGGACGTTTATCTAAACATCTCAGGCATCATCAACGAGCGTGGCAAGATCATGGTCTATAACGAGACGGTTACGAACCTGACAGCGGGGGTAAACAGGATCATCTTCAAGGAGAGAATGCCAAGCTGTAACAGATGTTCCAAGCTCTCTGAAGGCACATACTACCTCAACCTGACGGTTGTTTACCAGAATACGACTCTCATAAACGCAACAACACCTGGAGCATCGATACCTGTTGAGTTGAGGCAGTAAGGTCTATAATCCCAGATGATGGTGGGGACAACAGGTAAATTAGAGAACTACAATAGCCTGAAAGATAGCGTCACGAAGAACCATCGCCTGGAATCATTGCAAATGGAAAAAAGTTGATCAGAAATAAATAATAAATGTTGTACCGATAAGTGCAGAGGTGATGCCGATTATCTCACACAGGACTGTACTGTCTGTCACAAGCCGCACACATTCATGATGGTTGCGTCAGCGATAACATCAACACCCACAGCAACGCCAACTGCTGCTACTCCGAGACACGCGACCCCCGGGTTTGGTGTATTATTCGCAGCTGGTGGAATTGGTATTGCAACCGTGATATGTATGAAGCGAAGGAGGTAAAGCTCCTTTGTTAAATTTTTCTATCCCTTTCTTTTTCGAGACCGTAACCTTTCAGTCCATGCCTATTCGTGTCGTGGATTAAGATTGGAAAGATAAAAATAGTTTTTAGCTGAAAAGTCTTTGATGCATGATGCGATAATCCAGATACGGGCAGATCGAGGGATCACAGAGGACGAGATGCGATCACTCCACAACATCATCGAGAGATACAGAGGTGGAAGCGTGTATGAGATATGTGACGCCAGGAATGGTTTTGATGTCTATGTCTCATCGGTGAATACTGCAAGGCATATCGCATCAAAGATATTGAAGGTGCTTGGCGGATCGAAGAAGGAGAGCACGAGGTATCTGAGGGTAGAGAACGGAAGGGCTGTTTACAGGTTCACGCTGCGAATAAAGCTACCAGAAACAGCATCGAAGGCAAAATATGGGTTTTAAATAATTTAATCCAAATCATTTTATACCTTGCACGAATAACTCTTTCTGAAAGGGGATATCATGAATAACTGGCTCTGCATTTATGAAGATAAAAAGAAGATTTTTCCAAGCCAGATAACGGAGGATGAGGTTTATCCGTATCGGGTTAAGGTTATGAGGGGGGTGGGTGGAAGGGGAAAGCTTTTAAAATCATTCAATTCCATTCATACCATATGGTAGGAATAAAAAGTGTCGGCAAAAAAGGACAGGTTACAATACCCAAGGAAATTAGAGAGAAGTTTGGGTTAAAAGAAGGCTCACAAGGATGAGATATCTTAACTTCATGGCTCAAAATCTTGTAAGCCTATGAATTTACATCCTTCCACTCTGAGGGTATTATCATTAACATTTAAAATAACAACCACATACTCAGAAATGCTAACTTCTGGTAAAATTTTTATCGAGATTTCTTCGAAATGTTTGCAACGTATCTGTTTAGCTCCCCTAATCATCCTACTGAATCCATCTGAATAGAAAAGCTTATTTTTGATGTGCAACGATCTCCTTATCGAAGGGGATGAAAGGTGCGCAATGATGAGGTTAAAATCTTCAAAGCCCGCATAGAAGAACTTGAAAAGCGATTCGCCGTCTACGAAAATGCACACACTCCTCCAGGCCTGAAACGTGGCGGTTACCACACCGGAAGATCCAGAATGTCTTGAAACGGCAGTACGGACTGGATATGAGCCCTGCCACGATCCTTGATCTCACACGTCGTGCCTCCGATGCGATTCGATCGGAATATGAAGAAATTCTGGACAGAATCCGCGGTGCTAAAGTGCTGTATGTGGATGAGACCTCAATCAAGGTTCAGGGAAAGAAATACTGGATCTGGGCATTCACCACGCCAGTAGAGACCTTTATCGCAATACGAAATAGTAAATAGTCGTGGTATGAAAGTGCTCATGGAAGTTCTGACGAGGCGGTTCAAAGGAACAACCATTCACGAAAGGATCATGACCGTACTGACAGCGTGGACGCAGCAAGGGCTCAACAGCTTTCAGATGTTGAGGGCGAAGTTGAGGATGGGTGAGTAAATACATACCAGGATTTTAATGTTTCATGTGCAAAGGTTTTGGGACAAAATTACCTCACCCTGATTGCAAACACATTGTGCCAGAGCCCGATAGCAAATAAAGCCATCTCTCTCCTATCTTCTCTCTTCTGCCTGATCAACCAACCAAACCTTCTCTTATCTGCTGAAAAACCTGATTCACTCAAATTCCTCTTGAAGTACCTCTTCAAAAACTTATAGGGAGCCTCAATAATCCTTCCTATAACCCTCAACCAGTCAAATCCTATTCTCGCCAGATTCTTCTTTGGAATCACATAGACAGCAGTTTCCTTACCAAACACCTTTAAAGTCTTTCTTGTGCTGTAATACTTATCCAGGGAAATAGAATTCATCTTCACTCCCATTTCCTTGAGCATCTTCATTGCTTTGTTGAATGCATCCTTCTCTGATCTGTTTGAGTAACCAAATCCAACATACATTCCCGTATCAATATCTATTATCCTGAAAACATATCTGAAGTCCTTACCCTTCTTTTTAGGGTTGGTTCTGTAGTGCTTTGTAACAGTTAAGCTGTATCCAGTTCCATCTCCTGCAAACTCACCTGAGATGCCTTCCTCCCTCAACAACAAAATAAAGAGGTTGTGCAGAGCAAGCTTAACTTCTTCATCTGAATACAGTCTTTCTATCGTTTTGTAGCTGACTTTGA
>LYOS01000002.1:234576-410801 GCA_001766815.1 Candidatus Syntrophoarchaeum caldarius
GCAACCCTCAACGCTCCAGAGGATATATCCTTTATCCTATCCTCAATCTCACTCTTTATTCCATTCTGCACTTCTTTATTTCCTGGTAGAAATGATACAAGATTTCCACCACCTGCAAAGAGGATTGCCTCTGGTGAAACCTTCTCACTGATAACCTTTTTCGCCGCTTCCAAAGCATCCTCTATGATCTTACTTCCACCTCTGAGTGCATTAAGCTTCTTCGCCTCCCTGATGAATCCCTGAATACCCTGGATGTCAAGCGCAAGAAGGCCTATCTTACCTTCAAATGGTTTATAATCACCTATGATCTGACCGCCATAAACAATCTCATCATAAAAATAGCGATTCTTATCATACCTGGGATCGCTGATCTCTTTCTTCCCACACCTTCCAAGCACGATCTTTCTGCCGCCGATGGTCAAAAGATGCGGAAAAATCTTATCTCTCGATTTTACAACTCCATCATCGAATGAGACCTCATACCTTCTATCAGATGCAGATGAGATCGAGTCAGCCAGTGACAGAAGCCTCTCTTCATCCTTTTCAGCCCTGTACTTCTCATAATGCGATGCGCCATGGTGTCTTGGGGCAAGCCTCTTTATGTAGTGCTTATCCTCTTCTTTAAGCCAATCAATATCTGATAGAAGCTCATCGATCATCTCCTCGCTCGCTTTCACATGTTCCAGACCCTTACCAGGTGCCCTGAGCTTACCGATATCATGAAGAAGCCCTGCAATCCTGAGCTTGGTAAGAAGTGAATGATCATACCCTCTATCGATCCCCAAACAGACCGCAATTCCTGCCGTGCTCTTCAGGTGATGGTAGAGCGAGCAGATGGGGAGTCTTGTATCTGATGGAATGCACTTCAGATCATCACATTCCTCCAGGACCTCTGAAAGAATCCTTGCAAAGGAGCTGAGATCATGGTACCTGCCTTCATGCTGCCTCCCCAGAATATTATTCTTGATCGTCTCCCATATCTTCTCCCCCTCCTTAGCATCCTCTCGCCTCTTTCTGAACCAGTTAACAACACCCTCTGCCATCATATAACCTCCAATTTCCCGAACCCATAGGATGTCCACCTCCCAACCTGGAAGAAATCAGAGAGCCTCAAAATATTCTTAAGCTCAGACGTCATACACTCAACCTCATACTCAATCCAGCCCCATGTGCCATGAAGTGGTATAACCTCTCCCCTGATATTTCTATGCCTCCAGAAGTAATTTCTCATCTCAAACTCAACGATCTCACCTTCAGGGATCTCCCCTACCCTCAGAGGATATACAGACTTTACATAGTACTTCGTGAACCTGTTTACAGATCGCACAAGCGATCTTGTAACCATATCAAACGAAGGCACGGTTGAGAGATTATCCCCATCAAAAAAAGCTGTGGGGGATATGAATCCAATTTTAAACCTCTTTTTAATCCTTCTATTCATGAATGATCTCTTTTTAAGGCTCATAGCATCGATAACACACTTTACCCCTCCAATATGGGCTGTTTCCTTCTCACCAATTGCCCTCACCACCTCTTTGATAAAATGCTCGGAAAACCCCATCAGCATGAGATGTGCAGTAACAGAATTTCCATTTCTCTCTGTATAGAAGAAGTAGGGTCTAACGTCGATACGCGGGTTCTTGAATATAACTTCTGAAAGAACATTGTCATTGGAAAAAGTATCTCCAAGCATCCCTCGAATAAGCGGTCCATAATATGGAAGCTTTGCGATTTTTTCCTGCTGAAAAGTAACTTCCAGATGATAATAACTTTTCTTGAGAAGACTTTGAAGTGTCATTGGGATCGTTAAAATAGTTATCTGTTGTTATCTATTTATACCTTTGTTACGCTCATGATTCTGCCAGATTCACCTATTGAACTTGAATATCAGACACTATAATCTTTTTTGCCATTATATTGGTTGACTATTGTTGTAAATACACAATATTATGTAAATAATCCCAAAATAATAAATAATACCTCCACATAACAAAATAAAAGACAGGTGATGTGAATGGATTTATCTATGCTGTTATCAGAGTTCAGCGTGTTCACCATAATATCTCTATTTTTGGGTCTTCTCGCAATTTACTTCTGGATCCAGGTGTACTTTGAGATGAAAAAAGGCTCTCTCGCCTGGTTATTACTCGCATTGACCTCAGTATTTTTGATCACGACTTCGATATTTCCAGCCATCGCGATAACTTATTCTGAACCAGTGATACAGTCTATTGTGCTTAGTATACTTGAATTTTGGAGCGTTGTTTACCTTGGTACATTTGTCGCAGCGGGATTTCTGGTGTACAGGGCGTTCAAAACGGTTCCAAAGGAGAACATAGGTGAGTATCTGGTGGAAGGGCTGACGTTTGAGATTCCCACTGCGGATGAAGTGAGCAACCTTCTTGGAAAGTCCACACTGATAGAATATACCACCCAGAGTCGATATGTGGATGGTGTGATTGAGCTTACATATCGGTTCTTTGGTGAACTGCGAACTGTCATATTGTTTTCATCAGAGCCAAGGGCATCGATGTATCGAGAGAAGCTGATGGATCTGGTTGATGTTGGCGCGATGAAGTTTGTTGAAGTTTGCATGGAAGGGGATGAGATCTCGATAGAAGATGAGATCGTTAGAGTGCCTGTAACAAATATGGATCAAATTTTAGAGTTGTTTGACCAGCTTCCAGCAGGAGCAAGGATAATATTTGAGCCGCTGAGTCACCTGATTTCGATGCTGGGTAAGGATGAGACGTACAGGCTTCTTTCAAGAGTGGTCGAGCGCACCTCACGGCTAAAACTCGATCTCGTTGCGTTTATAAACAAAGAGGCACACGATGATGAAACGATAAACAGATTCAGGGAATTGTTTGTGAACTACGCTGAGATTACCAGCGATAGAATAAGGGTGGTGAAAGGCAAAAAAGAAGGGCACATTCGATTTATGGTTGGAACAGAGTTCTATTTGAACTCGTAAATTCTACATAAACCTTAAATGTCCATTCAAACTAAAAGATAGTAAGACTTGTTGAGTGGGTTGGACTATGCCTGGTGATGATGGGGTACTTGTCAGCATGGAAGGGGAATATGCATTTCTTGATGTCTATAGTGGTGGGCGTGTTTCATGGACACAATGCAAGGCGACACTCACTCCAAAAGCGATCTGGTTGAAAGACACATCAGGAAAGCGTGCAATACCACTTAGCTCAATTACAGTCATTGGAAGAGACATATCCTCGCGAATCAAAAGAGTATTCGAGGAGTATATCAGTATTGCATATCTCGATAAAAACGGTGAGGAAAAGATATTAGTGTTGAGTGGAACGACCCATAAAGAGCTGCAAAAGTTCAGGTCATACCTTACCTACACTCAGGCGCGGCGGATGAAGGTTTTAATGCTTCATCCTGCGAAAATTGGTGGGGTGATACAGTCAGATAGTAAATGGAGGAAGGCACTTCTTGGCATCAAACGAAAGACAGATGAAGAAGGAAATATCATCGATACGATAATCGTGAAGCCTGAAAAAGGGGAGTCTGTTGTAATTCCAGTGGATAAGATTGAGAAGTTTAGTTCTGAGATTCAGAGTATAGGTAATAGTAATAAAGAGGTTATCACGATCAGGTATACCTACAATGGCGAGAACTACAGCACATACATCTACACAAAGACTGCAAACAGACTGCGTGAGTATCTGACCGAGTGTCTTCATGATAGTGGGATCGTCCCGAAGCGGTCTGCAGATTCAATGGTGGTGGAGGGAAAGTACAGAGGACCTTCATTCTCTCAGATCGAAGAGAAGATACTTGTAGCGCTTTACTCAGGTGTTGGATCGATGGAAATTGACTCGTTTGTTGAAGGGATCGATGACGTGGACGCGTTAGAAGAAATATATGACCGTATGATCGCAGACGGGCTGTTAGAGGTTGTGCGCATACGAAAGGAGGTTGAACTTACGCCGAAAGGAAAAGGGATCGTGAACCTTAAGATGGAGATCAAAGATGAGGATGGGAAATCAACCTTTTAAATTGAAGGGATAAAAATGGCGAACATACTCCTTGTGGATGATTCAGAATTTATGCGAAAACTCCTGAAAAAGTTTCTGACACCGAAACACACGATAGTTGGTGAAGCAGATGACGGCATCGTTGCAGTCGAGAGATTCGATGAGTGGAATCCTGAAGTGGTCCTGATGGATGTTGTGATGCCACACATGGATGGAATCACGGCAACAAGACATATCACGAGGGCACACCCTGAGGTAAAGGTGATCATGTGTACATCGATCGGTGAGGAGAAAAAAGTAAAAGCTGCGATCGAGGCAGGGGCGGTTGGGTATGTCACAAAACCTTTCCATGGGCCAAATGTCTTAAAAGAAGTCGATAGCGTACTATAAGAGTTGTTTAAGTTCTCATATCTATAATTCACAACCTCATCTCACCGTGTCCGGTCCTAACAAGAACTGTTCCAGTCTCAATATAGAACTCAACCGTCCTGCTAAAATTCTTTCCTGTATCCTCTGATGTGATCTTAAGGTTCAGAGCGTGGAGAGCTTTCTTTACAGCCGCGACATTCTGCTCGCCTATATTAATCGATTCTTTCTTTCCAAAGCTCGAAAACATCGTTGCACCGCCTGCAATCTTTGTTACAAGCCGTTCCCTGGATGCTCCTGCTTCAAGCATTCTCTCTACAAGCACCGGGATCGCGGTATCTGCATACATCAATAGTTTCTGTTTACCTCTCTCTGAGCTATTGCTGTCAGGAAGCATTATATGAGCGAGGCCGCCTATCTTTGCAACAGGATCATAAATACATATACCAACACATGAACCGAGTCCTATAGTGATAAGGGTGCTACCGCCTTTTGCAATCTTCAAATCAGCTATACCTACTTTTATGATCCCACTCATGCGTCTCTTCTTCTTTAGATCAATGTCCCAATATCAACGATTAATATAACCCTACCATCACCAAGGATCGTTGCACCAGCAAATCCCTTAACGCCCTTCAGAATACTCCCCATCATCTTTATCACAACCTCCTGCTGTGCGGTTATATTATCAACAACGAGCCCCACCTGCTTTGAATTCCTCTCGACCACAACAACGTTCAAATCCTTAGCCCTGGTATCAGGAATCTGCATAAGATCATGCATACGGATAAGAGGGAGTACATTGCCCCTAAGTGTTGTGATCTCCGAGGATCCGATCATCGATACATCTTCAAGTGGGATGCTTGCCACCTCAACAATATTGTTTATCGGTATCGCAAATGTTTGATCACCAACTTCTACAAGCATTGCCTGGACAATTGCCATCGTGAGTGGTAGCCTGAGTGCGACCCGTGTCCCTTCCCCTACTTTAGAGTTGAGTATAACAGAACCACCAAATGACTCGATCTTCGTCTTTACAACATTTAGCCCAACTCCTCTACCCGAGACCTCTGATACCGTCTCTGCTGTCGAGAGGCCTGGCATAAATATGAGTTCCTGGGCCTCCTGATCTGTGAGCTTCTCTGCGTCATCGCGCGTCATGAGACCTTTTTTAACGACTGCGTCCCGCATCATCTCTGGATCGATTCCAGCACCATCATCGATCACTTCGATCAAGACCTGGTTTTTTTCACGCGATGCAACAAGCCTCACCTGTCCTTCAGCAGACTTTCCAGATGCTCTTCGCAGATCGGGCGATTCTATCCCATGATCGACACAGTTTCTGATTAGATGAAGAAGTGGCTCTCCTATCTCGTCAAGTACAGTCCGATCAAGCTCGATCTCACCTCCCTCCATCTCAAAGTTAATCACTTTTTCTTCCTTCCTAGCAAGGTCCCTGACCATTCTTGGGAATTTATTGAAGATCTGCCTGACAGGGACCATCCGCATCTCCATTACCTCGCTTTTAAGGTCTGTCACGAGGCGATCAACTGTTGCTATCGTCTCTTCAAGATCCTTGAGCTGATGGGATGCTCCAAGATCCTTTAGTCTGATCTTGCTGATTACAAGTTCTCCCACGAGGTTAACAAGTGCATCGAGTTTATCTATATTCACGCGGACAGACTGCACCTTCTCAACACCTACTTTATTCGTTGCAGCAGACAGGGTGCTGGATCCGGTCCTGGGGTGAAGATGTGGTGAGAGTACATCCTCTCTCACGAATTCCTCAACGACTACACTCGCAATCTCGTTCATAGCTGCGAGCTCTGATGAGAGTTTGGCACATTCTATACTCCCTTTTTTTACCCCGAGAAGCAGGATGAATTCATTTTCAAATTCACCGTTCTCAATAGCTTCTGCCTGGGGTATGCTTGCAACGATTGCACCCCTCTCCCTGAGCTTCTTTATGACCATGAATGCACGTACACCTTTAAGGGCACAATCCTCCTCGACTGTGACCTTAACCTGTAAGATCTCCAGTCCCTCACTTATTGCGAGATCGACCGCTCTTTTGTCCACTTCTGTAAGCTCAATATGAGGTATATGATCTGGTACAAACTTACCTGGATCTTCTGTGAGTTTATTCAGGCGTTCAATAAACCAATTGACATCGATCTCGCTCTCCCGATCATGATCTATATCCTCCACCAGCACCTCAAGTGCATCAAACGATTCAAAGATGAGATCAAGTACATCAGAGGTTATCATCAGGCGCTGATTCCTGATCGCATCCAGAACGTTCTCCATCTTGTGCGTAAGTTCTGAGATATTTGTATATCCCATTGTCGCAGAAGAACCTTTCAGTGTATGTGCAGAACGAAAAACACGGTTCAAAAGATCCATATTTCCAGGGTCGTGCTCAAGATCGAGAAGCGCTTCGTTCATATCCTGTAACTCTTCTTTTGCCTCGTTTATGAATTCATCCTTATACTCAGAGATATCGAGGTCTACCACATCAACACCACCTTGCCACTTCAGGTGCAGAATTTGATATATCAGATATAACTTTGCACCCGAAGAGTGAATCACCGGCGAGAGATGGCCTCACCTATATACACCCCTTCCAATTCCTATGCGATCCTCTCCCCCTTCTTCTATCTGCCAGTCTATCGGGAGCAGAATGCGGAAGGTACTGCCAACACCTGGTTCACTCTCAACTGTTATAGTACCTCCATGAAGTTCAACAAGCTCCTTAACGATCGATAGCCCGATCCCGGTCCCACTACCAGATCGAGTGGTGCTACCATCCACCTGATAAAACCTATCAAATATCTTGTCAAGCTCTTCCTTTTCAATACCAATACCATCATCAGTGACGTCCACTATGATATTCTCTGAGTCTGCGTGTAACCTGATCATTGTTGTGGTGTTCTCAGGGTTGTACTTTATCGCGTTTGAGACGAGGTTCATCAGTGCCTGTTTCATCCGTCTTGGATCGATCAATCGCATCGGGATCTCACCCTCCACATTGAGTATAAGATTCTGTCCCTTCGCCTCCGCGTTCTTTGCCATCCTCTCGACAACATCCTCAGCGATATCGGTGATCACGATCTGAACGAGATCGAGTTTGAAATTGCCTGCATCGAGTTTTGCGAGATCAAGGATCATCTCAACGAGATCTTCGAGATCAAGTGTTTCTCTCATTGCCACATCGACTGAACGTTTCATTTTTTCGGTCAATTCACCAAGCTTACCGGTTTTCAGGAAGTGCAGATGCGCTTTTATCACGGTCAGCGGAGTTTTGAGTTCATGTGAGACGTTCGAGAAGAACTGCGTCTTCAGCCTATCAAGCTCCTGCAGATCTTTGTAAGCTTCTGAAAGTTTTAACTGATCATTCTTAAGCTCACGTGTTGCCAGCTCGATCTCATGTTCAAGCTCCATTGCATGACGCTCCAGTTGATCCTGAAGCTTTCTCTTCTCAGTCACATCCTTCATCGTCTCAACAGCAACGGTTCTTCCATCCCGATCCTTGAATGGCGCGAGGGTGATCTCGAATATCCTGCCATCCTGCAGCGTTCTTGAGGTTGTGAAAGGTTTATACGTATCTATCACCTCTTCAACCATACAACCTTCACAGGGTGCATTCCTACCGGAATAAACTTCGTAGCAGATTCTTCTGATAGCATTTCCAAAATTCGTTTCAACAACGCTGTTCTGGAACTTGACTTTATAATTTCGATCAATGATGGCGAGGCCCTGATTAGTACTATCAAGTGCTCTTTCATAGTAGTCTGAGACTGCTTCGATCTCTACTTCGTGTCTGATTTGAAGTCTCAAACTGTAGCCCACGACCAGAAACATTGATACAGTGGTAAGGAGGGCAAGCAGAATGATTGGCCACGCTATCAGATTAGCTATAAATGTTGATATCCCGTTTATTCCGATCTCCAGGACAGTATAGAATGTAACAAGGAAGAACCCAAGCCCCATCACAAGGTCTGGAATTAAATATGTTAACGATCTTTTCATCTATATTTCTCGTTATCAATGTAAATTTCTTTCACCCCCTCACGTCATGCCACCTGTAAGTACCTCTTCCAGATCCACTATGATGAGAAGTCTCCCATCATCAAGCTTTCCGATGCCCTTGATGTACTTAATATCAATCGAGGACTCGAGGACGTCAGGGGTTGACTCAACCGCGTCCGACTCAAGCTGCAAAACCTCTATAACCGTATCAACGATCATTCCAATCGGCGTACTATTTATCTCAACAATTATCACCTGCCCATCTCGATCTTCTATCTTTTCTTCTAATATCCCGAATCGTTTCTTGAGATCGACCACTGTTGTAACCTGCCCTCTCCGATTTGTAACACCGTCAACAAAGAAAGGAGCGCCTGGTACAGGTGTGACATGTCCCATCGGCGTAATTTCCCGCACCTGCTTGACGTCCACGCCGTATAGAGTGTTATTCAGCGAGAATACAACAAGCTGGATATCCTCTGTCACACATTCATCCATTTTTTCACCCCTCTTTAGTTCAGTTTGAAGTGGCCAAGCTCTCTGAGAAGATCATCCGCAAGACCTGCAAGTGTCTGTGTTGATGCGGCAAGCTCCTCAATAGCTGCTGTCTGCTCTTCAACCGATGCAGAACTCTCTTCTGAGGCCGATGCACTCTCCTCTGAGACTGCTGCAACCACTTCGATCATCGTAAATATCTCCTTCATCGAAGCATCAATCCTGGTTGCTCTTTCTGCAATCTCTTCTATTATTGCATTTATCTCACCAATCGATGAGACCACATTCTCAACGCTCTTCAGGGCTACCTCAAGAACCTCTCCTCCTTCTTTTGCAGCGGTGTCTGCTTTGGAAGAGATCTCAAGTGTGCTCGTACCAACCTCGTTGATCTCATCAACTGCACTGATTGATTCACGGGCTGCATTCTTGACCTGATCTGCGAGGTTCTTGACGGCATCTGCAACAACCGCAAATCCCCTTCCAGCCTCGCCTGCACGGGCCGCTTCGATCGCAGCGTTCAATGCGAGCATGTTCGTCTCGTTTGCAACCTCGGTTATCACTTTACCAAGCTCTCCAACCTTCTTGATCGACTGGTTCATATCCTTGATCGAGTTAGAGGTCTTTGCAATCTCACGCTGTATCGACTCAAGCCCAGACATAGCTTCCTCTGCATTCTCTTGAACCTCTTCTGACTTCTCGACCGCTTCTTTTCCTTTCTGGGTGGAGTCCTTTATGCGTTTATTTGTGGAATCTATTAGCTCTGAAATTTCACTGACATTTCCTGCGGCCTTCTGCGCAAGTTCTACGAGCTTCTGTGATCCTTCTGTTACATTCTGCGTTCCAGATGAGATCTGATCCATCGATGCTGACATCTCCTGTGATGAAGCAGAAAGTGTTTGAGCCATATCTGCAACCTGTTTTGCGACGTCATCTGCAGATGCAATCGCCCCCGCAACCGCATTAACAAGAGTGTTGAAATCATCAATCATCCTGCCAAGATCATCATCCCGCTCTTTCTCAAGCCTGACCGTGAGATCTCCTTCTGCAACCTGCCTCACCGCCTCAGCAAAACGCTCTGTATTTCGCTGGAGGTAGTCCTGTTGCTCTTTGATCACTGTGATATCTGTTATATATTCAAGCGCACCCACGATCTTGCCTTCTGCATCCTTCATCGGCGCATCTGTGTACTGTATCGGGATATTACCTGCTCCATGTGCAACCGTCTCACCTGTGAAAACGCCATCATTTCGCATCGCCAGGGATGCTCGACACTCCTCTGTCTGGCAGTGTGGTGTGTCAAATAGTTCATAGCATTTCTTCCCGATTGCAGATTCTGGTGTCTCTCCGACAGCATTTGCACCAGCCCTGTTTATGAACTGAATGTTGAAGTCCCTATCAATGACCATCACAGGAGCTGGAATGTTGTTGAGATACTCAACCTTCACCTGTGCATCATACTCAGCCTTCTTAACCTCAACAACCGAAGTCCCTGTGTGCAGTATCCCGTATATCTCACCATTCTCGTCTCTCAGAGGATCACAGGTGTATTTGATCGGTATAAACTCTTCACCAAGCTTGATATCAATCTCAAAGACCGAACTCTCGCCCCTGGCAGCTTTTGATAGCGCATCCTTCATCTTAGCCACTGCATCATGAGAATATGTCCACCATTCCATATCGAGAAAATTCCTTCCAACGACGTCATCGAGTGTGAAACCAAAGCCTTCAAGCGGTGCACGGTTTGCAAACTTTATTGTACCATCAACCTCACTCGCTGCCATCAATGTTGGCATGTTGTCAAGATACTCAACCTTCTCCTTTGCGTCTTTTGCCGCCAATTTCATCTCTGCATTCTCTTTTTCAAGTCTTTCAATCAGCGATTCGAGTTCTTCTATCTTTGACGGCTCTTTTACAGATGCACCAGTATCTGCTTTCGTAGTAGAACTCTTCTTCTTTGCTGACAATTCTTTCCCCCCTTTTTAACATTTAAGTTCACAAATAAGTATGGTATATAACCATTTGAGTTTTTTCATATCAATAAACTTATTTTGATCTTGGAGTTATTTAAGTATTGTTTAAGTTATACCATAAATCTAAGCACAAAAAAAGCTTCAGGCAAATCAAAATATCTGATTACATATTTCAGATCTCAGATCTCAGCTCAGCAAGGGTTGCAACGCGCTCAGCAAATGCGTTATGTCTGTGGATACTCTCCTCGTTTGTCTGCATTATCGTTATGATCGAGTCATCCGGGAGATTCGTCAATCGTTCCACAACAAGCTTTGCCATCGCTCTGACACAATCCTCAACAAATCTCGGTCTGCGGTGAGCGGCCTCAACTATTGATGCTTCATCCACCCGCTTCAGCAGTTCAAATATTCGTGAACTCATGGATTCCTCGATGATCTCGATAATCTCATCGAGTGAGACATCAACCCCGTCAGAGACCTCGATCGTGATCATACCACGACCGCGCTGATTGTGGGTTGCCATCGGAACATTCTTGAGGAAAGTTCTGATCTTGTCTTCGGCAAGCCCGAGCTTTGAGAGTTCGTCCGCGGCCAGTTCGCGCATAATCTCCTGGGCACAGGGACAGGTTGTAATTCCAAGAACCTCTGCTCCAATGCGTCGTTTGATGGTGATCTCATCGCCTCCTGTCGCAATTGCATCTGCATAGATATCCACTATCTCCTGACACTGCATATCGGTTATCGGTGTCCTTCGCTTGATTATGTATTCACTCTGCATCTGAACCTCTGCTCTGGATGCATACTCATGTCTATCAAGCAGTTTCCGTGCGACAGCACTGCATAACTCCTCTATCTCATAGACTGGAGCGTTTATCGCCTCTTCAAGCACCTCGTCGATCGCTTCAAAGTTTCTGGAGAGGTTTGCACCCTTGATCTCTCTCGGCAGATCGACAAAAATATTGAACGTCGAAATGAGAATGATCGGACGTTTGTTATCTCTTGCAACCTCTACAAGCTTCTTCACATTTTTGACACCCACTCGAGTGAGGTTTATCTGGATATCCGGGTGGTTTGACTGAACATCAGGTAGCACCATCAGGGGAATCTCATGGATCATGTTTAAAAGTGTATCTATTTTTTGCAGTGGGTGAATAACCAATACCTGCTATCAATATCCCAGCCTCATAGAAGATAACAAGCGGCAAGCCAACGATGATCTGGCTGAAGACATCTGGGGGGGTGAATACTGCCGCCATGATAAAAAGGGCAACATACGCATGCCTCCTGTATGCTTTCACGGTCTCAAGACGTACGAGCCCTGATCTCACAAAGAACAGGATCAGAAGCGGAAGCTCAAATGAGATGCCGATTAAAAGGGTCATTATAAGAACAAATGAGACAAACTCCTGTATCGAGTAGGTGGCATGTACGAGCCCTGAACCTGTAGCATCACTATAGAGGAATTTTAGAAAGAGGGGAAGCATGAAACAGTATGAATAGATCATGCCAATCACAAAAAGAGAGATGGCAGTGACTAAAAAAAGTACCGCATTCGATGGTTTGATGCGCGTCCTGATCTTAAACCGTTCCTTAAGTGCACGGTGCATGATGTAGAGTATGACTGGTAGAGAGAGGAGCACACCTATCGCAAGCGCCATCTTGAACTTGAGAAGGATGACTTCAACAGGTGATATGTATATAAGTTCTGCGCCTTCAGGCAGGAGATCGTCTTTTATGATAATAAGCAGGTCATTGAGGAACGGGAAGGAGATCATCATGCCCAGAACAATAACAAGAAGAACCAGCTTGAGTTTCTTCCTTATGGATACAGTTATATAACCAAGTTGTTCACCAATAGGAGTAGGCATGGACAACCACCTGTAACGGAGTCGGGATTATGGCAGATACGACCAGAGATAAACCGATAGAGGATAAAGAACTACCGTTGATGGAGCACATCATGGAACTTAGAGGGCGGCTCATGACGGTTTTGATCCCGCTTATCATCATCACGCTTATCACCTTTCCTTTCTCAAATACGGCACTCACATATATATTCAGAGATTTAATTCCTGAAAACCTGTCACTCTTCATCTATAGCCCCATAGAATGGATTTCTTTGAGATTTCTCTTTTCTTTAGTTTGTGCACTTGCTATTACGATCCCCCTCTTATTATATGAAACTTTTGCGTTCATCGCTCCGGGCCTCTATCCACATGAAAAGCGGTTCATCCTGAGGATTCTCATGCCATCATTTCTGCTCTATCTCCTTGGGGTTGTCTTTGCATATTACGTTGCACTCCCTCTTATCTTTGCTGCGCTAATCCCCTATGGCAGTGAACTGGCAGCCTCTGCCTTCTCTGCAAAGCGCGTCTTCTCACTCATCTTCTATACAGCAATCTGGTTGGGAGTTATCTTTCAGGTGCCACTACTTATAATACTTGGTGTAAAGGCAAAAATCACAAACTACCATGCATTGCGGGCAAAGCGCGGTATCGTGTATATCGCCGCAATCGCCATAGCCCTCTTCGTAAACTCTGATCCAACAGGCGTCTCACAGGTTCTGATTGCAGCCCTTCTGATCGTACTTTTCGAGCTTGGATTGCTTATAACACGATTTATGTAGTGTTAAAAAGAAAAAAAAGTAAGTCGCTTCATCTACTTTAGCACAAGCGGTGTTATCACAATCTTTGCCATCAACACCATGGCACCGAGCATACCGATGTGATGAATTATTCTTGTAGCCTCGCCACCGCCCATCGCTCCAAGAATCTGTGCATCTATTGCGACCGAGAGACAGATGAACGTCAGTCCCAGATAGAGCAGTGTGTTGTGCTTTGTCTTATCGTATGCGAGAAAACTTGCACCCACAACAACAATGCAGACCGCAAGCTCAAGCGCGCTCGACCACAGTTCCCACGCTGGTGTCTCCTCTTCTGCAGCAGATGCCACACCAGCGAGTAAGACCAGTGTTAGAAGCAACACCAGCAGCATGTTTCGCATTTTAATTATCTCACCTCCTTTTCTCTTAGAAATCAAATGAATTTGCAAGTTTCTCATAGTTAATTTCCTCTTTTTTCTTTTCCTCGTGCCTCATACCAATATCCAGTGGCAATGTACACTCGATATCTTCTGCCTCAAATCTTTTTTTAATCTCTTCATCGAGTAAGGCAGAGAGTTGTGAATTATCAAAGTGTTTGAGCTTTGATAACATGCCAAATTCATACCAGACAGTGACATGTATCGCTTCGTCTATCACAACTGATGTATTCAATATCCTGATACGATTCTTCTTTCCAAAGTTTCTTATCTCGGCGTTCACCACTTCAGAGAGTAATTCATAGTTCGGACTCCTTTCAACCTCCTCTTTCACTTCTTCAACTATATCGAGATTTACGGCATTATCGTTACCTATGATCATGTGTCCCAGACCCTCTGTCTCAACATGAACTTTCAGAGAATCGAGACTGATGTCCAGATCCTGGAAATCGGTAATAAAATCGAGTAGCCCCTCCTCTTCATTCGAGGACTGTTTACTGGTTTCTTCGATCTTAAACGTCTCTCGCCATTCACGCGTATCATCCGACCCGATCGGCGATGCGGTGATCACGATCTCGCCGGTGCCTTTCTTCTCAGGTATAAACTCAATCTCCTGTACCTTTCCAGCTTCAATCATCCTTACAAAGGATTTTTGTTTCTCGCCTTCGATTGAGATCGAGACCTCAAGGTCAAAGATCTCCCCTTCGTCCTCAGATTTTGCCTGAATAAGGATTGGGATTACATCCCCGATCATAAATTGATCTTGCCCGATGTCTATCGTAAGTTCAAAATCTTTTGTCCCCGCGGTGGCAGGCACCACCTCTTCAATCACTGCACCTTCGGAAGTTTTCTCTTCTTTTTCCTGTTCTTCCTCCTCTAAGATAAGATATGGTCTTCCCTGTGAGTCAATAGCAAGAACGCCAGAACCCCACGTATCAATGACTGTTCCTCTGCCCTCTTCAAGTTCAGTTGTGATCTTGATCAGATCATCCATCATCGTGAAGAGGGATTCTTTATTCCATTCCTTTATCTTTGACATATCCGATGGGTTGAGCATGCATACATCAAACCAGCCTTTTTTGATGCTCAAGAATTTTTTGCAGGCCTTCCACCCGTGATATGTGTAATCTGCCCCCTCCTCTGATGATCCTATGATTTTTCCATTCTCTAAAAGGAGATATTTATCCACAAAACTCGTTTCCTGATTGGATACCCGGATATATCCAGTAAAAGAATCCATTATAAGATCGTATATAATCTTCCCAACGTCATGGTCTTCCATTCTTTCATCCCTGTATATGAATTTCCCGGTTAAAAGATCCAATAGTTAACCCCCCACAAGGTACGATTTAAATTCGGGTATTGCAACCTTCATAGCGACCCTGACCATGCCTATGTTGGCATCTCTATCCGTCAACACAGCAACACCCCCTGCATCCACGGGAAGTACAAGGAGCTTCTCATTGTTCATCTCAAGCATTATAAACTCAGAATTTGATCCAATACCCTCGGCAACTTTCTCTGAGTAGTTTATGAGGTCCTGGGCGTATGCAAATAGCTTTTCCTTGTCAACGTCCGTTGATGTGATCGCGTCGACCGGTAGACCATGCACAAATACGCCACATGCATGAACACCACCTATCCTCATCAGATCTTCAAGCCTCTTTTTAATACTCACTCACCTCTCCACCACATCGAAAATAAAATATGGGGTGAATACCCCTTTATCTCTCACTGCAGCTGCTTCTGCACCAGTGGTATTGCTTTTTTCATCTCAAGGCGCGCCTTACCAAGGTTACCGTTTGCTTCAAGTGCCATCCCAATCCAGTACTCCTCATCGATCGGGCGCAGGAAGAAGATTGCAGCATCCGTTGTTGTCATCGACTCTTTGACCTTTCCGGCGCTTGCATCTTCCATCATCTTCTTGGAGTAGGTAAGCCCCATTGCAGCAGATGCTACTGCATCCTCTATCGAGAAATTCGGATCAGTCTGTGCCGATGCAACTGGCATGCCATCATATCCGGCAATCGCCACTGCGATCGAACCATCAACGTTTTTTAGTATATCATTTAACACTCTTTCCAATGCCGTATTTTATCCCCCCTTTCAGGTTCTTCGTTCTACACATCGAGCAGATGTATATTATGTTTTATTACTGAATTTATCTATAAAAGTCTTTTGTAAGTGGTTAAAAACTTTTAAAGTTTTGTAAATACTATTAAAATAGTTTAAATACCTTTAAAAACTTTCATTTTACAAAATCCTTCCACTTGGCAGCACCCTTTCAAGCACCATCCCCTCAACATCTACAGGCTTCAACCTGTTTGCAAGCTTAACAGCATCTTCGAGTCTTGCTCTGCTGTCAGAGAAGATCGTGTAGATGACCTCACCTCGATCAACCTTCATCCCCATCTTCTTCTCAAGTAGTATCCCACCTCCTTTCTTTGATGGGGCACCGGCAGCCCTTGCTATCTTTACGATGCTTTTGTTGTTTATCGAGACAACATATCCGTTTGCATCCGAGATAAGTTCTGCAGAGTATTTACCAACTTGAATTGTATCTGATGTGATATCTGGATCTCCTCCCTGTGCAGCTATAATCTCACGCATCTTCTTCAATGCCCTGCCGCTTGAGAGGATCTCTGCTGCACGATCCCTACCAGTATCAGCACGCACTCCCCCCATCTCAAGTACCATGCCTGCAAGACACACCGCCTTCTCGATAACACTGTTTGGAACACCACTTTTTCCTTCAAGTGCAGCCAGCGCCTCTTTTGCCTCAAGAAGTGGACCTATCGCCCTCCCAACAGGTTGTCCACCGTATGTAATTGCACACTCAACCACCATCCCAAGCTCTTCTGCTACAAGCATAAGATCTCTACTGTACTTCTTTGCAAGCTCAATTGATTCCACCTTTGCGTTTGGACCCACAGGTATGTCAAGCACAAGCTTATGAACCCCACAGGACTTCTTCTTGGCGAGTATCGATGCTATGAGCTGTGGGTATGGATCTATCGTGAGTGGGTACTCTGCTCTGATGATCAGATCGTCTGCTGGAGCGATATTGACACCTCCCCCCCATACGATTGTGCCACCAACACGCTCTGCAATGTTTTTGATCTCAGGGATGGTGAAAGTAACATTAGCAAGCACCTCAAAGATGTCAGCAGTGCCACACGCACTACTTATCGCCCTTGAGCTTGTTTTAGGGATCAAAAGACCTGCCTCAGCAACGATCGGGACTACAAGGAGAGTTACTTTATTTCCAGGTACACCACCAATTGAGTGAAAGTCAAATACAGGTTCCTGGTCAAACTCGATAACATCCCCTGTCTCAACCATGGCGAGCGTGAGGTCTTTGATCTCTCTTATTGACATCCCTTTTGTGTATACCGAGCTTATGTAGGCTGCAAGTTCAATATCTGAGAGGTTTCTGTTTACAATATCTTTGATAATCTGTCTTATTTGTTGCGCGGATAGTTCCATCCCATCCATCTTGTTTTTTATGTACTCAACTGAGACCGGCTTCTCAGCAGCATGGATCTCAACCTCTGTACCCACGACCTCCTCAAGTTCAGTGATCACATTGATCGGGAGACCCACTTCATCCTCTGCAACAATCTTTTTTGAGACGAGAACAAGTCCTGTGACTGTTTTTTTACTACCTCTCACCTTTACACGATCGTTGCTCACAACACCAAGCTCAAATGCCGCATCAGGGTGGATTACGACGAGATGCCTTGATCCTGTATCGACATCGAGCCGTTTGATCTTGAATACTTGATTCTGATCCATCAAACCCCCCATTTCTCAAGTGCAAGTCTGAGAGCCTCATGATCTGCTGCATACTCTTCCAGCGCCACTCCTTTAACTGATGCATCCACTGCCTCACAGATCGCTTTTGCACCTTCCCGAACGCCACCTGGATGTCCTGAGACACCTCCTCCTGCCTGAATCTGAATGTCATAACCGCCGATTGCTATAATTGCCGGGATAAGTCCTGGATGAATACCTCCAGAACATACGGGCACAACCGCTTTGAAATTGCCGAACGGTTCGATCAGTGCGTTTTGAGAGCGTTTATCCTCTAAATCAGATCCATGCATCTTCCCTACACCAAACGTTCCGATATGGAGCGCATCCCCACCACAGAGTCTGACAAGCCTTGCAATAACGGTCATTGCGATTCCGTGATCTGGATTTCTCGTGAGTGCTCCATGCATTGTCCTGTGGACATGGATCGGAAGATTTATAGATGGATCTTCCCGCAGGATTCGCACAGCATCAAATCCACACGTCAGCACATCAACCATGATCTGGCGTGCACCATTTGCCATGGCAAGTTCTGCAAACTCGATGATCTTATCATGGGGTGAACTGACGTTGATTGCATGGATCATCCGATTTCCCGCCTCATCAAAGACACGATCAAGTGCATCAGCGACTGCACTGGTTCGATCGGCAAGTGGGCAGAAGTCCTGGTCAACAAGCGTTTCATCATCTTTTGAGTTTGTAAGACCTCCCATACCTGCCTCATAGACATAGTCTGCAAACTTGCGGGGTGGCAGTCCGATCTTTGGTTTAACGATGGTACCGATAAATGGCTTATCTGGTCGATCGAGCAGTTTTCGTAGTCCTTTTATTCCAAATGCTGGACCTGGAAAGTGTTTTGCAAAAGCTTCTGGTATCCTGACATCTTCAAGTCGCACACCTTTAAGATCTTCAAGCCCAAAGAGGTTACCCGCAACAACACTCAAAAACTGCGGTATACCACCTCCTGCTGGATCAAAGTCTGCAAGCGGATATGCAATCCTGACGATATCCCCATCGATCTCAATCACCTTGGCACCGAGTTCGGCGATGATCTCATGGGATGTTGTCGAGATGTCTGTCCAGGTTCCTGTCGACTCTTCAGCAGCGATTGCACGGGCTGCCTTCTTCATTTCAAGATCTGTTTTTACCCTGTATGTTGTCAGGATGTATCCCTCAGGATCGATCTTTTCTCCGATTGCAATATACGGTTCATCCATTTCTTCATCTCTCCTCGAATTTCTTTATGATATCGTAAGCTGCGAATGGTGAGATAACCCCCATTTCTGTCACGATCGAATCGATGTACCTGGGTGGTGTCTGGTCAAATACAGGATTCTTTATCTTAACATCGAGACCCTCAAACTCGGCGACGTCAACGATCTCAGATGGGTCTCGCTCCTCTATCTCAACGATCCTGCCCATGGCGGTCTCTCTTGAGAATTTGTATCCTTCAGCACAGACAAGCACGGGAACTCTTGCTTCGTTGGCTGCAAGTGCAACCAGCGAGGTTCCAATCTTGTTTATAACAACACCGTTTGATGCAACGGTATCAGCACCAATTATAACAATATCAACCTTCTGCATGAAAAATCGCACTGCGGAATCCACGATCAGCGTAACTGGAATACCATTCTCTGCAAGTGTTCTTGCCGTGATGCGCCCCTGATATCTGGGACGGGTCTCTGTTGCATACACACTGATCTGTTTCCCCTCCTCATGTGCCTTTATAATGGTTCTGATCGCAGCAGTGCTGTTGCAGTGAGTGAGAATCACATCACCATCAACGATTCTGTGAGACCCCATCGTTGCAATTTGCTCTATTGCAGCAATGGAAGCCTCAACAAAATCATCGACGGCTTTAACCAGATTAGCCCTTATCTCTTCGATCGATTCACCTGTTGCCCTACGCATCACGTACGACAGTGCATTAGATAGTGATATCGCGGTAGGACGTGTATTTTTTAACTCATTGCATCCCTCTCTCAGGGCTTTGAGATAAAGTTCAGTTGATTCTGCATCGATACTGAGCGCATATTCTTTCAGGGCCATGACCGCGCATCTTGCGATCTTGCCTGCCCCTCTGATCTCCATATTCTTGATTTTCGATGCGGTTTCCTCGATTGACACAATATAAATTAGGTGTCTGCGAGCATAAGGCTTTTTTGTTGTTGGTAGATGCCCATCGCGCGCATTTACATATCCTATTAGTCTGTGCACTCTGCCGTTTGCAAAGTTTTATAAGTGGTGGTAGAAGATGGATGATAGTGGTGATGAGGTCCACCTTGGTTTATGCCAAAACCGCTACAGCTAATGACTTCTAAATAAAAGATGCCAAGGTGAGAAGATGTATATGTTATTGCTTATTGGAATTGGAGGAATTTTTTCCTGATGATTTCAACTGAGTAAAGTGTCAAGTATGGGTTAGACGAGTCTTCTCCACAAATTTCATCCACTCAACCACAACAAGCGTTGATAATCCAACCAGGATCATCAACACCCAATCACCAGGATCAAGTCCCACCGTATGAAACGCACCCTGCAGGAATGGGAGGTATATCACGATAAGCTGGAGCAGGATCGTGCTTGAGACGGCAAGTATCAGCGGTTTATTCGTCAGAAAACCAAGTTTGAAGATCGATTCCTTATCAGAGCGCCAGTTGAAGACATTGAACATCTCAGAGATTACAATTGTCGTGAAAACCATGGTCTGAGCTTTTTCAGGATCTGCGAGATGGAATATGAAAGATCCCTGTATCGCAACAAGAAGTCCAATGACGATCCCATAGAACAGTACGCGGCGGGTGAATATTCCTTCCTCCTTCCTCCTTGGGGGTTCTCGCATAATGTTATATCCTGGACGCTCTGTAGATAGCGCGATCGGTGGGATTCCATCGGTCAGGAGATTGATCCAGAGTATCTGGACTGCAGGAAGTGGAAATCCTTTCACTGATACGAGATCCTCGAAGAAGAGGAACGCAAAAAGAACGAGAAGAATCTCACCGATGTGGCATGATAACCCATAGGTGAAGAAGTTCCTGATATTCCTGAATATCGTTCTTCCCTCTTCGACAGCAGCAACGATCGAGCTGAAGTTATCGTCCATGAGTATGATATCAGATGCCTCTTTCGCAACATCGGTCCCGGTTATCCCCATCGAGATCCCGATATCGGCCTTCTTGAGTGCAGGCGCATCATTGACACCATCCCCTGTCATTGCAACGATATGCCCCCGTGCTTTCAATGCATCGATCACCTTGAGCTTGTGAAACGGTGAGACCCTTGCATAGACTGTAACATCCTCAGCAATCCTTTCAAGCTCATCCTCACCCATTAAATCAAGCATGGCACCTGTAACTATCTCACCCTTATCCTGCATCCCAATTTCTCTGGCGATGGCTGTCGCGGTTATCGGATTATCACCCGTTATCATCAGCGTCTTTATACCAGCCTCTCTACATCTCGCAATCGCTTTCTTTACTCCCTCTCTTGGCGGATCGATCATCCCCACAAGACCAAGAAATACCATATCGCTCTCTAAGTTAGAATCATCTACTTTCACGCTTTTATATGAGAACGCAAGTACCCTCAGCGCATCTCCTGCCATACTCGCTGCGTTCTTCAGTACCTCTTCTTTTTCAGATTCACTCAACCTGCAACAGGAAAGTATCACCTCACAGGCGCCCTTTGAAAAGGCATAGACCCCGTTCTCGCACCTGTTGACCGTCGTCATCATCTTACGCTCGGATGAGAAAGGGATCTCATCGATCCGCTCACACTTCTCGTCAAGCAGATCTTTCGTGAAGCCGCCTTTTTCGGCAAGAACGAGTAAAGCACCCTCGGTCGAATCTCCAACGATCTTCCATCCATCCTCCTCCTTTCGAAGGTGTGCATTATTACAGAGTGAACCTGCCATAAGAAGCAGTTCGAGGTCGTGATTGAGTTTCTCATCCTCATATAGGAGTATCTCCCCCTCTGGTGTATAACCCACGCCTGTAACCTCGATCATCCTCCCCTTCAGGTAGATCTTTCTAACCGTCATCTCACCCTCTGTGAGCGTTCCCGTCTTGTCGGTGCAGATCACAGAGGTTGATCCGAGCGTCTCAACACTCAGGAGTCGCCTTACAAGTGCATTCCGTGATGCCATCCGTCTGAGCCCAAGTGCAAGTGCGATCGTGATAACCGCGGGAAGCGCCTCAGGAACGGCTGCAACAGCAAGCGCAATACCCAGGACAAAGATCTCAACCGGTGGCGCCCCTCGAAGAAGTCCGACTGATGCAACAACTGCACATACAATGATGGTAAGCACGCCAAGCCACTTTCCAAGTCTATCTATCTCATGCTGGAGTGGGGTCTCCTCGTCATCGATTGCCTGAAGTGCACCTGCGATCTTCCCAAACTCAGTCTTCATCCCGGTCGCTGTGACAATTCCCTCGCCCCTTCCATGAAGCACAGTTGTACCCATGAAGACGGTGTCACCAGCCACCTTTGATACAGGCTCAGACTCACCCGTGAGTGGCGATTCATCGAGTTTCAGATCGACTGCCCGTATAAGACGCATATCTGCTGCAACCTTACTTCCTGTATCAAGCAGTAGAAGATCACCTGGGACAACAAAGGTGGAATCAATCTCAATTTCTTTGCCATCCCTCACAACAACCGCCTTTGGCGATGCCATTCTTTTAAGCGCCTGGATAGCCCCTTCTGCACGCATCTCCTGAATATACCCGAGTACACCTGAGAATAGGACGATTAAAAGAATTATAATGGCGTCTGTCACCTCTTCGGTTACAACCGCAGATACAACCGCTGCGATGATTAAAATAACGATTAAAAAGCTTTTAAACTGTGATAGAAAAATTAAAAGGCGCGATCTTCGCTTCTCTTCGGTAATCTCATTTCTTCCGTAAACTTCAAGCCTTCTTTCTGCTTCGATCTGGCTTAACCCAGACACGTCTTCATACCCTCAAGCCCAAGCCGTATCTGATCGATCGAAGTCGCATACGAGATCCTGATGAATGAATCGCTCTCTGGACCAAACGCGCCGCCTGGAGTTACGATGACATGTGCCTTGTTGAGTAAATCCTCTGCAACCCTCTCACCGCCACCAAATGCGCCGACATCTGCAAATACATAGAATGCACCTGCTGGTCTCTGGCATGGAATACCGATCTCATTCAGACCTTCAACGATCAGATCTCTTCGTTCTCTGAATCGATTTACCATCTGCTCGACACAGCTTTGATCACCTGATATAGCCTCGATCGCCCCATACTGGGCAAATGAAGTGGCACAGGTTGTTGAGTGCTGTTGTAAGCGTTTTACAGCCGAAGCAACCTCTTCTGGAGCTGCTAAATATCCCACCCGCCATCCAGTCATCGCATAGGTCTTTGAGAAGCCGTTTATCGTGATCGTTCGCTCATCCATACCATCGAACGATCCGATGCTGAGATGTTTCTTCTCATAGATCAGTTTCTCATAGATCTCATCTGATACAACGGTTATGTCATGGTCTATCGCAAGATCTGCGATCATCTTAAGCTCTTTTCTGTCAAGCACATATCCTGCAGGGTTGTTCGGTGAGTTTATGAGGATGAGCTTTGTTTTTTGAGTTATGGCATCACCGATGCGGTCAAACCGTGTCCAGACAACTTTTCCACCTGCAAGGTTTACACAGGCGGGGTACGTGACCCAGGAAGGATCAATGAGAATCACCTCATCTCCATCATCGATAATTGAGTTGATCACAGCGTAGATCGCATACTTTGCACCAGGGGTTATCACGACATTATCGGGTACGAGATTGAGGTTGTTCTCCTGCTTGAGCTTTCTGGCAACTGCCTCTTTCAACTCGGGCAGCCCACCACTTGGAAGATAATGCGTGAAACCAGCATCCATCGCACGTTTTGCTGCATCAACGATGTGAGATGGAGTGTCAAAGTCGGGTTCACCGAAGCTGAAGTTAACAACATTCTTCCCCTCGCTCTTCAATCTGTTGGATATATCGATCAGTCTGATCGTTGCAGACTCGCTAACACCTGAAATTCTGCCTGAAAGTTTCATCAATGTTGCTCCTGCTATGCTTTGAGTTTACCAGCTCGAGGATCGAAGATGCAGGTTGGATCCTCCTCAAAGAGATCACCTCTGTAAAAGTAGGCTTTCTGCCTGCACCCTCCACAGACATCTTTGTACTCACAGATTCCACATCCACCTTTCAGGTGTTTTTTCATCTCCCTGAGCTTTATGAGTGCATCACACGGATGATCCTTCCAGATATCCCTGAAGCTTTGCTCCCTGATATTTCCAAGATGCTGGTGCGGCGTGAAGTGGCAAGGGCTGACATTACCAAGATGATCAATATTTGCAACCTTCTTACCGATCGAACAACCACCAGAGACTGCCATCAGCTTTCTTGCAATATCAAACCGCTCTGGATCTTCCTTCTTCAGGCGTTCGAGGATATAAACCCCATCCATCGGTGAATCAGTCGTCAAAATCTCGATCTCCTTATCCTGTAGCTCGATCGCCTTATCATAGAGATATTCAAGCACCTTGATCCGCTCCTGTGGCGTGATGTCCCAGTCAGCGATATCTGTTCCTCTTCCGGTTGGAACCAGATGATAGAGGCAGAATCTTGGGACCCCCATCTCAACTGCAAGATCGAGCAGCGCTGGCACCTCCTTCCAGTTGCTTTTGCTTATCGTGATTCTGAAGCCTGTTTTAAGCCCTGCATCCATCGCATTCTTTATCCCCGTAATTGCCTGTTCCCATGCACCATCGACTCCTCGAAACTCATCGTGAAGCTCCGGATCTGCGGCATCGAGGCTCACTCCCACATACAGGATGTCAGCCTTCTTCATCTCACGTGCAATTTCAGGCGTTATTACCGTTCCGTTTGTAGATACAACCATCCTTAGCCCTTTTTCCTTTGCATAGCGAGCAAATGGAAGAAAATTTTTGCTCATCAACGGCTCTCCACCCGTAACTATTGCCACAGGTATCCCAAGTTCCACAAACTCATCGATCAGCCGCTTTCCCTCCTCCTCGGTGAGCTCATCAGGATGTGGGCCAAGCTGTGCATCGAGGTAGCAGTGTTTGCACTCCAGATTGCACGCACGGGTGATATTCCACATGACAACAGGAGTCTCCTCTGATGAGAAGCGTATGAGATCATCCGGCACCTCACACGATGCAATCTCACGCGCCCTTACAGCATCCCATACAGTTCCCTTATCCGCCAGAATTTTTGAAAATACAATCATACTCCAATCCTCTCACTGATCTCATCGATCATCGCATCAAATAACGCACGTTCAGGCATAATATCAACCTTAACACCCAGCTCCTCCACTACATTAGCTGTAGGTTCTCCAATTACTGCGACAATAATCTCGTTCAACCTTTCACACACCTTCTCTTTCAATCCAAGTTCTTCTGCAGTTTCAAAGAAATTTTTAACGGTTTGTGCACTTGTAAATGTAGCAACATCAACTTTTCCGTCTGCAATTGCCTTAATAAGATCACGTTGCAGATCTCCAACAGGACGAACAATTTTGTAGACCTTGATCTCATGAAGATCTGCACCTGCACGTGTAAGCTCATTGGTCAGGACACTGCTACCATGATCAGACCTCACGATCTCGACAGTTTTACCCTCGACCATCGGGGTAAGAAGCTCGACAAGTCCAGATGATGTATAGGTCTTATCTGGCATCAGATCTGGATTGATCCCTGATCGTTCAAGCCCCTTTGCGGTGCGAGGACCCATCGAGACCACCATGATCTGAGATCCATTGAGGGCTGATACAAATCCCGCTTCTCTGTCTTTACCGACCTTTCTGAGCATGAACCTGACACCGTTGACCGATGTGAGGATCACAAAGTCTGTGAGACCGTCGATCACGCGCTTGTAGAAAGCTTCAAATGCGGGTTCATCCCGTTCACAAACTGCAACCATCGGAGCAGCAATGACCTCGAAGCCTCTCGATCGTGCAAGCTCAACAGATTCTTCAAGATGTTCTTCTGGCCGTGTAATAGCGATCTTCATCGATGCACCTGATCAGAGAGTTTTTACATATCTGAGCTTAAAAGACTTCCCTGTCTCCACCATGCTAAAAACCTGTCCACTTAACTCTCCTGCCCTCGCACCTTGCTGATATTACAGCCTCAGAGAGGTTCATATTCGCCGGAACCTCAAAGCATATCCACCCTTCCCGCGTCACATTGGGGTAGATCTTATCTGTTGTCAGTGGATCGTAGTGCGTCCTGCCCCCTTCGCAGCGCCAGTTCTTCTTGGGTCGAACCACATCACCGAGATAGTGGAGTCGCATATCTATTAAAAGCGGGAGATGCTCAGGAACCTTCCCGACATTCTTCACACGGACAAGCGCCAGCAGATAGGCTGCACCCTCCTCTGCAAAATTGCTCTCAAGAAGTTCACATTCAGCTATCGTTGTATTTAAGTTTCCTGTATTGACGTACTCTCCCTTTGTGGCAGTATTTGAGAGAAGAGGAGAGAGAAGATCTGCAAAGCCATCTATCGCGAGATTTGTGTAATACTTAATCTCTGCAATACCTGTCTCAAGCGCATTGTTCAATGGAGCAAGTTCTTCTCTATCAAGATTAAGATAAACGATCCCTGCAAGTGCAATGATCACGATAACTGCAACAACATTCTCTGCTTTCATGGTTTCTATCAGGCGGTTGCAGGCATGTAGTAAATCTCCTCGAACGGCTGGATCACGACAAAGCCATCGCCATCAAACTTCATCTGGATCGTCTCACCGCTGGTTCTGCCAACCAGTGTCTTCAGCGAGATGTCAGCCTTCAGATCCGGGGCAAGATTTGATGACCACGCAACAGTCGCATTTGGATCGGTAAAAACAGGCTCACCTGGCTTAACGATCAATGTTACAGGATCGTAGTGGGTGGTTATCGCGATCATCCCCTCTCCTTCAAGCCTGACATTGAAAATCCCGCCTGCAAGCATCCCTGTTACCTTTTTCATCATCGTAATATCCCATTTGATTGACTCCTGGAACGCGAGGAGGTCATTTCCGTTGACTGTGATGGATTCGCTCTGAAGGTCTATCACAGAGATCTTCTTACCGCTGTCTGCAAGATAGAGATTTCCCTTTCCTTCTGCCTTTGTTAACATTGTCCCCTCGCCTGTGACCGCCTTCTTCAGCATCTTGCCGAGACCATGCTCAAGTACACCCTCACGGGTGAACTTAATACTGCCATTGTATGCAATCATCGACCCCATCTTTATCCATACTTTTCCATCGAGCTGAATCTCGAGCGTTCGATCATTCTCAAGCTCAAACGGTCCTCCCCCTCGATCCCGCTCTGACGTGGCACGGACAAACTCTTCTATAGAAAATTTACTCATAGGAATCCCCCTGATAACCTGTAAAATATATTGGATATAGGTTATATAAATATGTGTGGTCTGAACGCGCGAAAAAATGCAGGTAACCTATTTATATACCCCTGCAATGAATTACACTAAAATTATCAATTGATTTCATGGGTGTACAAAGATGTCAAGACCTTTCTACAACTATATCGGCGATGCATGGGCACGCCCGAAGGATACATATGTGGGTGAACTGCTCTGGGAGCGGATGCAGACCTGGAGACGTGAGCGAGCATCGGTCAGGGTGAGTCGCCCGACAAGACTCGATCGTGCACGCAGACTCGGTTACAGAGCTAAACAGGGGATAATTGTTGTAAGAACACGGATCAGACGTGGTGGCAGACGAAAGTCCAGATATGTCAGGGGAAGGCGCACAAAAAGAATGGGTCAATACCGCATTACGCCAAGAAAAAGCCTTCAACGCATAGCAGAGGAGCGCACTGCAAGAAAATATCCAAATATGGAAGTTTTAAACTCATACTGGGTGGGTTCGGATGGAAAGCGGAAGTGGTATGAGGTGATACTCGTTGATCCCGCACATCCCGCGATCAGAGCAGATCCTCAGTTCAAATGGCTCAAAAATCCTTCGAACAGAGGTAGAGTCTTCAGAGGAAAGACAAGCGCCGGAAAAAAAGGTAGAGGACTCAGAAAGCGTGGAATTGGGTCAGAGAAGGCAACAGTAAGGTAGATGATCGAGATCGATGGTTCGATGGGTGAGGGCGGTGGGCAGATCATACGAACCGCGATCGCATTTGCAACGATCACAGAAACACCTGTAAAGATCAGAAACATACGAGTCGGACGCCCGAAACCAGGGCTTGCCATGCAACATCTCACGGGCATCGAGTTTCTCGCAAAGCTCACAGATGCAACGGTTGAGGGGCTTAAACTCGGATCAAAAGAGCTTTTCTTTGCGCCGCACAGGGTACGAGGTGGTAAATTTGATCTTGATATAAAGACCGCGGGGAGTATCACACTCTTTCTTCAGACGGTGATCCCTGCCTTGCTGGACTCAGATGAGAGGCTTGAGATCACGATAAAAGGCGGCACGGATGTCAGATGGTCTCCACCAATCGATTTTTACAGGTTTCTGCTGATACCTGTCCTGCGTAAGATGGGAGCAGATATCGAGATTGAACTGCTTAGACGGGGTTACTATCCAAAGGGTAATGGCCTTGTCCGTGCTCTGATAAATTCATCAAAACTGAGGGGTATTACGCCTGAAGCACAGATGAACAAAAGAGTCAAAGGAATCTCGCATGCTTCAAACCTTCCTGAACATGTGGTCAGACGTCAGGCAGATAGTGCAGAAGCAAAACTTCTTGAGCATGGGATAAGTGCATCGATAGAGCTTGAAAGCACACAGGAAATCTCAACAGGCTCAGGGATATTTTTATACAGCGGATATAAAAGTGGGAGTGCGCTCGGAGAGCGTGGTAAACGTGCAGAGGTTGTGGGCGCTGAGGCGGCTGAAAACATCCTGTCTGAGCTTGGCACAGCCGCAAGAGTGGATATATACCTTGCAGATCAGCTCATACCATATATGGCACTTGCAGAGGGGAGATCAGAGATAAGCGTGCGTGAGATGACAGGACACCTTAAAACCAATATTTCTGTGGTTGAGGCTTTTATGGGGCGGATCTTTGATGTTGAAACGCGTGAAGGTATTATACACATCATGACCTGAAACCTGCTTCCTTCACTCCGATAATATCAACCCCAACGGTATTTATTCTGACGAGGATTGAAAAGGCAAAGGCGGTTGCTGGATCAATCCCAAGAAGCGTAAAGATCCCTGTTGTGCCACCCTCCATCAGACCAAAACCAGCGGGCGTTAACGGCACAAACGCAAGTAGTGATAGGAGTGGGTGTAAGAGGAAGTATGTGAGAAATGAAAGCTCAATCCCGAGTGCTCTGCCAAGAAACATCCACTGGAGTGCGACACATACCCAGCCGATCATGTGAAGCAGAAGTATGAACGGAATCTCGGATCTGATCTTGAAACTCTCTTCTTTGAGGTGCGAGAACTCGTTGAGAAATCGCTTCATGAGTGGTATCTTTGCGATGATCTTGAGTGAAGATTCCTCAGAACTCCATAAAAAGATGAGGATACCAATACCAAGAAGCAGAAAGATTGCACCTGCACCGAGCAGGGGTTTTATTATTGCATTATCGATGTTTGATATTAGAAGGACGATCCCAAGTAGGCTACCAATAACTTTCAGTATGAACTCAATACCCTGCGGTGCAAGGATCGCTGCCATACCACCTGTTACGGTCAGGTTCTCACCCTTCCTTTTGAGAAAGATCGGTGTCAGGAAATAGCCACTTCTTGCAGGAGTTACATCAGATGCGATCATGCCACCCATATGCGAGAAGAAGACATCTCTGTATGGCAGGTTTTCCTTGCTTATCACCTTCATGAGGTATCTTAGACGGATTGCCATGAACGTGTTGTAGGTTAGATAAGCACATCCTGCAAGGATAAAGTACCTGAGTTTAACCTGCGTCAACGATTCATATATCTCACCTGGTCCAAGTTTGAAGAGTATAAAGGTGATGATTATGATGCCGAATACAATCTGAACCACTCGTTTCCTCATCACGTATCTCAGAAAAAGAGAAAACATGGGAGTATTTAACCTCTATGCCCTCCTATAACATTTGAGTTCGCAGTAACGAGACCGCCATGAGAGCGGATAATTTTATTAAGTAATGTCATATAATATAATGTTAAGTGTAGGGGAAATAATCATGAACAAGCAACGAATACACACCACCATTGACGATGAGGCATACAAGATACTACTGAAGTATGAAGAGCAGTGGGGTGGAAAGAACGCAGTGCTTGAGGCTGCGTTGAAAGGGCTTGATAGGGGACATAAGGCAAAGCTTGATATAAAGAGCTATGAGAAGATCGGGCGAAAGAGCAGCGGGATACCGACATTAGATCAGATGATAGAAGGGGGTTTTCCGAAGAACTTTGTCGTTGTTGTGACGGGCCCTCCAGGTACAGGTAAGACAACATTCGGGATGCAGTTTCTGGTTGAGGGGATCAAAAACGGCGAAAGAGGTATTTTCTTCTCCTTTGAAGAGGATTCCGAACAGCTTGCGAATCATTGCCTCCGATTTGGCTGGAATCTTCGAGAATATGCAGAAAATGGGCAGCTTGTAATATACGGGCTTTCCATGATCACGGTAAACGATGTAATTGAGGCGGTAGAGGAGTACAAACCATCGAGGGTGGTAATAGACTCCATAAATCTTCTCACAGATTTCGGTTCAGCTTCTTCACTCCGACAGAACTCGATGGTGCGAAACCTCCTGAAACTCCTCAAACGCGAACGGGCCACAACAATAATCACAACTGAGAAGACACATGGGCTTGAGAAGAAAGCATTTGATCAGTTTGACTTTATGGGAGACGGTTTAATCTTCCTTGATCGCACAACAGTCAATGATATGGATGTTTTTCTAATCAAGGTTCAGAAGATGCGGGGAACAAAGATCACCGGGCAGACGAAGGTATTTGAGATGACAGATGAGGGGATCGCGGTCTCATTGGACTTCAGCCCAGGAATTTTCGACATCAAATAAGGGAGAGTTCACGTTTTCGCTGTTCGATCATTCGTTTAACCTCTTCGGGAGCAGGACCACCTGTCACTTTCCTTTTGTTGACGCTCAGCATGGGATCAAGCACATCTCTGAGCGTTGCTTCATCAAGTTCCTCGATCGCATACCCCTCACTCACAGCCTTCCCAACGATTTTGTGAGCAGTTCTGAAAGGTAGCCCCTTCTCACGTACAAGCGCATCTGCAAGATCGGTTGCCATCAGATCGCCAAGTTCAAGCTTTGATCGCATTGAGTCTCTTTTGACCTTCATGCTCCTGATCATTCGCTCCATCCCCGATACTGATGCCGCTGTTATTGTCACTGCCTTTATAAGGTGGGGCGTGAGTTCCTGGAGATCGCGGTTGTAGCTCATCGGCATTGCTTTCATGATCGTGAGTGCTGCAGTGAGTGCTCCATTAACCGTACCTGTTTTCGCACGTATAAGCTCTGCAAGGTCTGGATTTTTTTTCTGAGGCATTATTGAGCTTGTACTTGTAACGGTATCATCAAGCTCGATCATATCAAAGCCCTGACTGCTCCACAGGATCAACTCTTCAGAAAGTCGTGAGAGGTGCATCATGATGATTGCAGATACACTGATAGCCTCGATAAGAAAATCTCGTGCGCTCACAGCATCCATAGAGTTCTCAACAAGTCCTTCAAATCCTAAAAGCTCCATTGTGCGCCTCCGATCGATCGGAAAGCTCGTGGATGCAAATG
Organism: Candidatus Syntrophoarchaeum caldarius; assembly: GCA_001766815.1. Taxonomy (NCBI): domain Archaea; kingdom Methanobacteriati; phylum Halobacteriota; class Candidatus Syntropharchaeia; order Candidatus Syntropharchaeales; genus Candidatus Syntropharchaeum; species Candidatus Syntropharchaeum caldarium. The sequence continues at coordinate 266,034 of LYOS01000002.1, forward strand.
CGGCTGCACCAAGTGGTGATCTGTTTGTACGACTGTATACCCCACCCAGCCGTTCAAGATCGCGGCTCAGGGCATCGAAATGTGCGAGCAGGTGGTGTGCAAGGGTTGTTGGCTGAGCAAATTGCAGATGTGTAAAACCAGGCATTATGGTTTCCAGATGCTCTTCAGCACGCAGAAGAATTGTTCGCCTCAGGTCGTTCAGCTTATCAATCAGTTTCTCAAGTTCTTCCCTCAGTGCGATCCTGATACACGTTGCAACCTCATCGTTTCGTGATCTCGCAGTATGCATCCGCCCGCCTGCGTCCTCACCGATAAGCTCAATAAGTCGTGATTCCACGCATGCATGAATATCCTCATACTCTTCAAGATTGAGTGCATCGATACCAGCTTCTTCGATCTGGTCAAGCCCTTCTAAGATGAGCGATGCATCTTTCTCACTTATGATCCCATTTTCAAGAAGCATTCTTGTATGCGCTCTATCAACTGCCAGATCTGCCTTGAAGATCCACCGGTCTGCCTCGATCGACTGCATGAACTCAAGTGCCGTTCGATCCATTTCTTTTAGTCTTGCCCTGCGGATAATATCCATGATCCTGGTCAATTCCTGATCTCGACGAACTCATATTCTATGGCATCATCGCCCAACCGCTGGAGGATGGATGGAATCTCACTCTCCACACAGACAAGTACAGGAGAGATGCCACGTTTTGCAGCCTCTACAATAACCTCTCTTACGCCATAGACGATGTGAGGTTCAACACCGATCCGTTTGAGCGCAACGTGAGCCTCAATCCCAAGAACACAGATGAGGTCCGATCCTTCGACAGCAGTTCTGAGTTTATCTGGTGAGATACTTCGTGAACCACCGTCCTGCACCTGAGGAACGGCGCAAACCATGACTTTACCCATTTCAAGTGGAATTATTCCGTTGATATTCGATACGCCAACATCTTCTCCTTTTTTAGCTGATACAACAACCTTTGCAGTAGCAACACCTTCAACAACACCCTTTGAAGCATAGAGGGTGCCATCATCCATAAAAAGGTGAACGGTATCACCTTCGGCGAGGTCCTCTGCTGCAACGGCCGCCCAGACTGAGATATTTGTCACAATATTGTTGATGTGATCGAGGTACTCTTTCATCTCTTTACTTACTCTGAGTACAAAGTTCACACCTTCGCGTGTTATGACATACATCTTCTTCCCGTCAGTATGGATAAGTCCCTCATCCACCATCTCCTTTACGTACTCAGAGACTGCCTGTGGAGTTATGTCCATCTTCGTGGCGATGTCTTTCTGACGGATCGTGGGTTGATGCTCTGCTATTTCCACCAGGATCTGAAACTTACTACTCACTTTCTTGCTTTTTAGTGCCTGTATCATCTTCAATCCTCTGATATAAGTTCTAACTTCTGTCCTTTCAGCAAAAGCTTTGATGACCGTTTAACAGCCGCTTTTAAAAGTACAGGTGAGATCCCTTCTGAGATAGATATATTGGTGATCGAATCCTTTCCCTCGTGAATGCACCTGATCAGTTCATCCACGATCTGGTTGAACTCATCCTCCTCCATAAAGGAAATCGCTATAATATCGCCGAGATCCTCCATCTCACACTGGAGGTTGAGCCTGACCTTTGAATAAGACGTGGTGTACTCAATCAAAGGTGTTGTGCCTGCGGTGGGTATTCGCCATTTATTCTCAAGCAATCCACTCTCACGGAGAATATCAAGACTATTACTTATCTCTTCTGATCCAAGCTTCGCTTTGAGTTCGTCTTCTGTGTACCACCCAGATGTCAGCAGATCGAAGACCTGTTTCTCACGCTTCGATGCAAATATCTGTAACAGCGGAACAAGATCTGGGAGATCATTAATAATCCTGACGCGTTTTGTCATTCAAAAAGATAACGCCTGTAGATAATATAAACTTTGGGATATTATTCAGCATGGATTGATGTGATGAATGAGCGGAGTCGTGCGTATGTGAGATCTGCCTTCAGGGAGTACTATCACAGGAATGAACCTGTCCTGCCCCTGAAGTTTGATAAGCGGGAGTGGGGGTTTGTATCTTTTGATCTCCCAGGAATGAGGCGGCACAAGGCATTTCTCTCGAGACAGGAGGCGATTGATTATCTAAAAGGCGAGGTGCCGCGGCATGCGTACTACTCATCAGCGATATACCATGATCCAGCCGCACCAAAGATGGAAGATAAGAAGTGGGAAGGTGCTGAACTGATATTCGATCTCGATGCAGACCACCTCCATATAACTACAGATAGTTTCGAGGAGATGCTCAGTGCAGTGAAAAAGGAGACGGCAAAACTTCTAAAGTTTCTTGAAGATGATTTTGGGTTCTCTGAGGAAGATATAGAGATCGTCTTCTCTGGCGGTCGAGGTTATCACCTCCATGTCTATCACCCAAAGGTCTGGAAGCTTGAAAGTTCAGAACGGCGTGAGATCGTTGATTATATCACTGCGAGAGGGCTTGAGATAGAGAAAATTCTGATTACAGAAAAAGGTCGGCCCACACAGATCGTTTCGTCTTCAAGCTGGGGTGAGCGGTTGCGTCAGGGATTTCTCGAATTTATGGAAGAGATTTCAGAGATGGACGAGGATAAAGCAATCAAATATCTCACACATCTCAGGATAAAGGATCTTGGGGTGCAACGGGCAAAGAAGCTCGTTGAAGTTGCGAAGGACGATATGCTTATGGGCGAGATCAAAAAAGGAAATATAGCTGTGGTAAAACAGTTTCCAGCCGGAATATGGCGTAATATAATCGAAGAACGAAAGAAAGTGAAACTTGGAGAGATCGATGAACCTGTAACAGCAGATGTCAAGCGACTCATCCGTCTGCCTGGATCGCTTCATGGTGGGACGGCGCTGAAGGTCACAGCGCTTGAGATAGATCAATTCAAGAATTTCGATCCGCTGGTTGATGCGGTTGCATTCCAGGAGGGAGAAATTATCATCGATCTCTTCAGTGAAAGTTCCATCACTCTCATGGGTCAGAAGCACACGTTCGATCCTGGAATCAATGAAGTACCGCGAGCGGTGGGACTCTACCTTATCTGTAGAGGACTGGCTGAGTTCAGGGGAGTGGTAGGATGAAACTGGATCTTGGAAAACTGTGGCGACTTGTAGATGACGAAAGAAGCTCATCATCCCTTCAAAAGCTCCCATCATCGATATTTGAGGAGATTGAGCGATATATTAACGAGCTTCAGGAGGAGATGCGTGATCTTGAGGGTAAACGACGTGCATATCTTGAGGATGAGCTTAAAACCGCAAGGATAAAAGCGGAAGAGCTGTTTGAACGGCGAATATTCAAAGTTGTTGGGCTTGCGGCCTCGCGTCTAAGTCAGATGCCAGCAAACCTGCTGGTGCATGAAGAAGATCTCTATAAAGACCTTGTCAATCAGATTGAAGCGCTTCGATCCAGGATTCTCGGTGGTGTGATCGGTGAGAAGTCTGGAAAAAAGGAAGATGTGGCTGAACCCGAGAGCAGCGCCAAGAAAAGATTTATAAGAGGCAATGATACTATATTGGATAGCTCCTCGATTATGCGAGTATTGAAAGATATTCCCGTATTTATGGGGGTGCACAACGGTAAAAGCCGTGAATACTCCCTTAAAAAGGAAGATATCGTAGTCCTTCCAAGATTTCACGCAGAGGGCTTATGCAAGAAGAAAGCAGCAATCGAGATTGATATATCCAAGGGTGAATATCATGAAGATGCCAAAGAAAATTAAACGGCACTGTCCATACTGCAAAAAGCACACCGTACATGAGGTTATCCGTGTAAAAAAGAAGAAGGCATCCTCATTGACGCATATCGCAAGGCAAAAGAAGCGACAAACAGGTATAGGTAACTCAGGTAAGTTCTCAAAGGTACCTGGTGGAGATAAACCGACAAAACGGATTGAACTGAAATATCTCTGCAGCGAATGTTCAAAAGCTCACACAAGGCCGTGTTTCAGAGCATCGAAATTTGAACTTGTGGAATACTGAATGATCTACTGGAGTGAAGAATGGAGTTGAATGATTTAGTGAAAAAGCCAAGAAGCAGATTTCTGCGGGTCAAATGCAACGATTGCAGCAATGAACAGGTCGTTTTTGGCAGCGCCTCTACAAGAGTGGAGTGTAGCGTATGTGGACGGTTAATCGTTGAACCAACTGGCGGAAAGGCGAATATCAAGACGCAGATACTTGAGGTTCTTGAATAATGCAGGATAAAAGCCTCTGGCCAAACGAGGGTGAACTCGTTGTGGGAACAGTGAAGAAAGTCCTCGATTTTGGGGCGTTTGTTGAACTTGACGAGTACTCGGGGCAGGAGGGCATGATCCACCTCTCAGAGGTTGCGTCAGGCTGGATAAAGCACATTCGAGATTATGTCCGTGAAGGTCAGAAGGTGGTGTGCAAGGTCCTGAGGGTTGACCCTGCAAGAAAGCACATCGATCTTTCGCTGAAGGATGTCAACCAGTACCAGCGCAAAGCAAAGATTCAGGAGTGGAAGATAACCCTCAGAGCCGAGAAGTGGATCTCATTTGTGCAGAATAACCTGAAACTTTCAGATGAGGAAACTCAGAACCTCAGAAAAGAACTTATAGAAAACTATGGTGGACTGTATCAGGCATTTGAGGAGATCGCCTCTCAGGATATCGATGATGTCAAACTCGATGAGCGGTATCGTGATGAGGTATATCGGGTTGCACAGGAGAATATAAAGCATCCAAAGGTTGAAATCTCAGGATTTCTTGATCTAACTTGTTTTAGAGAAGATGGTGTTGATATGATCAAGAAAGCTTTGAAGAGTGCCTTGAAAGCCAAGAAAAAAGATACTGAGCTCAATATCACGTATGTGGGTGCACCTCGATTCCGTTTACATGTTGTTGCAGGTGATTACAAGCGCGCAGAGGCGATACTTAAAGATGCGGCAGAGCGTGCTATAAAAGAGATCAAAAAGCTTGGAGGAAAAGGAGAATTCCATCGACACGAGAGTTGATCTGATATGAAGGATGTTGAAGTTGTAACTATAAAATCTATTGAACTCAAGAACCCTATTCTGATAGAGGGGCTTCCTGGGGTGGGACATGTGGGGAAGCTCGTTGCGGAATACCTGATTGAAGAGCTTGAGGCACAAAAGATACTTGAGATCTACTCACCCCACTTTCCACCACAGGTTGTTGTCAATCCAGATGGCTGTGTGCGGATGGTGAAAAACGAGATATTTGCTTACACCTCGGATGATGTTGAACTCCTGATTCTAATTGGAGATCATCAGAGCAACACAAACGAAGGGCACTATCTCCTGACAGAGACATTTATAGATATAGCCAAGCAATATAATGTGAAGCGGATATACACGCTTGGTGGTTATGGGATAGGTCAGCTTGTAGAGAATCCGCGTGTGATCGGCGCGGTAAATGATATCTCACTTGTAGAAGAGATGAAAAGTTATGGTGTTGAGTTCAGCGAGAATGAGCCAGGGGGCGGAATAATCGGCGTTTCAGGACTAATGCTCGCTTTTGGTGCGATGCATGGTATCGAAGCGGTCTGTCTGATGGGTGTAACGTCTGGTTATCTTGTTGATCCGAGGAGTGCGCAGGCAGTTCTGAGGATACTCAGAGAGATTCTTGGGATTGAGATTGATATGGATGCGCTCGAGAAACGTGGGAAGGAGATGGAGACGATTGTTGCCCGCCTCAAGGAAATGGAACAGATGCAGGGAGAAACTGAGCCAGGGACAACCATCGCACCAGAAGATGCGCTTGACTATATCAGATAGTCTTGATGTATGCTCACATTTGTGGGACTCGGGCTGTACAGTGCAAAGGATATTACAGTGAGGGGTTTCGAGGCTGTAAAATCTGCGGATATCGTCTATTTTGAAGAGTACACATCCTCGCTTGGCGGTTGTGACAGATTGACGCTTGAAGAAGTCTTTGGACGAAAGATTTACCCTCTGAGCCGAGAAGAGATCGAGAACGAACCAGAAAAGATTCTTCTGCACGCCACATCTTATAATGTGCTGCTTCTAACAGGGGGTGATCCGATGATAGCGACCACCCACGTGGATCTGCGCCTCAGGGCATACGACCGTGGAATAAGAACAAACATAATTCATGCGCCATCTATCTTCACGGTGGTCCCAGGAATTACAGGTTTGTCAAGTTATAAATTTGGAAAAACAGCAACAATATCATTTCCATACAGAGACAAGGCTGAATCGATCTCTGATCTTCCCTATGATACAATAAAACAGAACCGATCACACGGACTTCACACACTACTGCTTCTTGATATAACTCATGAGCGGCAGATGACGATCAAGGATGCACTTGAGATCCTCGAAACGCTTGAGACGAGACATGGAGAAGGGTTGATGAAAGACCTGATATTTGTAGGTATAGCAAGGGCAGGCTCAGAGGATATGGTGGTTAAGGCAGGGGGAATGAAAACGCTTATGGAGTTTGATTTTGGCACACCGCTTCACGTGCTTGTTGCAGTCGGCGACCTTCATTTCATGGAGGAGGAGGCGCTCTGTAAATTTGCAGGACTTGAGAGGGATCTTTGATGGGTGATGAAGAGGGTTTTGAGTTTCTGGATCACATCTCAGATGCGAAGTTCAGGGCATGGGGCAGGACGCTTGAGGAGGCTTTTATAAGTGCAGGGCGTGCGTTATTTGCACTCATGGTCGATACAGGTAATATTGAGCGAGATCTTGAGGTGAAGCTCCATCTTGAAGCAGAAAGCCCTGAGTGGTTGTTGTTTGAATGGCTGAGTGAACTTCTTTATCAGTTTGAGGTTGAGGAGCTTATTTTCACAGCATTTGATCTCACGATTAAAAAAGAAGGTGATTTATATATCCTTGATGCAACCTGTTATGGCGCACGGTATGACCCAGCCAAAGTTGCGATTGAACACTACGTCAAGGCGATAACACTTCACGATCTTCGCATCGTGTATGAAGAGGAGCGGGTGAGTGTAGAGGTGGTAGTTGATGTGTGAACTTTTGTAGTGGGCTCGTAGCTCAGGGGTAGAGTGCTGCCTTCGCAAGGCAGAAGCCGCGGGTTCGAATCCCGCCGAGTCCATCAGTTATAATGCTAAATTTATTTTTCAAATTAGGTTAATAAAAGTTTCATACATGTGATAATTTTACAATTATGATCGATAGTTTTATATAGTATAGCTGTAAGGGGTTACTTAGTTGTAGGGGATGCTCGAGGGTTTTATACTCCGAAATTCCTCGGGGATGTTAAGCCTCCAGCTAAATTAACCATACGCTCCTTACCTACATGTTTTTGGCGCCCTCGCGCCCCTGCAACGATATTTCTTGTCTTCCGCCAGATCCAGATCCCCTTTGACAAAAATCAATATATTCTCCTTCTGCATCACATTGTAAAGCCCGAAGATGATCTTATCGATGTTTTTAAGAAGCTTGAACCCGATGTTCTCGGCGTAATCGATCACGAACTTAACGGTCTCAATTTTCTTTCCCTGATATGTGGCATCCCCGATGACAATGGCAGCATATCTACCCCTCTTCAAGACACGGTACATCTCTTCCAAACTCTTCTTCATATCCTCGTTGTATAGTTCGATCTTTTTCTCTCCCTTCCCTCTTACCCCAACAAACTCCTCTCTTATCTCTGATGGATCGAGCCCCATCTCTTTCAGGGCGTGAGCATCATTGGTGACATAATCCAGCGCGATGGAGTAAGGAGGCGATGTCACAATCCCATCAATACTTTCATCATTCAAGGGTAATGCTCGCGTATCGCCGATTCTTATATCAACAGATCCCAGATCGAGCTTCAGTTTTTCAGTAACATCCACATAATCTCCAGCAGATGCGACCATAAGCTCAAGATTCTTCCTGAATGCCTTTGAAAACTCCTTCTTCCGCCTTGCCACATCACTTACCGCAACCAGTTTTGCCATTCTATAGAAGTTTCTCACCTTTTCATCAGGGATTTTATTTATCTCACTGTTCAGGGATTTTTTTTCAAGATTGAAGAGGTTTACATTCACTCTTTTCTGAATCTCGTCTTTCCATTCATTGATCAGTGGCAGAACTTCAATAGATTCTGTTTTAACCCTGCTCTGAAGCACACAGAGAGGTGAAATATCGATTCCTACAGCGTTAATACCGAGTAGCTGCGCCTCAAGCGCGGTTGTTCCGCTTCCAATGAATGGATCAAGAACTGTGTCACCTTTCTTAAGCCCGATGATGTTCAGGAGTGCTCTTATCATCTGCGGGTGGAATTTACCCTTGTAAGGATAGATCCAGTGAGTTAAATATTGATTCACAGAACGTGTCCTGTTTTTTTGAGTGATGTGAAAATAATCTGTGTATTCACCTTTAATTTCCCTGAAATATGCCAGTTTACGCTTTAAAATCTCTGCATCCACCTCTTTTAGGAGTTTGAACTCTCTTAATCCATTGGTGACCTCAAATTCTACACCCAACGATCTAAGCTCAAGCTGTGCCAGCGCCAGCTCGTATATGAACTGGACATTATCAAATAGTATCAACTCTTCTTCCTCAAGTTCTTCTTCGCCAGATGACCAGAAACCCGTAAGATCATCCACCCGCTCTGCCGTAATCCCCTTCATGCGCGCTCAAACACATTCCAGAATTTCAAAGTGGCTCTTACTCATACACAACCCTGTACTCCGTTATAAGATGTGATCCGCATAGAAAATGCCGCTCAAGTTCTGTATGGATTACCTTATTTAGGTCACCAACGCCCTCACCACCTATTAAAGATGGTGTATCCCACCCTCCAACAATAAAAGGCATGTGAATAAGTTTTATCTCATCGATCAATCGATTTTTGATCATCTCCCATCCAAGTGTGGGTCCGCCTTCAAGCATGAGTCTTTTAACGCCGTGATCATAGAGTTTTGCAAGGAGTAACACAGGATCAACTTTTCTCTCGCCGCATACCCAGACATCCACACCCATCTCGCCAATCTGCTCAAGCCGCGCTTTGTCTGCAGCCTCTGAGACCGCGATGATCGTTGGTGCATCACCTTTAAGGACATTCGAGTCCAGCGGCAGATCTCCCCTGCTGCATGGTATCACCCTGATCGGATTTTTACCATCGATGTATCGCACCGTCAGGTAAGAGTTGTCGATCTTTATCGTGTTACATCCAACCATGATCGCATCCGATCTGGCACGCTCACGGTGCAGGTAGATATCTGCCTCCTCATCCATCTGTGACATTATGATCTTGCTTGATGCGCCACGTTTCAGCGTGAGCTTGCCATCGACCGTGACCTCTGAAACCATCACGACATAGGGTCTCGGGGCACTCATCTAACACCCCTTCTTATTGTATAATTGTTCAACCCGCTCGATTGTGTCTGCATCTGCCACAGATTTATCCTCTCGCAGCCCCAGAACTCGCGGAAATCTGAGTGCATATCCCGAATCATACTTCGTGCTCTTCTGTATCTCTTCATAAGCCACCTCAAAGACAATTTCTGGCTTAAACTCAATGCTGGATCCTGTCTCACTCAGGATAAGATCAGAGAATAGCTCTGTAAACTCAATGAGTTGCTCATCTGTAAGTCCTGTTCCAACACGTCCAATCTCAAGGAGTCTATCCCGGGCGGGATCAAGACATGCGAGCCTGTAAGATCCAATTAAGTTTGCCCGTTTTCCCTCTCCCCATTCTCCACCAACAACCACAAGATCAAGCGTTTCCATCAAAGGCTTAATTTTAAGCCAGTTCTTCCCGCGCTTACCGGGTGTGTATCTTGAATCCCGGTTCTTGACCATGATCCCTTCATGTCCTGCATGAAGTGCTTCGTTGTATATCCTATCGATCATACCAGCATCATTACAGAGATATTGTTTTGCGATCGGTGCCTCATCCGAAACAGCAATTCCCTCAAGAATTTCTCTTCTTTCGCTTAATGGCAGGTCAATAAGCGTTTTTCCATCAAGGTAGAGGATGTCAAATACGTGCAGATGGAGCGGTATGAGGTTTCGCATCTCTTCAACCCTGTGCTTCCGCCTGAATCGGCGTAAAATATCCTGGAAGGGTCTTGGCTTTCCATCATCGTCGATTGCTATCACTTCACCGTCGAGAATGAAGCTATCTCCACTTAATTTTTTCTTCACAACAGATACGATTTCTGGTATAGATTCTGTCACATTCTCGAGCTTTCTCGAGTAGATCCTTATCTCATCGCCATCTTTGTGAATCTGAACCCGTGTACCATCAAATTTCCACTCGATAGCGGGCGATTGAATATTTGCGAGTGCATCCTCGATTCCCGCTGCAACCTGTGCAAGCATCATCTTAACAGGTCTGCCTGGAAAGAGTTCAATCGATTTAAGACCGTCGTTCCCGTAGTTTCTTGCATATGTCGCAACAATACCAGGATCGTTTGTGAGCATCAGAGCGCGCTCAACAAGCTCGACATCAACCTCAAAAGCTTTTGCAATCGCATCACGCACAATTCCCTCTCCTACCCCTATCCTCAGTTCTTCAAGAACAAGCCTTGAAAGGTATCGTACCTCGAGTGGGGATGCCTGAAGGAATAGGTCAACAAGCAACCTTACCTTTTTTTTCTGTGATCCGGGGCCTACTTTTTTTGCTATCTCAACAAAGCTGGCATATACCTTTTTGATGGTCAGATCTTCAGCAAATAGCGTCTGTTGACGGCGGTTGGCTGCGAAGATCTCAATGGCTTTCCCGATGTCCCCTGTACGCCTGAGTGCTTTGTTTATCTCACTTTTGTCTGTGTCAAATGCCTGTTTCACAGCATCATACAGGAGTCCAGGACCAATGCCCATCTCATATGGACTCCACTCCGCAAAGACCTTTCCCATTATGAAATGGGGAACAATTGAGAGTTCTTCATCGTCCAGCCTCCTGAAAAAGTCTGAAACAATCTCTGTTATAGCAATCGAACCTGAGATCTCCTCAATCCTGCTGCAAACTTTTGCAAAATCAAGAAAACGCGTATCGCTCATCTTAACCTGGGCTCAGCGAACCTTCAACGCATAATGACCTGGCAAAGTGATATTCAGTTTCTCTGCAATCTTTGACCGCTTTGCATCGATGATCACAACAAAACCCGACCAGTCATTGCTGAGCGATGACGATCCACAGACACACGTCGTTCGTTCTTTCCTGTCAAAAATCCTGTGACATTCTCTACATGCCTGTTCACTCATTTTCACTTCTCCGTTTCTCTTCTTCTATCCATTCAAATTTCCCAAGAGTCGGCTGCCGCATTGTAAGCCCGATCTTACTCTCGCCAGGATCGGACTCATTCAGACTCACCGCAACGATCCGCACAACGACACCATCCCCTTCGGATAGCGCTCTGTTACTCTCCCGACAGACGAGTCTTGCGTTCTTCTCATCGTAGGATATGAAATCATCAGATATCTGACTCACATGCACGAGTCCATCCATGGGGCCTATCTCAACAAATGCACCAAAGTTCACAATCTCAACAACCCTGCCTTTGGTGATCTCCTGTAGTTGCGGTCTGTAAACGAGTGCATTGAATGTAGATTCGTAGTAGATACCACCATCTCCTGCAAGTATCTTGCCCTCGCCTAATTCAATGAGGTCAATGACCACCACGATCATCCCGAGCTTCTTATCGATTCTACCCTCAAGACTCTCGCAGAGAAGCTCTTTTACCACAAGATTCAGATCAGATCCAAGAAATTCTGGTGGTACCCGAACTGTGTTTACCAGCTGCATCTTCAGATACATCGTTCGTGCCCTCACAGGAGAATTAAACCCGATCCGATCAAACCTGCTATAAGTATAGCGAGCGTGTTCATAACCTTTATCAGCGGATTTATGGCAGGACCTGCCGTATCCTTGTACGGATCACCGACCGTATCGCCAACGACTGTGGCTTTGTGTGTATCTGAGCCCTTACCACCAAGATTGCCATCCTCAACATATTTCTTTGCATTATCCCAGGCAGCACCTGCGGTGGACATGTGGAGCGCAAGAAGCAATCCTGTAACGATCGAGCCTATCAGCAGGCCCCCAAGTGCCACCGGTCCAAGTATGAATCCAACAAGGATCGGCGAAGCGATCGCGATCGAGCCTGGCACTACAAATTCCCTGAGTGCAGATTTTGTCACAAGATCAACACACCGTGCATAGTCTGGCCTGGTAGTTCCCTCCATTATTCCGTCTATCTCCCTGAACTGGCGTCTGACCTCTTCCACCACCATGAATGAGGAGGCCCCAACTGCTTTCAAACACTTTGCGGTGAATAAAAATGGTATAAGTCCACCAATGAGAAGCCCGACAACAACAAGAGGTTCCTGAAGTCCAAACGATAGGTTGGTTGCACCAACATTTGCAAGCTCCTGCACGTATGCGACAAAGAGTGTTATCGCAGCAACTCCCGCAGAACCGATCGCGAATGCCTTTGTAACAGCTTTTGTTGTGTTTCCAACCGCATCAAGTGCATCTGTCACCTTTCTAACAGCCTCTGGAAGGTTTGCCATCTCTGCGATACCGCCTGCATTATCGGTGATCGGGCCGTATGAATCGAGTGCAATGATCATACCGGTCAAAGAAATCATGCCCATTGCGGCGATAGCAATCCCATAAAGTCCACCAAGATGGTATGAACCGAGTATCCCACCACAGATGATCAGGACCGGTATCAATGGCACCTGAAACCCGAGTGCAAGCCCGTTTATAATCGTAACCGCCGAACCGCTCTGGGCAGACTCGGCAAGCTTGATTACAGGGCTGAATGCTGTTGAAGTGTAGTACTCAGTGATCACAAAGAGTGATACTGCAATCACAAGACCAATCAGCGTTGCAATAAAGAGATTGAAACCATCTGTACCTGGAATAATCCATGAAGAGACAAAATAAAATCCAATTGCAGAAAGCACACCTGATGTTAGAAGTCCTTTATACAGTGCGCCCATTATATTCTCGCTTCGACCAAGTCTCACAAAGAAGATGCCGATTATCGAAGCAATGATCGCAACCGCACCAAGAACGAGCGGATATAAAATATACGCCTCAGAGATTGCAGCAGGATAAAGCAGATGAGCGAGTAACATAGCACCGATCACGGTCACTGCGTACGTCTCAAATAGATCTGCCCCCATGCCAGCACAGTCACCGACATTATCACCGACATTATCAGCAATCACAGCTGGATTTCGCGGATCATCCTCTGGAATCCCTGCTTCAACCTTCCCAACAAGATCCGCCCCGACATCAGCGGCTTTGGTATAAATTCCACCACCGATTCTGGCAAACAAGCTGATCAGACATGCTCCAAATCCGAAACCAACGACAAGTACCGGATCACGGTAAAGATAATACAATATGCTGACACCAGCCAGCGAAAGTCCTGCAACACATAAACCCGTCACTGCACCTCCTTTGAATGCGATCGAGAGTGCATTCTTCAAACCACCCATGGCAGCATTTGCTGTTCGCACATTCGCCCTGACCGAGATGTTCATACCGATGTAACCTGCAAGGGCGGAAAGGAATGATCCTGCTGCAAAAGCGATCGCAGTTTCTGGGTTCAGCGCAAAAAAGATCGCCAAAAAGAGCAGAACAGCGATTATACCGATTGTCGTGTACTGTCGATTGAGGTATGCCATCGCACCCTCGCTTATCGCATCAGCGATCCCGACCATCTTCTCAGAACCTTTCTCTTTTTTGAGGATGCTGAACGATATGACTCCTGCGATTATCACCCCAACTAAACCTGTAAGTGTAGTAATTATTGGAATTGTTGCGATATCCATATTTAACCCTCTTTTTATCCAATCGACTGATGAGTTTTATATAGTTTACCCTTCAATGGGCTTTGCGTAGAGCTCCGGTCCTGTTTTATCCATCTGGAAGAGAAAGATATAATTACGATAAAACAGAACGAGTGGTATGCCAAGCGAGATCGAGTCACGGTATGAACCATCATCACTTGAAGAAAGAATAGAAGCGTTCTGGATTAAAAATAATATTTATCTGAGATCTAAGGAGAAAAACAAGAATAATAAACCGTTCTTTTTTGTTGACGGTCCGCCTTACACGACCGGAAATATTCATCTTGGAACTGCATGGAACAAGGTGATAAAGGATGTTGTTCTCCGCTATAGATCAATGAATGGTGACTATCTGATCGATCGTGCAGGGTGGGATATGCACGGACTTCCTATTGAGGTCAAAATCGAAGAAAAACTTGGATTCAGGTCAAAAAAAGATATTGAGCAGTTTGGGGTTGCAGAGTTTACGGATGCATGCAAACGTTTTGCGCTGGATAACCTTGCCGAGATGACCGAACAGTTCAAACGTCTCGGTGTATGGCTGGACTGGGAAGATCCGTACATGACCCTGAAGAATGAGTATATCGAGGCTGCATGGTGGACGATGAAGCGGGCAGATGAAAAAGATCTGCTCTTTGAGGGGTACAGAGTTGTAAACTGGTGTCCGAGATGTGAAACTGCGATTGCAGATGCGGAGGTTGAGTATGCAGACAAAACCGATCCATCGATCTTTGTTAAGTTTCCGATCATTGGTTCAGGTGAGAATGCATCGATCCTGATCTGGACAACAACTCCCTGGACGATCCCATCGAATATCGCGGTTGCAATTAATCCCGCATTTGAATACGCAAAGGTTAAGGCGTACAGAGAAGGGAAAAGCGAAATTCTGATATTCGCTCATGATCTCATCGAGCCTGTCCTTAAAAAAGCGAGATACGAGGATTATGAAGTTCTTGAGCGATTCTCTGGAGAAGATCTTGTTGGGGTGCGGTATGAGCATCCACTTGCAGATCTGATCCCAAAACAGTGTGAATTTGATCATAGCGTCTATCCAGCAGAGTTTGTTGAGATGGATAACACAGGCTGTGTCCATATTGCACCAGGCCATGGTCCTGATGATTTTAATCTTGGACAAAAGTACGGACTCGTTGTTTTCTGTCCCGTGGAGGAGGATGGAACATACAGCGAGGATGCGGGGGAATATGCAGGTTTGAATGTGCAGAGTGTGCACGAACGGGTACTTTCTGATCTTGAGGATCGCGGTCGCCTGCTCTGGCGCGAGGATGTCACACACCGCTATGGTCACTGCTGGAGATGTCAAACCCCGATAATTTATCGCGCAACCAGGCAGTGGTTCTTGCGGATATCAGAGTTGAAGGATGCAATGTTAGCCGAGATCAAGAAGGTTAAGTGGTATCCTGAGTGGGCAGGACTTTCCCGATTCTACGATTGGGTGGCAGGGGCTGAGGACTGGTGCATCTCAAGGCAGCGCTA
Organism: Candidatus Syntrophoarchaeum caldarius; assembly: GCA_001766815.1. Classification (NCBI taxonomy): domain Archaea; kingdom Methanobacteriati; phylum Halobacteriota; class Candidatus Syntropharchaeia; order Candidatus Syntropharchaeales; genus Candidatus Syntropharchaeum; species Candidatus Syntropharchaeum caldarium. Next base: position 281,328 of record LYOS01000002.1, read on the forward strand.
CTGGGGTATCCCACTTCCGATCTGGATCTGCGATCTGTGCAGAGCTTCAAAGGTTATCGGCGGAATGGCGGAGCTCAGAGAACTCGGCGGGATCGAGGATGAGATTGAGTTGCACAGACCGTATGTCGATGAGATCGAGATTAGATGCAGTGAGTGTGGTGGCGTGATGCATCGTGTAGCAGACGTCTGTGATGTCTGGTTTGACTCTGCGGTGGCATCATGGGCGACGCTTCGATTCCCGGCGGTAAAGGAGGACTTTAATAAACTTTGGCCCGCTGACTGGATAACAGAAGGGCATGACCAGACACGTGGATGGTTCTATTCTCAACTTGGAGCAAGTGTTATCTCCTTTGGGGTTGCACCTTACAAAAGTGTCCTGATGCACGGCTTCACACTGGATAATCTTGGTAACAAGATGTCAAAGAGTCTTGGAAACATGGTTGAGCCCGTGGAGGTTATCTCGCGGTATGGGGTTGACAGTCTCAGGATCTATCTGCTCTCTTCGAGTGCACCATGGGACGATCTCAAATTCAACTGGAACGAGGTTGCGATCAGAAACAGGATGCTCAACATTTTATGGAACGTTTACAGATTTCCGCTTCCATACATGATCCTCGATGAGTTCAATCCAGAAGAGATCTCTGCTGATCAGATAAATCAGCATCTTCGCATCGAGGATCGGTGGATGCTCTCACGGATAAACTCACTCATCCGAAAGGTGGATGAGATGATGGCAGTCTATGAACTTCACAGAGCGGCCCGTTCAATCGAGACGTTTGTGTTAGAGGATCTTTCAAGGTGGTACGTCCAGCTCACGAGACCCAGAACATGGATCGAGAAGGACGATCCCGATAAACTTGCAGCTTACTGGACATTGTATGAGACAATGAGACTATTGACACTCACAATGGCGCCGTTCACGCCGTTTATAACTGAAGAGATCTACCAGAACCTTGTAAGAGGATTTGATAAGAATGCGCCAGACTCGGTTCATCTCTGCGACTGGCCCGGTGTGGACGAATCTGCCATAGATCCAGTCCTTGAGAAGAGCATGGAAATCGCGAGGGAGATCGTTGAAGCAGCGAGTAACGCAAGGCAGAAGCTTAAAAGGAAGCTTAGATGGCCGGTCGAGGAAGTTGTAGTTGTTTCATCATCAGAAGAGGTTAAAGAAGCCGTCAGAATTCTGAGCGATGTCATAGCCAAACAGACAAACACCAGGAAGATAACCCTCCTCGATGAAGGTGAGATGTGGGACAGGCTCTCGCTCGAGGTTGTGCCAGACCCCTCAAAGATTGGTCCCGTTTTCAAGAAAGATGCTGGGAAGGTTATCAAGATGCTGAAGGAATGCGATGCAATCTCGCTCAAGCAGGCACTGGAAGAAGATGGAAGCTACAATCTGGATGATGTAACAACAGTTACAGATGAGATGGTTCGCTTCAGAGAGGTGACACCCGACGACGTCTCGGTATCTGAGTTTAGAGAAGGTATTGTCTATGTTGACTGTGTACTTACAGATGAGATCCGGGCAGAAGGATTTGCACGAGAAATTGTAAGAAGGGTGCAGGAGATGAGAAAAGAGATGAACCTCAAGATGGATGACAGAGTTGATCTTACGCTCCTGATACCCGATGAAGAGATCAGGAAACTCATATCACCATGGATCGATCACATCTCAGGTGAAGTGCGGGCGAGCAGTATTGCGGTGGGTGGCGATCTCGTACTTTCGGGTGAGCACATCAGGGAGTGGGATGTTGAAGGGTTCAGGATTACAATTTCGCTATCTTGTGCGAGGGATGAGGATGAGTAGTGTTGTAACAGCAGAAATAATGCTCAAAACACAGGAAGGGGTTGAAATCCACGATCTGACAGCGGAGATCAATGCAAAGCTCGATGAGTCAGGAATACGTCAGGGAATTGTAACGGTGTTCGTACCAGGGTCGACCGGTGCGATCACAACGATAGAATATGAGCCCGGACTTCTACAGGATATTCCCGATGCGCTTGAACGATTATTCCCACGTGGAATCGAGTATGGACATGAAATGATGTGGCACGATGGGAACGGCCATTCGCATGTACGTGCAGCGTTTCTTGGTCCAGATCTAACTGTACCATTCAAAGAAGGCAGGATGATGCTTGGTACATGGCAGCAGGTTGTCTTCATCGAGCTTGACAACAAGCCGCGAAAGAGGCGGATTATACTCCAGATTCTGGGTGAGTGATAGGGTGGATGAAGAAGTGAAAAAGCGGATACAAACAGTGATGGATGCCGTCATTAATCATACAGCTCTCTACAGGGAGTCGCTTCCTATGATCGCATCAGAGAACGTAACAAGTGGAATCGTAAAAAAACTCCTGATGACCGACCTTGGGCATCGATATGCAGAGGGGTCTGTTGGTGAACGGTTCTATCAGGGGTGTGATTACATTGATATCATCGAACGTGAGGCGATAGCATCAACAAAGAAACTCTTCAGGGCAGAACATGTGAATGTACAACCCATTTCAGGAGTTACCGCAAATATGGCGGCCTTTTTTGCACTCGCATCGCCTGGCGATAGAATTATGACGCTTAATGTCCCAACAGGCGGGCATATAAGTCATGTTGAGTATTCAGCAGCAGGTATACGTGGGCTTGTGAATTACGACCATCCTTTTGATGAAGAGCGGATGAACATCGATCCTGATAGAATGGTAAAAAAGATCAGAGAGATCCGTCCAAAGATTGTGCTCTTTGGTGCAAGCGTCTTCCTCTTCCCACATCCGGTAAGTGAGGCGCGGGAGGCAGCGGATGAGGTTGGTGCAAAAATCGTCTATGATGGTGCGCACGTCCTGGGGCTTATCGCAGGCGGTGTGTTCCAGGATCCACTCAGGGAGGGGGCTGATGTCATGACCGGTTCAACCCATAAGACCTTCCCCGGACCACAGGGTGCGATCATCTGCTGCAAAAAAGAGCTTGGCGCAAAAATAGATCCAGCGGTATTCCCGGGTACGGTCAGCAATCACCACCTGCATCATCTTACAGCCCTCACAATCGCGCTTCTTGAAATGCAAACCTTTGGAACTGAATACGCGAGAGAGGTAGTAAAAAATGCGAAAGCGTTTGCACAGGCACTCTACGAGAGTGGTTTTGATGTACTCTGCGAACCGCTCGGATTCACAGAATCCCATCAGGTTGTGGTCAGGGTCACAGATTGCGGAGGCGGAAGTTTCTGCGCCAAAAGACTTGAAGACTCGGGTGTGATCGCAAATAAGAACATCTTGCCCGCGGATAAATTGGATCCTGAGAACCCGTCTGGTTTAAGGTTTGGTCTTCAGGAACTCACCCGCATAGGGATGAAAAGATCTGAGATGATCGAGATCGCAAAGATTATAAAGCTTGCATTAATTGATAAGAAAGATCCACAGATGATACGCGAGATGGTGCGCGAACTCAAGAAGCCATTTGATACCGTCTGTTATGCATTTGATGATAGTTGTCCCTATCCAGATGTGATCTCACCCAACTGGATGGACAACTTTTTATAGTGGTGCAAAAAAGAATATATTGTATACAGGGAGTTGTCGACAGGATGTTAGAGGAGTTGGAGGAAAAGAAACAGAAGCTTATCAAATTAGCCGAAGAGGCTGAACTCAGGCGAAATGACCTTAATGCCGAGGCAAGCCGCTGGGCAGCGAAGCGGGATGAACTGAATAAGCTCACGCGAGAGTTGGTCGACAAAGCCCAGGAGCATAAGGCTGCGCGTGAGGAGTTTAACAGAATTGTTGCCGAGAATAAGCCGAATCGAGATAAGCTGAACGAAGAGTCTAACAAGTACTATGCGGAGATTGACAGGATTCGGAAGAAGCACAACATTGGCAGTATCAGATCGTTTGAAGAACTACGCAAAGAACTCGATCGGCTCGAATTCAAGCAACAGGTTGAAGTTTTGAAGCCCGATAAAGAACGACAACTTGTTGAACGTATTGCATCTCTTCAGAAGGAATTTGAGCGTCGAAAGCGTGAGATCGCAGAGAATGAAAAGCTGAAGGAGTTACTGGATAAGGCCCAGGCGCTGCGTGAAGAGGCACACATTTATCATGAAAAGGTTACAAATGCTGCCAAAACCGCACAGGAACACCATGATATGATGCTTCAGACTTTCCGAGAGATCGACAGGATCAGGAAAGAGGCAGATGAGGCACACAGGAACTTTGTTAAAGCACAGGAACAAGCAGATATTGAGCACAAGACATTCATCAAGTACCGACGTGAGATAAGGGACTTTGACAAGCTGATAACCGGACTCAAAAAGAAGATGCGTGAGGATTACTCCTTCAAAGAACGTGTCGATTCTAAAAAGAAAGCAAAAGAAGTGTACGGCCAGTTCAAACGCGGGGAGAAGCTAAGTACAGAGGATCTCCTTCTATTACAGCGTTCGTGGATGAGCTGAATGCAGCTTTCCGAGATGACATGGGATGAGGTGGAATCTAAGCTCGCTGAAACAAAGAGTGTAATACTTCCATGTGGTTCAACCGAGGAGCATGGTTATCATCTTCCACTTGTTACAGATGCGCTGATCGCAGAAGAGCTTGCAAAGCGGGTTGCTGATCAGCGAACTATTTTTGTTGCACCCGCAATAAACTATGGTGTTTGTAGATCGACAGCACCATTTGCAGGCACACTGACCTTACGGTTTTCAACGATGAGCGCCCTTGTCGAGGATGTTGCAACAGCGCTCTATGGGCATGGTTTCAGGAATATAATCATACTACCCGGCCATCTTGGATCTGCACAGGTCGCGGCGATTGAGGTCGCAGCTCAGACTTTGCTCAGGCGGTTTGAAGATCTCAGTATTGCGATTGTGATCCTGCCGGCACTTCTGAAGGATATTGAGGGTGTTATCGAGGATCGTGAAGACAAACATGCCGGTGAGGTTGAAACCTCAATGATGCTTGTACTAAGGCCCGAATTTGTAAGGATCGATAAATTGATTTCTGAGCACCCTGACTTTCCCATGGGTATTGTTTCACGAAACCCACGAGATTATATGAAATCGGGTGTGATGGGGGATGCAACGCTCGCAAGTCGTGAGAAAGGTAAGATTATCATTGAACGGCTGATTGATGGAATAAACAAGATTATAGATCAAATTGAGCAGGGATAGGGGTCTGAATGTTTGATAAGCTACTTGTTGCAAATCGTGGAGAGATCGCCATACGGATCATGCGCGCCTGCAAGGAACTTGGAATATCCACCATTGCAGTCTATTCTGAGGCTGATGAGCATGCACTCTTCAGAAAGTATGCAGATGAAGCCTACTGTATCGGTGCTCCATCGCCGCTACAGAGTTACCTGAACATCGATCGGATCATTGAGGCAGCTGAGATCGCAGGTGCTGATGCTATCCATCCAGGATATGGGTTTTTATCAGAGAACCCGGAGTTCGTGAGAGCATGTGAAAATGCCGGATTTAAGTTTGTTGGACCGTCAGCCGAGTCGATGGAACTGATGGGAAGCAAAATTCGGGCAAGAGAGATCATGCAACGTGCAGACATCCCTGTAACTCCAGGAAGCGATGCGATACGGGATGTTGATGACGCGATCGAGGTTGCAGAGGATATCGGTTACCCCGTCCTGATCAAGCCATCGGGTGGTGGCGGTGGGATTGGAATGACGGTGGTTGAAAATCCCGAAGACCTTCCGTCTGCGATTGAAACAACCCAGCAGACGGCAAAGTCTGCGTTTGGAGATCCCACGATCTATCTTGAGAAGTATCTGAAAAATCCACGCCATATCGAGTTCCAGATCATCGCAGATGAGAACGGCGATGTCGTTCACCTCTGTGAGCGGGAGTGTTCAATACAGCGAAGACACCAGAAGCTGATCGAGGAATCACCATCCCCGGTTATGAACCAGAAACTCAGATGGAAGATGGGGCATGCGGCGATCCATGTTGCGATAGCCGTGGATTATGTTAACGCCGGGACAATCGAATTTCTTTACTCTGAGGGTAACTTCTACTTCATGGAGATGAACACACGTCTTCAGGTTGAGCACCCTGTAACAGAGATGGTGACAGGTATCGATATCGTCAAGGATCAGATCAGGATCGCTGCTGGCGAACCGCTCCCATATACACAGGATGAGATCACTATCAGGGGCTGGGCAATCGAGTGTCGAATAAACGCCGAGGATCCCCTCGAATTTATACCTTCACCCGGGCGTATAACTGCCTACCGCTCACCAGGTGGGCCGGGTGTGCGACTTGATGGGGGTGTTTACATGGGATATGTTATACCACCATACTATGATTCAATGATCTCAAAACTCATCAGCTGGGGGAGGCGCAGAGAGGACGCAATCACCAGGATGAGACGTGCTCTGTACGAATATCTCATCGTGGGTGTTAAGACAAATATACCATTCCATAAGGCGATGATGGCGAACGAGGCGTTTATTGCAGGAGATCTTACGACGCATTTTCTGGATGACCATCCAGAGGTTTTTGAAGAGACAAAAAAGGTACTTAAAACACATGAATCTATGGAATTACGGCTCAGGGATATTTTTATGGAAAAGAAAGTCAAACGACTGGTAGAAGATGAAAAACGAATTGCTGCAGTTGCAGCTGCGGTATTTTCTGCGATGAGGGAGGTGTAAAGATCGATCCAGAGGCTATAAAGGATTGTCTAAAAACGGAGTATATTGGACATAAAATACATTATGTTAATACGCTCCCCTCGACAAATGACGAAGCAAAGCGACTCATCAGAGAAGGCGAGAAGGAGGGCACGGTTGTGATCGCAGAGCAGCAGACCCGCGGCAGGGGGAGATATGATCATCTGTGGTTCTCATCAGATAAAGGGGTTCAACTCTCGATTATCCTGAGGCCTCACATCAACGCGGCGCGAATTGCAAAGCTGGTCATGGTTGCAGGGATTGCAGCATCCCGAGCCATATCATCCTATGGCCTCAATGCACAGATAAAGTGGTCAAACGACCTCCTTATCAATGAGAAAAAGGTTGGTGGAATCCTGACCGAGGTTGAGATGGATGGAGAAGTAGAGGGCTGTGTTGTTGGGATTGGGATAAACATAAATGTGAGCCGAGATGAATTTCCTGAAGAGATCAAGGATTTTGCAACCTCCATCAGTGAAGAGCTTGGAAAAACCATCTCGCAGGAAGAGTTTACATGCAGGCTGCTCAATGAGTTTGAAGTGATATATAACAGGTTCAGAGCCGAAGCATACGAAGAGATCATGGAGGAGTGGCGAGATCGATGTGCAACGATCGGAAGGCTCGTCAGGATCAGGACGGTTGGAAACACGTTCGAGGGAGAAGCAGTTGGTGTTGATCGAGACGGATCACTTATTCTGGAACTTCCAAATGGCAGCCTGGTAAAGGTTGTCTCTGGTGAGTGCACCCACCTCTGAGGAGTTTTTTGTGATGCAAATTGGTGTTTCAGTGGGATTTGATGCGGCACACTCACTTCCTGAATATCCAGGTGAGTGCAGGAATGTGCATGGGCACACATACCAGGTGGAGGTTGTTGTTGAGGGGGAGATCGATCCTGAGACAAGATTTGTGGTGGATTTTGCAGATTTAAAAGAGATTTTGCGGGGTGTTGTGGAGGAGCTTGATCACAGGTACATCAATGACGTGATTGAGTACCCGACCGCCGAGTATATTGCGCTGTACATCAAGAGAGGGGTGGAAGCAAGGTTGAGTGAGAACCTGAGGCTCGTCTCTGTGCGCTTATATGAGGGTGAGGGGAAGTGGGTGGAGATTACAGTCCCTTGCAAAACTTAATCCAGGTTGTATGTATATTTATCTGGTTGTTGGGCAATTGGGTGGAACAGATTTTTTTGCCATCAAAAGCCTCCCAAAGACCCTGAGGTTTGTGAAGGCTGCGAGAAGGAGAAAAAGAACAGGAATTGCGAACTCGGTGAAATACCCGACGATTGAGCCGATTGAGATCAGAAACAACCTTTCATCTCTTTTTGCTGGAATAAACCTTAATTTACCTTCCAGACGCTCTGCACGCATCCCGTACGCTTCCTTGAAGGTGGATGCACTGTAACCCACGAGGAATGTGCCTGTTAATGCGAATAGATACAGGATGAAGTTCCGGATGCTGAAGGGGATTGAAAGAAAGAGCGCTGAGAGGATGAAGGCATCTGCATACCTGTCAAGAAGTGTATCAAAGAAACCGCCGAAGCCAGATTTCCTGAACCTGAGCCTCGCGATCTCACCATCAACACCATCTATAATCGAGGAGACCTGAACCAGTATCCCTCCAAGGATGTATGAGCCTGAAAGGAGGAGATAAGATGAGATAATGGCGATCAGGAAGGATAGAGCAGATATATGGTTTGGGTTTACATCAAACCTCCCAAGAAGCCGTGTAATATTGAGCGAAATCCTTCTGTTGATGTATCTTGATATAATACCGTCTTCTGGTTTTATGAGGCTCCGTAGGAGGAGCTTCTCCGCTTTTGGAAGGTCCTCTGGTGTGTCAATATCAGTCCATGGCTCGTTCACCTCATAAATCCTCATATTGGCCATTTTAACAGCTTCAGACCATTCAAAACTCCTTTTATTCCTGAAAATCTCATCAAGAAGATCAAAAATATCTTTTCTGCAGATAAAGGCCCCGGTATCGATATGAGTCCAGTTTTCAAGCCCCTTTCCTATATCAAGAACTTTTCCATTCTCAGCAAGTACTTTTGTGGCCTCATCAATCGCAATCGTATCATTCTCCCTGCATACAATCGCAGATCCTGGTGGAGCCCTGCTTGCCGCGCTCAAAAACTCAGGAGTGTAGAGATGATCCCCCATCAAAAGAAGAAACTTCTCCTCTCTCTCAAATTCCTCTCTTGCACATAGAACCGAATAGGCGTTACCACGCTCGATATCATTGTTCTGGATAAGCTTAACACCCTCACCGAGGATCTTTCTGATCTCCTCCGCCCTGTATCCCACAACAACCGCTGGTTCAATCCCCAAACCTTTTAAGGATAAAAAAGTACGGAGGATGAGGGGGATTCCACATACCTCAACCGCTGGCTTAGGCTTTACCGTTGTAAAGGGCTTCAGCCTCGTACCCTTCCCAGCTGCGAGTATCAATGCCCTCATTCAGCCAGTCCCTCACCATCTCGAAACCCATGATCTTCGGGATCGTTCTTGCATCCCTTGGTCCAGGCATCTTCATGTAGAACGCATTCACCGGATAGACCGTCCCGAAGTTCTCCCTCTCAATCGCCATCTTTCCAAGCCTGATAAGGTCTACGATTAACCCTGCAAGCGCCGGACTATCGTTTATTCTGGCGTTGATGATGAGTTCATCCATGGCACCGTTGAAGGAGACGTACGGTATATGCATCGCAACGAACTTTTTGTCTCCGAGTGGCTCAAGATAGCCGGTTGGTTTTATGAAGTGAGGTACGTCGTACCCCAGAATGTCCTGAACGACCGAGCTCTTTGTGATCTCCTTTGATAGGTTCCTTTCTGCATCCTGGAGGGCATTGAAATCATCGTTTCCACCGATGTTAAACTGAGAGATGCTTATAACCTTCCTGCCTCGCTCTCTCAGATGCTCCAGTATGTCAACGGTGAGCGGTGTTGCGCCGCTTGCACCATCATCCCCAAAGACGACTGTCCTGGTCTCCTCTGCAAGCCCTACCATCGCTGGATCATTCGCGATGAGGGTGGGTATACAGTTTATGAAGGCCGAAGGCCGCTCATACTGCGTCACCGAGTAGAAATAGAGCTGTGCCGGGGATATCCTATCCACATCATTCTCCCTTATCACCCTCTTTACCTCATTGATATCCTCAAACGGCTCAGCCCACTCGGTTGTGATGAGGTTCACAAATATTTCAACCTCATCTTTCTCATATGTCTCGATTAACCTCCCTACAACCTCTTCAAGATCTACATCAGCTTCCTGAGACCGCATATCAGCGTACCCCATCCTGATTGTGGGATCAAAACCAAACACCACATCTCCCTGCCAATAATTCTTCACAACCTCGGATAGAGGCTTTCCAACCTTCTTCTCATCTACATCAAACGCCGCAACTATCTCTATATCCTCAACACGCTCAGGGATCGTATCTCCGAGTGGAACCCCTTCAAACTCGATCTCACCCTGCCTTATCCGTTCAAGACCAATTCCAAGAATCGATGCTGCATATCCATGGCCAAATATAGCTGTCCTCATGTTTCATCACCACCTCACAACAGCTTTCAATTATGACCAAACTCGGACAGATCACACCACACCGCTAAAACCTGACACTTAAACGTATTAACGATGACCCTGGTGTAACCTGCAGCTCACCAACTCACTATACCATAACCAAATACAACATACATCTATATAATGTTTGATGTTGGAAGCATACGATGTTTTTTGACTGTTCAGCAGGCTTGCAGCGAGTTCATCAATAGTTAGATATTAGATATCGATGGGGCCGCGGAGATTCGAACTCCAGTCCGAGGACCCCCAGTCCCCGAGGATAACCAGGCTACCCTACGGCCCCAGAAAAAATACACACGTCAATCAAGACTAAGAACAAAGATATAAGACTTCCTATTCTGCCATGCCCAAGACCATAACTTTTTATATTGAGCCTGCGATAAAGATACTGCTATGGAAACACGTGATATTGTTTTTTCCCTTGTGATGGTCATATCAGCGTTTGCACTGACATACCGATGGCTCAACCGATGGGAGGTTGGAGATCCAGTTATTGTACTCTCTGCAATGGTTTTGGTCGGAGCTCTGGCATCGCTTCTTCTATCGATAGAGACACGTCTCAAGCGGATTGAAGCAAAGATCGATGCAAAAGAGCGGTCGGTGAGAGTTAGCATCCAGAGCATGGAGGAGAACGTCGACAGGCAACTGCAAGGGGTTATCACCAGGATGTACGACGTGCTGGAACAGCTTGGAAAACGGGTTTACCGGTGAAGTTGATCAGCACATCATCTTTTATTATTCTTTAACCCTATCTGCACCTGATGAATTACAGCGATTGGGAACCCATCTATGAAGAGATACTCGATTATTTCGGGTATGATCGTTGCGAGAATGATCGATCTGCGAGGATTCTTGAAAGGTTGATAGGTGATCGTGATCTGGGTATTGAGGAGCTTGAAGCGATCATCAGGGGAAAAGAGGTTCTTGTTTGCGGCAACGCTCCCACGCTATGCAGAGATCTTGAGTCGTTCGATGTATCTGAACTCTGCGTTATCGCGGCGGATGGTGCAACCTCGACACTCATCAAAGAAGGGATACTCCCTGATCTGATTGTGACCGATCTTGATGGTACGATAGGAGATATCATATATGCAAATCGGATGGGTTCGGTTGTTGTTGTGCTCGCACATGGGGATAATATCAAAGAAATACGAAGTGTTGTACCAAACCTCACGTCTATCATTGGAACAACGCACGGTCGCCCATTCAAATCGATCTACAACTTCGGCGGATTTACAGATGGAGATCGAGCCGTTTTTCTGGCAGATGCACTCGGTGCTTGCAGAATTATGCTTGCAGGGTTTGACTTTGAAGATGATACCGTCAGTGAGGTTAAGCATCAGAAACTGATGTGGGCAAAGAGATTAATAGAGGGATTGCTAAATAATAATATGGGGAGAGATCTGGATGGAGAAGGCGATCGTGGTAACTGATACAAACGATGTGAAGAGTAAGGTTTTAACTGAGGTTTTGAAGATCGCCAAACGAATAGCAAGGTCTGGAAAAGGAGGATTGTTTGTTATAATCAGTAAAGATCTTTCAGAAGGTGTTTACGATCCGCTTTTTCCGCAGCTCTGTACAGACAAACCGATCACAGAACCGGGGATGGGTACAGTGATCGAGAAGCTCGCAGAACTCGATGGTGCGGTACTTATCACTCCTGAGGGTAAACTTATCGCTTATGGATCGAGGATCGTAAAATCAAGTACATTACCTGGTCATGGAACAAGACATGCGGCTGCAAAAGGTATATCTCAGTTGAGTAAGGATATAACATCGGTTCTCATCTCAGAGGAGACTGGCTGGATCAAGGTCTTTCAGGAAGGGAGGATCATACTCGAGACCGATGCAGTGGATGTAAGCCCTGGTATTATGCGGAAGGTTGCAATGTTTCTCTCCCATCGGGATACTGCGCTCCTTGTCTCTGCAGGGATCGCTGGTGCCGCAGTTGGTGGAATTCCAACACTCGTTCTTGCAGGTGGTATGTACCTCATCGTGAAAACTGCGTTCACCTCGATTACATCGACACTGAAAGGTTGAAAGATGCAGACAGACAGAATCATCGCAAAGAGCGTTCAGGGATTGAACAAACATCTACCAAAGGCACGAAAAAGTCTTCATGTTCTTCTTGGCGAAGAAAGACCTGCTGTTGAGACAAAGGATGGCGAGATTCATCGTATAAAGCGTGCTGAGCTTGAGATGATCGCAGACATGGTGGCAGAAGCCGACCATCGTAAGGTTGTACTTCCGATCCTGATCGAGATGTCACCAGATTGTGGACCTGGAGCCTCAAAGATTCGTGGCAAAATATACTGCCGCATCGTGATGGAACTCATTGGGCGCGAATGGAAGGGAGAGGAAGAAATCCTGATCTACCGCCCTGAAGTGAGACAGCTAAGGAGGCTGCTTCCAACCGCAAGCCAGTATGCGTTCTTCATGCATCTACAATAGATGGGGGTGAAAAACTTTCCTGATCCTGATCATGCCCCGGCACTCTCAGAAAATGCAATTACGCTCCTTGAAAGGAGGTACCTGCTGAAAAACGCGAGGGGAGAGGTTACAGAGACACCTGATGAGATGTTCAGACGGGTGGCACACTGTGTGGCATCTGCAGATCTCATATACGGGGATGACGCCGCGTCAGCTGAGCAAGAGTTCTATCATATTATGCGAAATCTCTACTTTCTCCCAAACTCCCCAACACTCATGAATGCGGGCACAGATCTCGGGCAACTCAGCGCATGCTTCGTATTACCCATTTTTGACTCACTCTCCTCTATATTTGATTCACTCAAGTATATGGCACTGATACAGCAGAGTGGAGGTGGAACAGGTTTTTCATTCTCAAAACTTCGACCTGAGGGGGATATCGTCAGATCAACAAAAGGCGTTGCATCAGGTCCTGTATCATTCATGAGTATCTTTGATGTTGCAACAGAGGTGATAAAGCAGGGTGGTAGGCGAAGAGGTGCGAACATCGGGATTCTGGATGTCACACACCCTGATATTATGAAGTTTGTCAGGGCAAAGAAGCAAAAGGATGCATTTCAGAACTTCAACATCTCTGTGGCAGTTACAGATAGTTTCATGCATGCTGCGTCTTCTGGTGAATCGTATCAGCTCATAAACCCGCGTACAGGTGAAGCAGCAGGAGAGATGGATGCAGGTGATCTCTTCGACCTGATCGTCAGTATGGCATGGGAGGGTGGCGAGCCAGGGATTTTATTTATCGATGAGATCAACCGAAATAACCCAACTCCCCAGCTTGGTATGATTGAGGCGACAAATCCATGTGCAGAACAGCCCCTCCTCCCCTATGAGTCCTGTAATCTCGGCTCAATAAATCTTGCAAGGATGATGACGAATGATGGCGAGATAGACTGGGATCGGCTTGCTTCAACCGTTAGAACGGCTGTACACTTTCTTGATAATGTCATCGACGTGAACAGATACCCGTTACCCCAGATTGAAGCGATCACAAGAGCAAATCGAAAGATAGGGCTTGGTGTGATGGGGTTTGCTGAGCTTTTATTCAGGCTGAGAATCCCTTACAATTCCGAAGAGGGAGTTGAAGTGGCAGAGCGTGTGATGAGCTTCATCTCCAGAGAGGCAAGGAAAAAGTCTCAGAATATCGCAGAGAGTAGGGGATCATTTAAAAACTTTGAAGGGAGTCTATGGGATCTAAAAGGCTATACAGCGATGCGAAATGCCACACTCACAACGATCGCGCCTACAGGATCAATCAGCATAATCGCAGGGACAACAAGCGGGATAGAACCCTTATTTGCAATTTCGTTTGTGCACAACGTGATAGATGGAACGCGCTTGGTCGAGATAAACAGCGTCTTTGAAGAGGTTGCACGAAGACGCGGGTTCTACAGCCATGAACTGATGCAAAAAATTCTAAGAACAGGCTCAATAAGCGAGATTGCAGAGATTCCAGATGATGTAAAGGATGTATTCCAGATTGCAATGGATATATCTCCAGACTGGCATGTTAAGATGCAGGCGGCATTCCAGCGGTATGTGGATAACGGCGTCTCAAAGACCGTGAACCTTCCGCCTGATGCTACGATAGAGAGTGTGCGCGAGGTCTTTCTGCTTGCTTTCAGACTTAAATGCAAGGGCATCACGGTTTACAGGTACAAAAGCAGGGGTGAAGGTGTTCTGACGCCTGGATGTTCAGGTGTCATATGCAACGAGTAGAGCTCTGATCAGGCACGTTATCTTTATGAGGAGGAAGGTTTTATGCAGAGATAGATGGGAGAGATACTTTACACCCTGCCTGAAGAGCTTAGATCGGTGCTTAAAAAACCGTTTGGAAAGCTGTATCGTGGAAAAGGAATTGAATGTATCGAGATGGTAGCGGATGACCTTGATCTTCTCACATCACGTCTCATCGCTGTTGGGGATGTTGTCACCCACTATCTGCTATGCTTCGGGGTGATCCCACATCTTGTGATCGTTGATGAGCGAACAAAACGAGGTGAGATTCCAGAGGAGATCAGGGTAGACAGGGGTGATTTCAGGAAGGTTGAGGTTGAAAACCCTGCTGGAGTCATAACGGTAGAACTCGATCGGGCGATAAAGAATGCGATGAGTTCTGATCATCCTGTGCAAATATGGGTTAACGGAGAGGAAGATCTCGCGGTGCTTCCTGTTATAAAATATGCACCCCTCGCTTCGATCGTCATCTATGGACAACCAGATGAGGGCGTGGTTGCGGTTGTTGTGAATAATAAGATCAAAAGAGAGGTGGAAAAGATATATGGGGTCTGATATCGGGGAATTATTTGAGAAGATAGAGGTCACATTTGATGAACTCAAGGGTATGCGGGCTGCAATTGATGGGCACAATATCATTTACCAGTTTTTATCCAGTATAAGACAACCAGATGGAACACCACTGATGGATCGAAACGGAAATATCACGTCACATCTCACAGGCATCATTTACCGATTTACAAACCTGATAGAGGTTGGAATCAGGCCAATATTTGTATTTGATGGGAAACCGCCCGACCTCAAAGCAAAAACGATTGAGAAAAGGAGGGAGGTGAGAAACAACGCAGAACTGAAGTGGGATGAGGCAAAAGAGCGGGGTGATCTGGAGGATGCGATGAAGTATGCAAAAGCCTCGACAAGAATCACACCAGAGATAATTCAGGATGCAAAGGAGTTACTCGGGATGATGGGAATACCATGGATAGATGCACCTTCAGAGGGTGAAGCTCAGGCGGTTTATCTTCTGAAAAATGGTGATTGTGACTTTGTGGGATCACAGGACTTTGATTCTCTACTCTTTGGCGCAGATCGGCTTGTAAGAAACCTTGCTACAACAGGAAAGCGGAAAATACCCGGGAAGAAGTTATATGTGGACATATCCCCGGAGGAGATATGGCTCGAAGAGAACCTCAAACGACTTGGGATAACACAGCAACAGCTCATCGATATCGGAATACTCGTTGGAACAGACTTCAACGAAGGTGTTAAGGGCGTTGGGCCAAAGACGGCATTGAAGTTGATAAAGCAGGAAGGCACAATCGAGAAGGTGCTCGATCTGCTTAACGTCGAGATAGGGGAGCTTGATAAGGTTAAAGCAATCTTCACATCACCTGAGGTGAGGACAGACTACGAGATCTCTGAATCGATAGTCGATGAAGAGGGGCTGTTTAACTTCTTATGTGTCCAGCATGACTTCTCCAGAGATCGGATAGAAAAAGCAATTTCAAGGCTTAAAAACGCAAACAAAGGACAGATGAGGCTTGATAAATGGTTCTGATGATTCCACTTCTACTTGACATCTCGAATCGAAAAGTTGTGATATTCGGTGGTGGAAGGGTAGGTGAACGTAAGGCAAGACTATTTGCAGAGTATAGTGATGTTGAAGTTATAAGCAGGGATTTTACGCCGAATCTACGGTCCATGGGAGAGAAGGGCAAGATCAGATTGAGAGAGATCACGCTCCCTGATGAATCTTCTGAGATTGAAGCACTCATCAAGGATGCATTCATCGTGATACCTGCAACCGATGACGATGAAATAAATTCAAGGATTATCGAGGTTGCAAAACGATCAGAGGTGCTTGTTAATAGCACAGGCGAGGTTACAGCCGATATTATTGTTCCATCGGTGATAAGAAGAGGTGATATCACGATTGCAATCGCAACAGGAGGGAGGAGTCCTGCGATGAGTAAATTCCTCAGAAAGCGGATCGAGCGAGAGATCACCGAATCAGATTCGCGGATGTCAAAGCTCCAGCAGCGGCTTCGAGCGATCCTGAAAACACGGGTTGAAAACCAGCGGGAACGGGAGAGGATACTCTGGGAAGTCCTGGAAGATCAGCAAATCTGGAGTCTGCTCCCTGAAAACGAGGATCAGGCACTTGAGCTTGCCCTTAAAAAGATTGAGTGAGAGATTGGTGTGATGCATGAAAGAGCAAGATCGGAGGTTATTTTTCGTTGTAATTCGCTTTTCAATCGCGATTTTTTTGTTCTGCCTCGCCCAGGGGGCTGTGTCTGCTGTTTATCCATCGTATCTCGAATCGTTCGTTGAGAAGGCATATCTTATTGGTTTTCTCGCATCACTCATCTATCTGATACAGCTTCCGGTGAGTATACCTGTTGGAGCATTTTCTGATCTTGTTGGAAGAAAAAAACTCTTGCTCACAGGTTTATCAGTTTTTACAGGTGTTGAACTTCTCTATTACCTCAACGAGTATCTTGCTGCCCTTATCATCTTGCAGCTTGCAGTTGGGATCCTCATGATAACAGTTTTTGTTACATCGGAAGCATTCATAAGAGATATATCACCTATTTCAAGAAGGGGGGCGATCAGATCATTTTTTGGGACCTGGATAACAGCAGGCTATCTTTTTGGACCGATAATCGGTGGCTGGATTGGGGATAATTACTCGATAAGGATGCCATTTTTAATATCTGCGATTCTCATGCTCCTGTCACTTATACTGTTATCAGGGGTGAAAGATGAACACAGATCTCAGGTTGCTGTGCGTGATAAACCGATCAAAGAGAAGATCTCATTCTTCAAACCGTTAAAACGTTTTCTCTCACTTGGGGGTGGAGTTCGTTACCTTTTCATAAATGCGATCATCCTCTACTTCTGGTATGTAACAAAGTGGATCTATGCTCCGCTCTTCCTCCTCTATCTTGGATATGATCTCGGAATTGTTGGTATCTGGCTTGGTGTCTCACTGATACCACTGATCCTCTTCCAGATACCCGCGGGGATACTTGGCGATCGTATCGGGAAAGAACGCATGATAACGATAGGTGTTCTCATCTCTGCAATCTCTATCGCACCGCTCGGGTTTATATCAGATCTGGATGGACTTATTCTGATCATTCTCATCATATCAACTGGATCTGCATTTATCGAACCGCTAATTAATGCAAAAATCACAGATCTAATCCCGAAAGAGAACTACGGTGAATGTTCAGGCGTATTCGAGGCTGCAAAGATCACGGGGTGTATCAGTGGCCCGATTGTAACAGGTATTATCGTTGATCTTGCAGGGTTTGAGTATGCTTTCATCCCTTCAGCGATTCTATTTTTGTTTCTCCTGATCTATGATGTGACAGGGCATGGAAAAAACTGAAAAATTTTGGGATGATCTCACTCAGGTTCAATGCCCCAGAGTTTTATGAGCCGTTCCTCCCCACTCCTTGTACCACGCACAATCAGCGCCTCCCCGCCTTTCAGCCTGAGATCAGGGTCCGGGTCGTAGATCCAGCGATCGTTTCCCCGCCTCACAGCCATCACATACATACCGGTCTCATCCTCAACAGTGGCGATATCAAGTGGCTTACCGTCAGAATTCAGTACCCCGCTCCTCAGATCCACCTTTGATACAACTTCATCGGATTCTCTTATCGCAAGCATGAAGACAGGGTGGAGCTCGATCTCTCTTAAAACAATATCCGCGATCTCATAGGCCGCATCCGATATGATCTCCGTTGAAATTCCGATTGGAATGATACCCTGTATCTCTGATATATCCTCAACCTCCTTTGCGGCCTCAAGCACCGTCGTCTCAAGGCACAGAAGCATCTCATCCATCTTCTCTTCAAGGATCTTAACCTCTGATGCAAGCATGTTGCTGTAGAAGAGCACTGCAGAATATGCAAGCCCAACAATAAGTTCAGACAGGTCTTTCATCTCTATGATAAGGCTTATAGCAGCGTTGAGCTTTTTTGAGGTTGATATGACCTTCTCTTCACGTACACCTGGCTTGCACCCTGCAAGTTCCCGAATATCCTGTATACCCTCAGGAGGTCCTCTTGCAAGGAGAATATCTCCTTCAAAGATCACTGTATCTCTTTCAGGGGCATATATCCACTTGTGCCCTCTTTTAATAGCTATAACGCGCATACCTGTCTCGGTTTCGAGCTGAAGATCACCGAGTGTCCTTGAGTCAAGCTTTGAACCCTCATAAACTTTTACAGAAGTTATTGTCTCATCTGCACTTTGAATATCATGTTTGAGCCTATTTGAAGTCCTGGAATCAACTAAAACAAGTTTTGCAATATCAGCTGCTGCATTTGAGATCTTTTCTGCGGCTGATGCGATTTGGAGCACACCTGATAATTTATTTGCATCATCAACGCTTCTTGCACCAAGCATTATTGATATTCGTGCCCGATACAGGAGATCGTCCATCTCTTCTTCAAGTTTCATCACTTCGTCAGCGATCTCTGCATCGCCAAAGATTACAGCAGAATACGCAAGGTCAAGCATCAGCTCTGAGATGTCCTTCATCTCAACAAGAACTTCCTTGGCGTTGGTCGGCCTGTCACCGCTATCGTCTTTCATAAGTTCCAGTAAAACATTATTTTGTCTGTTAGTAGATATACTTTGTGATCATTCGATAAGCACCATATCCACTGCCCATAAAGATTGTGCTTCATGAGTTATGTATTCTGATCCAGGATCTCAAGACATTCATCAAATGTCATGGTCTGCTGTTCACCCTTTGCAAGATTCTTAAGCGTGACCTTTCCTGCTGCCACCTCTTTTGAACCAAGAATGATTGCATAGTCTGCATTCCATTTATCCGCAAAATTTAGCTGTGATTTGAGGTTGCGCCCCATTATATCAAGATATGTCTTATAACGCGTTCTCAGAATCTTTGAGATCCTCACTCCTTCTTCCCTCACATCATCGGTTGGTACAACAGCAATTCTAAGCTTTTTCTCAACTTCAGGCTCAAATATCTCCATTATCCTGTCAAATCCGATCGCAAAACCGGTCGAAGGAATATCAGGACCTCCAAATAGTGGTATCAACCGATACGACCCTCCTCCACAGACCTGATTCTCTGCACCAAGCCCTTCAGCATAGATCTCAAAGACGATCCCTGTGTAATACTCAAGACCCCTTGCAACACCAGGATTAAGCTGATACTCCACACCATAGCAATCGAGCAGAAGAAGAACTTTTCTCAGGTGGTCAAGCTCAGGGGTTTCTCCAATTATCTCACTGATCTCATCACATGATCGTGAAGATATCAGATCAAAGAGTTTGTCTGCGAGATCAGGATCAAGGGCTTCTTTCAGACCTTCTTCATCATTTTTATCCATCAATCGCATGATGGCAGCCTGTTCATCAGCTGTCAAACTTTCAAGCACGCTCCGTACAAGCTCAAGATTTCCGATATGAAGTGCAGTCCTCACTCCAGTCTCATTCATGATCGCCGAAGCAAGCGCGATAACCTCTGCCTCAGCCTCTGGTGTCTCTGTTCCGATTATCTCGCATCCAAACTGCCAGAACTCCCTGAACCTGCCGCGCTGCGGTCTTTCATATCTGAAACAGTTTCCGAAGTAGTAGAACTTGAGTGGTATTGGTGCATTTTTCAGTTCATTTATGTACATCCTGACAACAGGGGCTGTGAGCTCGGGCCTGAGTGCCAGGTCCCTCCCACCCCTGTCTTTGAATGCATAGAGTTCTTCACTGATCGCTTCACCTGATTTCAGCGTGAAAAGCTCAAGATGCTCGAAAGTCGGTGTCGCGATCTCGTCATATCCCCATCGCTCAAATACCGATCGCATCCGTCCCTCAAGATCTCGTCGCCGCGCCATTGTATCAGGCAGGAAATCTCGTGTGCCTCTGGGTCTTGAGATCATTGTTTGGTAAGAGATTGGAAGATGGATAAAAAGTTATTTATCGATCACCTCAATGCTTTTTAGAAACAGTTCATTACATATCCTTTGGTGGCAGCCGTGGCGAAACGAAATAATTTCCCGATATTTTTGGCTTTAACATGCACATACGCGCTATTCATCTTCTTCCTGTCTTCTCTATCCTCGCCACCAACCCCATCAAATGTGGGTTTCTTCATCGAGCTTGTGAAGGAAGTTATGAACTTGCTTGAAGGTCTCGGGCTTGAGTTTCTCCTCTATCCTTTTTATGCTGTATATCTGTATCCAGACAAGTTCATGCATGCTCTTCTATACATGGGCTTTGGTCTTCTATTGAATATGACCTTTCGGAATGCGAAGAATGCGGATTTGAGCAGGTACCCTGCTTTTGCTGCAGTTATAATCGGTACATTTTATGCTCTCACGGATGAGTTTCATCAGTCTTTTGTACCGTATCGCAACCCGAGCCTGACGGATCTTCTTGCAGATTTTACTGGTTTGGTACTTGCTCAACTTCTCATTCTCGTTTATCCTGGCATCCTGAAGCTGTTAAGCAAGAAAGGCAGGAAGAGGAGAAACAGTATAACCACCAGAAGGTATAAATAAGTTTTGTGATATATTTTGCACGAGGGGTATTCGTGAAGGGATCAACCAGGATATTATTCTTTGACCTCTTAATCGTCCTGCTATTCACATTCCTGGCGTATCTCTTTGTTCTCATTCCACCGTTTAATCAGACATCACTCAGAATTATTTTTGCGCTTCCAATACTGCTCTTCCTGCCAGGTTATCTCCTGATAGCAGCGATCTTTCCGAGAAGAGAAGAGCTGAGTGGTATTGAAAGATTCACATTGAGTATAGGACTGAGTATCGCGATCTTTGTCTTTGATGGTTTTGCTATAAGCGTCACTCAATGGCGATTCAGGCCCACATCGATCATTTATTCACTCTCACTGATAATATTAATCCTCACATTGATTACACTACTCGTGAGGCTCAGGATTCCAGAGGACAGACGATTCTATCTTGATCTCTCGATTTTTTCAGGTTTTATTGAATCATTACGCTCAGACGAGAGGCCGAGCGATATCGAGAAAGCACTTATAATCGCACTTGCTGGTTCGATCATAATCGCAAGCGGAATGCTCGTTTATGCCAAACTCACATTTGAGGAGGAGAAGTTCACCATGTTATACATCCTTGGTGCAGGAGGGAAAGCAGAGGATTATCCATCTGTAGTCTATCTGTTGGAACCCAGTTCCATAACCGTGGGTATTGAAAACTATGAGCATGCACCGGCGAATTATACACTCCAGGTTAAATTGGGAGGATACCTGCTTAAAGAAGAAAATCTGTCGCTTTCACATGGTGAAAAATGGGTAAATAAAGTCTATTTCACGCCAAAACACGTAGGTAAACACCTGAAACTTGAATTCGTGCTGTATAAGGATGGATCGATGATCCCCTATCGCTCGGTGCATCTATGGGTCGATTCGTTGATTGACTATGGCAATCTTACAAGGGTTCGAGAATATGCCTTATCAGATCTACCAGTCGTGGATAACCCGGACATGGAAGCAGATTCAGGCTGGATTTTTACAAAGAATATCGGATACTTCAGAGGCCATTTCACCAAATTCTATCAACTGGAGGAGAATGCAACCCTCTGTGGTTACGTGACCGATAACGTTACCAGCAAAGGGATTGCATACGCCCGTGTGAGTATTAACAACCATTATGGCTATGTAAAAACCACAACAACAAACAGCAGTGGTTATTACGAGATTCCAACAATCGCAGATCATTTCTGGATTGTATCCACCGCCAATGGCTACAGAGAAAGTGCGACTGAATTTGATATATCCCCTGGAAAGAGGCTTGTTGTTAACATGAGTAATGATCCTCAGCCGATAGCCCAATTCAATATGACACTGGAGGAATTATCCATCATAAATGAGACGATAGACACGCTGCCGCCTGATGAAGTACCTGAATGGATATTAACGCTTGATGGATATGTCATCGATGATGTAACCAGGCTACCGATTGCAAATGCGAGTGTGAAGGTGACGATTGAAGACATCTTTGAGAAGGTGCTTGTAACCGATCGAAGCGGGCACTTTGAGCTAAAGGCAATTCCGGGATCGGCAACGATCTCTGTTGATGCAGCAGGATACAGTGAGAAGACGACCTCATTCACGATATCTGATGATTCCACAATCGATCTAAGGCTTGAACCTGCAAACACCACACCACCTCCATCATCCATGATGATCTTACCGATTGTGAGGGCAGGAGAGGAGGGGAACAGACCAGCGAGCGGGTTACCACCATGGGTATCTATTATCAAAGGATATGCAATCGATAATGTGACCTGTTTGCCGATTCCAGATGCAAGCATAAAGATCAGAAACGATTACGGTTTTGAGAGGTACACCACGACTGATAAGAATGGATACTTTGAGCAGAAAGTGATAACAGGCAGATCATGGGTAGAGGCTGAAGCAGATGGGTACATGAAAAGCAGTACAAGGCATGATATATCTGGTGAATATATAACTGACCTGAGACTGACGCCCGAGAGTGTCACCATTCAGGGGTACATCCATGATAATACCACAGGTGCCCCAATCTCCAACGCCCACGTGCGCTTAAAATGTGATGGGTATTCCAGCTATACCAGGACGAACACAAGCGGTTATTACGAGATTAAGACGATCGCAGGACTTATAAGGCTTGAAGTTACTAAAACAGGTTATTTTACCAATGAAACAGAGATCGAGATTCCTTATGGTGAGATACAGATAGTTAATATGACAATCGAGAGGACACCGCCACCAGCAACAGTCAGTGGGTATGTGTACTACAACCATACAGCACTTGCGGGTGTGATGGTTCTCCTGACAGATCATAAAGGTTATGAAGAAACAACTGTAACAGACAGAAACGGATACTTCGAGACCGAGATTCTTCCTGGCCACATCTATTTACAGGTATTGCCGAGTGCTTATATGACGAGTAGTGTTGAGTTTGACGTGGGGAGTGGGGAGAGTGTGATTTTAAGAGAGATTGAGCTTGATGCGCTTCCAGAGAGTAGCTACCAGATCGATTATCCATCGAAAACACCCATACAGAAGGGATACTATGGAGAGATATATCAGGATATTGTATCAGATGAGGGTCTTGCAACCATATCGTTCAAGGTCAGCGACTCCTACACTTCAAATAGGAGTGAGGGGTATCTATTCAAGCAGGTTCTTTTGAACAATCTCGTTGTCTGGGAGGATGACGTTGCAGAGGATGAAGTCTGGCAGGAGATCAACGTCCCTGTTACACTTAATAATGGAACAAACAGACTGGCATTACGCGTCTATGCAAAGAAAGAATCAAATAACTTCCCCCTGAGTGTGTGGTGGGATAGTATCAGGATCAAACCGTTTGAGAAGGTTACAAAAGATGTGGCTACCAGTTTCACCATCCTCGATGCAGAGGGAACCAGAGAAAATTACCCCACAAAACTTTATCTTGGCAAACCTGCGGCAGTTATTGCAAATATAGAAAATAACGAAGGTGAAACGATCAATTACATTCTCCAGGTTAAGCTCAACGATATATTGTTGAATAGCAAGAATGTGACCCTTGAGGATGGATCTAAATGGGAAGGAAAGATAACATTCACGCCAAATCAGATCGGTTCACTTTATAAATTGGAGTTTCTCCTATTCAAAGATGAGGTGAAAGAGGAACCTTACAAGAAGTTTACACTCTGGGTTTCATCAGATATCGACTATGATAACCTGGATCTTCTCGAAGAATATGACGTCTCACCACTTCCAGCACTCGTAAATGGAGATATGGAATCTGGAGCATCTGATGGCTGGACGTACACCGAGCACGGCGCCAACTTCACAGGAGAAATAACCGATTCAACGATGGTCTCACCGATGCACTCTTATGAGATCGGTCATAACGAGACACATGTTGGAGAGGGTGAGTACGCTGATATAACCCAGAACTTTACATCCGAGATCTATCCAGCCACCGTGGTAATATCATTCAACGTCAGAGATTCATACACTGCAAAGGAGGATGGTTACTTCCTGAAACAGGTTCTCCTGAATGATGAGCTGATCTGGGAAGAGGATGTTGCAGGCGATGAGGGGTGGCAGTACAAGAAGATCCCTGTACAGCTCGATGCTGGTGAAAACAGGCTTACATTGCGGCTTCTTGCTGTAAAAGCGAGTGACAATTTCCCGATCAAACTCTGGTGGGACGATGTTAAGATAGAGCCTGTAACAGCCCTCAGAGAGGAAGCCCCCCTAACTTTCTCGATACTCGATGCAGAAGGGACAGATAAGAACTACCCAACCCAGTTACACCTTGGAGAGCCTGCAAATTTCATCAGCAAAGTCGATGTCAATGAGCGAGGGCAGATCAAATATATCTTACAGATAAAACTTGATGGCAGGGTGCTTGAAGAGAGGAGCAGATGGCTTGAAAAGGGTATGAGATGGGAAGAAAATATATCGATTGTACCGGATCAAATAGGGGATGGACAGCAGCTTGAGTTTATGCTCTTTAGAGGGGTGGTAGAAGGTACACCATACAGGTACTTCCATCTTACAGTCTCAACAGATCTAAACTATGATAGGATAGAGCCGCTTTTAAGATACGGGATAACTCCTCTTCCAATCCTCGATGGTGGAACGATGCAGCATATCTCAGCATGGAGCTCAAATTTTAACGGTAGTTTCAGGGGCTTTCTATCATGTGAGAACGCATCCTCACCACTATCCTATTGCATTGAGCAGAACGGCGCATCCAATAAAGGAGATTTTGGTGAGATCTGGCAGAATATAAGTGCTTCATCGGATGGTGTTGCGGTTTTATCCTTCAATGTACGGGACTCATACACCACAACATCAAGCAGTGCGAAGAACCTGACCAAAGAAGTTATCCTGAACAATAAAATCATCTGGTCAGACGATATTGCTGGCAGTGATTCAGGATATACAGGATGGGTTGTAGAGGAATACACATGGTTTGATGATGAATGGTCGATAAAGGAAGTTCCAGCCGTTAAATCTGGATGGAGACACGTTGATGTTCCTGTGTATCTCAACCATGGTGAGAACAACCTGCGACTGGGTGTATATGCACGAGATCCTGCTGATGGACTTGCTGTCAGGACGTACTGGGACGATGTTGAGATAAAGCAGATTAGCGATCTGGTTAAGACCGGTGATAATATCAGGATGAAACGGTATGGATGGTGAAACTTGCTATGAAAAACGCTAAGAAGCTCTTATTGCTCTGGATTGTGCTTGCAATACCGATTGTTGGGCTGGGCGGCGCTATCGGATGGATTACTGGATTTTTTCTTCATGCTCTGATTGTGATGCTTGTATTCGTCCTGCTTCTTGCCACCCTCTTCTACCTATACAGCGACAGGATACTCCTCAGGTGGTACCATGCAGAGAAGGTGGTTGATGCTACCTCACCTCTATATGAGATCGTGCATAAGCTTGCAAAAGAAGTAGAGATCCCGGTTCCAGACGTATATATCGTGGATACGGCGATGCCGAATGCATTTGTTGTGGGTAGAAACTTTCAGCATGCATCACTGGTTGTGACCACCGGTTTAATGGAACTTCTTGAAAGTGATGAGATGGAGGCTGTGCTTGCAGATATGATTGTGCACATTAAAGAAGGAGATCTACTCACTGAAACGGAAATCGGAGCATTGGCTGGAATTTTAACTGCGCTGCCGATTATTGCCTTCTGGTGCTCGATCTTCACAGGATTTGGACAGGAGGATGATCCTGCACCGAACCTGATTAAATTCTTTGTAACCTCCCTCTTTGCACCGATAGCAGCAACGATTGTCCAGTTCGGGATCGCGGGTTCACGGCAGAAATACAGTGGGAATGCACCTGAAAAAAAGATCAAAGAAAAGCTGACGTCAGAGGAATTTTATGTAAATCCATCACATGCACACCTTTTGATCGTGAGCCCACCCTATCAGGATAATCAGGTTATACTGGACCTCAACCTTCCCACATATCATTCACTCTTTCAGAGGGTGAAACGTGAGAAATTCAACCTTAGAAGGCATCTCTTCTTCAGTTCCCTCTCGTATCTTTTTGTGCTCTTTATGATAATTGTGATCTATACATTCAGCAGAAAGGACTTTGACTTTCTCCACTCTGCTGCCATCTCAGCGGTTTATCTGAGTGCAGTTCTCATCTTTTATGCGATTATGTTGAAAATATTCAGGACTAATGCCAGGACCGCTTAACATCTGCCATCTTGTTCAATATATACAGGAGAATTGCCACAACAATCACGAATACGATCCACCCAAGATGGACATGAACCATATACATTACCTCTTTACCATAGAAGAAGGCTGCAAGACAGATTGCTGTAACACGCATGAGATTTGCGAAATATGCAACGATGACCGTTATTCCAAGCAGCGAATAGAACTTATGCCGCTCTATCTGCTCTATCTTCATATATCCCACCATTATCCCAACCAGGAGAAACATTGAGTACAGTCCTGAACAGGGTCCTCCGATTACGACGTTCATCTCTTCCACACCAGGAATATGAACTGTCTCGGTGGCGAGCACTTCAACAGGAATCCCTATCACGTTGAGTATTTTGACCATGGGAAGCAGAACAAAATAATGGTCAAAGATGTGCATGAATGCGATATCGAGCCTGCCAAAGATGATGAATAAAGGTATAAAGAGTAGAAGGAAGGTGGTAGACATGTACGTGCCAAACGCCCCCATCCTGCTTATCTCCTCGTTCTTTATGTCATAGGCAACAAGCGAGATGCCGAGCATGAAGGTCATAATATCCAGTGTACCGAGACTGCTCTGGGTCAGGATATTGTACGCAATGTCTGCTACAAGAATCAGGACGCCCAGTAGCATGTGTAATCTGGATTCAGGAACAATATGTGATTTACCCACCTTTATCCTTGAAATAAGTGCAAGAGCAATCAAAAGGAGAAAAATTCCGAGTGGGATGGAACCCTCGCTGATCTCAACGGTTGCACCCAGAAATAGTGCAAATATGAACAGAAACAGGATGATATTTTTAAAGTTTGTCATCTTTACTGGTTTAAATTTAGCTTTCAGCTCTTATAAGTTTTTGCTCGGTGAAATTTTTTTCGCAATTAAGGCTTTGCACACCTTAAACCCCTAATTAACATGGTAACTTTGATATGGTATACTTAAACTTTTGTTTTCGATATTCGAAATTAATTTTAGCATGTTTTTACAAAGTGTCGTTAAATACTCTTAAAACTCAGTAGGAAGATGGATATATCCTAAACTTTGAAATAAAGAAAGATCCACTCCCACACGGCTTTTATAATGCACCATATCCGTGATAACATTACAAACAAAATATAATAGGAGGTCGAGAATAAATGAAAATCGAAAAAACAACAATTGTGTTTGTGATAAGTATAGCATTGCTTACGGTGATGGCAGGGACAGCGATGGCAATGCCGGCTACAGTAAATATAGCAGACAATCCGATAATCAATCCGCTGGATGGCACTACAGTGACAACTCATACGGTGACCGTATCTGATATAGATTATGGAAACCTGGGTAATCCACAGACACGATATATAAGCGTTATTACGGATGATCCAAATCTTCAGGTGAAGATCACAGGCAATGACGTTGATACAGGCTGGACAAGTACCACCAGAGCAGGAGGCACATACACTGCAAGTGGAGGAAGTGATTACACCTTTACACTCTATGTAAAAGGATCTGCAAGTGCAGATGGGAGCCACGTAACAGTATCTGACAACGAAGGAACCAGTTATGATCCCGATGCATCAGCCGATTGCGCATCAGCTACAAGACCGGTCAATATCCCAGAGTTCGCGACAATAGCACTACCACTTGCTGCAACAATCGGGCTGTTCATCTACTTTGACAGCAGACGCAAGCGTGAAGAAGAGTGATTGGGGTTTTGAGTTTCTTCAAAGCTCTGTGAATTTTTCATAAGTGTGGAGGTGAAAAATGAAAAAGACAAAAACAGCAATGGTACTTGTGGTGAGTATAGCGTTGCTTACGGTGATGACAGGGACAGCGATGGCAGCATACACGATTGACGGTGATCTCGATGATTGGGGTGTCCATCCCCCTGGCAGCTGGTACGCCAGCTCTCCTGCCAAAAGTGCAGTTGAGAACTGGGGCGATGGTCCCAATTCCGATAGTATCAGTCCAGGTATAGAGGAATGCGATATCGAAGCGATGTACGTGGATGAAGATGTAAGTGGTCCGTATATTTATATAGCGATCATCACATCGATGCCACCAGAAGGTGTTGATTATGCCTGTGGCAGTGGTTCAATTCACCTTATATCTGGAGATCTTGCACTGGACTTCGACAACGATGGTATCTATGAGTATGGTGTAAAACTGACAGATGATAGTAGAACTGTGCCAGGTGATATAGGAGATGTATTCAGTAATCCAACGTGGGTTAAGATCACCACGCACTGCGCCCAGTCGCAGTTAGCCTTCAGTAACATCGATAGTGGTACAAAGACGGGACATGCAACGATCGTTTACACAAACTACGCAGACTGGTCATGGGATAACGGTGCAGCCAACTATGTTATCGAGATGAAGATTCCAAAGTCAGCACTTGGAATCTCCACAGAGGGCGAAGTTGACCTCTGCGCCACGGTGAGCTGTACAAACGACGTGATAACGATCAAAGACTTTCACTACACTGAAATACCAGAATTCGCGACAATAGCACTACCACTTGCTGCAACAATCGGGCTGTTCATCTACTTTGACAATAGACGCAAGCGCGAAGAAGAGTAAGGGTTTGAGAGGATCAAGCCCTGTGAATTTTTCATAATTATGTATCGTGTTCATCCCTGAATTGGGGTAACCGTTAAGATTATAACTTTATAAAGCTTAGATGGGGGCATGGAGTGGATACATCTCATCTATGCACTGATAATTCTCTGTATACTCGATGCGATCCTCTTTTTCACCGGGATCTACCATCGATTTGGGCTATGCCAGCGGTTATTTAGCGGCAGGTGGTGCAGGTATCACAGGTGATGGTGTGAGGTTGATTAACATATCGTACATACTGCTTATCATATTGTTCGCAGGGATCACACTCAGTGGAGGATGTCTCCAAAAGGATATAAAGACAGAGGAGATAGAAAAGTTCGAGGTGGGTGATATGAGACTTACAAGTACCGTCTTTGATTATGGTGGCAGGATACCGCAGAAGTACACATGCGATGGAGAGGACATAAATCCGCCGCTTGTGATTGAGGATGTTCCAGCAGATGCAAAAACACTGGTTTTGATTGTTGATGACCCGGATGCACCGATGGGCACATGGGATCACTGGATTGTCTGGAATATACCAGTGATTGACAGGATCGAAGAAGATAGTGTTCCAGGTACAGTGGGTGTGAATTCATGGGGAAGAAATGACTACGGTGGGCCATGTCCGCCATCCGGGGAACACAGGTACTTCTTCAAGCTATATGCACTGGATACAACGCTGAATCTTGATACAAACTCGACGAAAAAGGATCTTGAACGGGCGATGGAAGGGCATGTCATCGCACAGACCGATCTGATCGGAGTATACTCAAGAGCGTAATCACCACCAGTGTGGTTACAGCAATGCTAAAATATGTGAACTGACGTACAGAGTGTAACCTAAATCGATTGAGGTATGATCGTGGATCAAAAGATATTACTAACAGAGGAAGAGATACCGAAGCAGTGGTACAACATTCAGGCAGATATGCCAGAACCGCTCGATCCGATGCTCCATCCAGAAACACATGAACCTACACAGCTACCACCCTTTTTATTTTCTTCAGAACTCAACCGTCAGGAGTTCAGCAAAGAGCGATGGATCGATATTCCAGAGGAGATACGTGATGTTTATCGTATATGGCGGCCATCTCCACTGTATCGTGCTACAAGGCTTGAGAAAGCGCTCAAGACTCCTGCTAAGATCTACTACAAATGGGAAGGGGTTAGCCCACCTGGTAGTCATAAACCAAACACTGCGATTGCTCAGGCTTACTACAACATGAAAGAAGGCATTGAACGGCTTACAACTGAGACAGGTGCAGGACAGTGGGGGTCATCACTGGCGTTTGCGACAAAACTCTTTGACCTTGAGTGTATGGTGTACATGGTCAGGGTGAGTTACCAGCAGAAACCGTACAGAAAGAGTCTTATGCATATATGGGGCGCAGAGGTTGTTCCATCACCAAGCAACAGAACGCAGACTGGACAAAAACTCCTTGAAAAAGACCCTGACTCGCCAGGGAGTCTTGGGGTTGCGATCTCAGAAGCAGTCGAGGATGCAGCCACGAACGAAAATTCTCACTACACGCTCGGCTCTGTCCTGAACCATGTGGTACTGCACCAGACGATTATGGGACTCGAAGCAAAGCAGCAATTTGCAAAGATTGATCTGTACCCTGATGCAATCTATGGTTGTGTTGGTGGCGGAAGCAACTTTGCTGGTGCAGCCTTCCCGTTTCTGGGCGATAAACTCAGGGGTGAGCGAAAAGATCTGGATGTTGTTGCGTGTGAGCCTGCAGCATGCCCAACACTCACGAAAGGGCTGTATGAGTATGACTTTGGTGACTCGGTCGGGCTTGCACCGATTGTTAAGATGTACACGCTCGGTCATGACTTCATACCACCAAAAATACATGCAGGCGGACTGAGATATCATGGCGATTCACCACTTTTATCACGGCTCACAAAGGATGGCTACATACGTGCTGAGGCTTACCATCAAACCGATATATTTGATGCAGCCATGCTCTTTGCTCATACTGAAGGTTTTGTAATCGCACCTGAGACCGCACATGCAGTAAAAGGTGTGATCGATGAGGCTAAAAGGTGTAAAGAGACGGGAGAAGAGAAGACAATCTTCTTCTTGAACTCAGGACATGGACACTTTGATCTCTCATCGTATGATGCATATTTTGAAGGAAAACTCGTGGATTATGAATATCCAGCAGAACTTGTAAAGCGG
This sequence comes from Candidatus Syntrophoarchaeum caldarius, assembly GCA_001766815.1. Taxonomy (NCBI): domain Archaea; kingdom Methanobacteriati; phylum Halobacteriota; class Candidatus Syntropharchaeia; order Candidatus Syntropharchaeales; genus Candidatus Syntropharchaeum; species Candidatus Syntropharchaeum caldarium. The sequence goes on from LYOS01000002.1 coordinate 312,808, forward strand.
GCGCTTGAGAATTTGCCAAAGGTTGGATGAGTACATGCAACAATACATCGAGAAGATAACATCGGGTAACGATCTCTCGGTCGATGAGGCAGCAGATATGATGGATCAGATCCTGACCTCTGCCACAGACAGCCAGATAGCATCTGTTCTGATCGGTTTGAAGCTTAAGGGAGAGGCCACATCTGAGATAGCGGGACTTGTAAAAGGGATGAAGGCAAAGTCCAGATCGATCAATCCCGACGTTCCAGTCCTGATCGATACCTGTGGAACTGGCGGGGATAGTTCACATACAATCAATATCAGCACCATAGCAGCAATTATCGTTGCATCCAGTGGTGTAGGGGTTGCAAAACATGGAAACTACTCGATCACGTCGAAGTGTGGTAGCGCTGACATACTGAAGGCTGCTGGCGTCAGGATCGATCTTGGTCCTGAAGAAGTCACCAGGATGATAGAAGAGGTTGGGTTCGGGTTTATGCTTGCTCCGATCTTTCACCCTTCGATGAAGCGTGTTGCCCCCATAAGACGTGAGATCGGCGTCAGAACAGTATTCAATATCCTGGGTCCACTCACAAATCCCGCAAATGTGAAAAAACAGGTGATTGGAGTCTTTAATCCCGAACTATGCACGAAAATGGCAGAGGTTTTAAGAGAACTCGGATCAGAACATGCGCTTGTTGTTCATGGTTCAGGGCTTGATGAGATCACAACAACAGGTCCAACAGATATCATTGAACTTAAAAACGGTGATATTGCATCCTTCAGGATCACACCCGAAGATTATGGTCTCAGAAAGGCAAAGCTTGAAGATCTCAAAGGAGGAGATGCTGAATATAACTGTAAGATGATGCTTGAGATATTGAATGGGAGAAAAGGCTTTATGCGCGATATTGTCCTCTTGAATGCTTCTGCAGGGCTATATATCGGTGGGCAAGCATCGGATATTAAAGAAGGGATCGAGATCGCTGAGAACCTCATTGACGAAGGGCGAGGAATCGCAAAACTCAATGAGATGATTGAGTTTGGATGACTTTTGTAAAAATTTGTGGTATAAAGACGAGAAAGGATCTTGAGGTTGTGATCGGTGCATCACCCGATGCTGCAGGGTTCATCGTGGAGGTGCCGGTTAAGACACCGCGAAAGATCAGGAGGGAGACGGCAGCATCGCTTGTCGCATCTGTGCCAGAGGAGATACTCTCTGTTGCTGTTTTGATGCCAGAGAGTGTTGATGAAGCGGTCAGTATACTTGATACAGTAAGGCCAGATATGGCTCAGATTCACTGTGAGATGGACGTTGATGCTTTAGCCAGGATCAAAGAAGAGACAGGGGTGGATCTCATAAAGGTGATCGGGATTGATGCAGATACAGATCCGTATAAGCTGATATCTGACCTCTGTGAGATGGACGGAATCGTTGACTTTATTTTGCTTGATACAAAGACCGCTCTAAAAAGCGGCGGCACAGGAAAGGTCCATGACTGGAGTATAAGCAGGGTAATCACTGAAAGATCGCCCATTCCAGTCATACTTGCAGGAGGGCTTGATCACCTGAATGTTGCCGATGCAATCAAGACTGTTGAACCGTTTGGCGTTGATACAGCATCAGGAGTTGAGACCGGCGGTAGTAAAGATCCAGAAAAAGTTAAGAAGTTTGTTACGGCAGCTAAACGATTTTCAGACTGAAGTCGAGCCAGGGTGCATGATGTGTGATTGCGCCCACAGAAATTATGTCAACACCGCTCTCTGCGTATTCTGTGATGTTCTCAAGTGTGATCCCGCCCGATGCCTCAAAGAGGATGTGATCCCGCAAACCACGCGCCTCGAGCATCGCCATCGTTTCACGAATCTTATCGGGCGGCATATTATCAAACATTATCACGTCGGCCCCAAGCTCTGCCGCCCTCACTGCATCCTCTGGCGCTGAAACCTCAACCTCAACCTTCTTTGTGAAACTCGCCTGCTTTCCGAGTTCAATCGCCCTTTCAAGCCCAAAAAGCGAGATGTGATTTTCTTTTATCATCACCATATCAGCGAGGTTGAACCGGTGAGGATCGCCTCCTCCTGCAATTATCGCACGCTTCTCAAATATCCTGAACCCTGGTGTGGTCTTTCTTGTTCCTGCAATCTTAACGCCACCTGCCCGCTCAACAAAACGCGCGGTGAGTGTTGCAATACCACTCATTCTTCCAAGGATATTGAGAGAAAGCCTTTCAGCCTTCAAGATCCCACGAGCATCTCCTTCTGCCTCCAGGATCAAATCACCCTTCGTGATCCTGTTTCCATCCTCAAACCACGTCCTGGCACTGACCCCAAAGTATTCAAAGACCGCAATGGCATCTGATATACCAGAAATCACCCCATTTTCTCTCACGGTGACCACAGCTCTTGCTTCGATCTCTGGTAGAAATTCGATGTAACCTGAGAGATCCTCCTCGATAAAACGCTCGATCAGGGCTTTCATGCATATATCTCCTCTCATAGATTCTCCATCATTCTTTTTATAATGTGTAGTTGCTGGCTTCTTTTACATCGTTACCTATAATTACTGTGAGAACGATCTCTCCACATGACAAAGATAAAGACACCCGTTATTATCCTGAACGTCAAGGCGTACAGCGAGTCAATGGGGGATAAGGGACTTGCTCTTGCAAAAGCGTGTGAAGAAGTGACTGAAGAGAGTGGTATAACTACAGTGATCTGTCCACAGCAGTTTGATCTTGGCTTTATCGCCCATCAGACGGATGTTCCCTGTTTTGCCCAGCATATTGATCTGAAGGACGTGGGGGGTGCAACAGGATGGGCACTTCCCGAAGCTGCAAAGGCAGCGGGGGCAGCGGGCACGCTCATCAACCATGCCGAGCACCGTCTTAAGCTGGCCGATATAGATGCACTGATCACGAGATCTCGCGCACTCGGACTTACAAGTGTTCTGTGCACAAACAACATTCAGGTGAGCGCGGCAGGAGCAGCCCTTAATCCCGATATGATTGCGATCGAGCCGCCTGAGCTGATTGGAACCGGCGTACCTGTATCAAAGGCAGATCCTGATATTGTCACAGGCAGTCTCCAGCGGGTCAAAGAGATAAACAAAGATGTTGTGGTGCTCTGTGGTGCAGGGATCTCGACCGGTGAGGATGTTAAAGCGGCCATAGAACTTGGCACAGCGGGTGTGCTGCTTGCATCGGGTGTTGTAAAAGCAACAGATCCAAAAGCAGTGCTTCTCGATCTTGTATCAGGGATTTAAACAAGGAATGGAGGAAGAGGAGGAAAAGGGGTTCAAACCTCCTCTTCACAAATTAAGCCTGATCAGTTCTTGACCGCGGGTAGCCGATGATAACTTCGATGAGCGATTTTTTAAGCCTCACAAGATCCCGCTCGATCTCAACAAGATCTGCATCCTCAAGCTTCTGGAGACAGTCAGTACAAAAACTTACCACACCTCCACCGTCTACATCAAGCGTTTTTACAGGTTTGCCACAGAACAGACAAACCACGTGGTTTGTTTTTGCATCACCAACCATGAATAGAGGTTATCATGTAGAAATATCTAAATCTAATCTACATTAAATCCACAGGTTCATGCGCACATTAGGATAAAATATCACAATGTGATCAGGAATTTCTGGCTGGTGTCACATCCAGAAAGTAAACATCCCCTTTCCTGACGCCATCGAGTATCTCAAGCCCTGAAACCACCCTTCCAATGACGTTTGTCGAGGCTGCAATCTCACCTGTCGGACCAAATACTGGGTCGTCAATGAGCCGTATCCCGATCGTGCCTTCATGGGGCCTGCTCATGTTTGTAACACCGATCACCCCACGTTCAAACCCCACATCCTCGGCAGGTGTGTTCTCGGGCTTGATCATCACACGCCGATCGCCACCCCTGAAGAGTATGAGTGATTCGATTGCACCGGTAACCACGAGTTTTCCAACACGATGATTTCGGTAGAGGCCCGTAACGTCCTTGAAATAATGAACAGTCTCAGGAGCCTCCTCCTCAAACAACTCCACACGCAGCAGATTATCAGGTGCGATCGCTTCGGTTTCGACCTTTCCCTGCTTAAATATCTCGATAGTCATATCTGGCTGCTGTGAGACGATGATCGCATCATCCGCCTCTTCACCCTTTCTAATATGTGTGATACCGATCTCTTCGAGGAGTTTTTCTGCTTCATACTGGCTCATACCAACGAGAAATACCTGTACAGGATTTGTATGAACCGCTATCTTATCTCCAAGCCTTGCAACATCAATGAGTTCGATCCCTGACCTGACCGTGCCAAAGGCGTTCATGTAGTGCTGGGGCATCCTGAGCTTTTTGTAGAAGTAGATCGAGTTTTTCCGATCGCCATCGTTCCTGAGAAACGCCATTCCCCGATCTCGGAATGTGCGATTGTTCTCAACACCTATCTCAAATATCGGTGGACTCACCGAGCGAATGTAACTGTTCGAGACCTCATCCACCGTTAAAAATCCGTTATTATTCCTTAAATATGCCAGGAATGACTCTGCAGAGCAGGGTGCCATCTCTGATAGCTCAAGAGCGATCGATGTATAGATCTCCATGCCATCCTCGACGACATCGGTTAAGGAGAGCCTGTCAAGAAGTGACTCAATCGCATATTCGGGTGCAATCTCCTTTATGACATCATCGATCACAAGATCCTGCAAAATTGTTCTGCCGCCACCTATCACCCGCCCGATCACTGCATCATCTGGATCTGGTGGGAGAAATAGTCGATCCTCGTGTTCAGTGCGTGCAATACCGAGATAAGTCTCAGGGTCACCTGAGCCGATTCTAAAAAGGAAAATATCTCCGCGTTTGAGCCTGATTGAAGCTGCCGAGTACTTTGTGTCACTATCCAGCCTCACGGGTGAGAAGATCACAGCATTTTTTCCAATGATCTCAACCTTTTTTCCGATCCAGGCCTCATATATTGGATGCCATTTTTCCCGCATTCTCGCCTGGAACTTACCCTTCGTTGTTGTGAATGTGTATTTATCTGTGCGGGCTTCTATCTCTCCTTTACGCTCAACCACAAGCATATCGGGATCAAATATCGGCTCGAACTTCTCAACAAGCGATTTTACAGTTGTAACTCGATCAAGTTCTTCTTCTGAGATTATAGTACCGTTGAGCTTTATACTACGCATTCCCTTTCACCTTTGACTCTACCCTGATTTCCTCTATTCGCGTCTCAGGGTAATTTCCAGTTGCATCCTTCTCATTCGACTTCACCATATCCCAGATGGTAAGAAGGGCGGTGGATACGCCATTGAGTGCATCCATCTCAACACCTGTCTTTCCAACCGATTTTACTGTGGCTGATGCGGTTATATGATCATCTTCAATATCAAATTCAAGATCAACATCGGTTATCGGAATCTGATGGCAGAGCGGGATCACATGAGGTGTGTTTTTGACTGCCATAATCCCCGCAATCCGTGCTGTCAGGAGAACATTTCCTTTCTCAACCTGCCCTTCACGAATTTTTTGGATCGTGGATTCTCTGAGTTTTATCGAACCGACCGCACGGGCAGAGCGTACAGACACTGCTTTATCAGAGATGTCCACCATCTTTGCACGATCATTCGTGATGTGCGAGAAAGCGTGGGCTGTCATTTCTCTTTCTTGCCCCCTTTAAGCCTCGAGAACATCGATGAAAGATGGATCACATAACTACCATCACCCTTGAGGGCAACGATGAGTTCGTCACGCTCGAGCAATGCCTCAATATTAACCTCATAAGAGCCAGGTTCTATTATTCTGACAGATTCGAGCCTTGAATCGTGCTCTATAGTTCCATCTTCGATCTTATCGATTATCTCCTCGATATCCTCAGGCGCACACTTCTTTTCGATCAGGTCTATATCTGCCTCGTGACGCTCTTCTCTTTCAGGGGGTCGCTCGCCTTCACGTATAAATAAGAACCGATTCGATCCGCAATCCGGACAGCCTGCAAGTATTGCGTCATCGTTCTTCTCGAATACTCTTCCACACCCGATGCATTTATGTCCCACGCGGTACACCTGCTGTTTCTTACCTATTTTTTGTTGAAATGACCGCAGAGATAAAGTCACGCTCTTTTGAGATTGTTTTAAGCTCGTTTGCAGGTCCTATTATCGTAAGGCGCGGCTCGTGAACGGCGCCTTTTCCAAAAATCTTTTCCAGCCAGCCACTTTTTTTCTCTGGTGGATAGCTCTCGATCTCGATGCCTGGAAAGTCATCCCTGATCTCGGTCATTGTATACTCAATGAGTGTCGCTTCCTCAGCAGGGGTAAGCCCACGCTCCAGTATGACGATCGACCCTTCCTGCACCCGATCCAGTATCATCCGTGTCTTCTCGATCGAGGTCATCCCGTTTAGCATATCATAAGAGATGAGATCAAGTTGAATATCTTTATCTTTCATCCAATCACCCAAACCTTTCTGCTATCGCCTCATACATCTCATCAAGGTTCTCCCCCTCAAGTGCCGATATCGCAACCATGGGATGCTGAGGAAATGCGGTTGCTATACGCTGAGGTGAGGCGCTCGATAGATCGATCTTATTTGCAACAACAAGCAATGGTAGATTTCTTGCTTCCATATTTCCGATCACAACGACGTTCACCTGCGTAAATGGATCTTCGGTTGAGTCCATCACAAGAAGAACACCGTCAAGATCTTCAAGCCACTTGATAGCCTCAATAACACCTTCTGTCGCTTCTTTGGCGCGTTTTTTGGCTTCCTCTTCTTTGAGACCCTGCTTCATAAAGTCATGAAAATCGATCTTGGTTGCAAGACCTGGTGTATCAACGATATCGAGCTCAACCACCCCACCATTCACACATATTGCAATACCCTCCTTACGCATTGCACGCCGTGTTTCATGAGGGATATGAGATGTCTCCCCAAATGTCTCCTCGCCGTTTGTCCAGTCCATCAGGATTCGATTTGCAAGCGTGGTCTTGCCTGCATTTGGCGGTCCATAGATACCGATGCGCGTCCTTCCCTTCTTAAAGAGCTTCTTTATCAGATATGATATGTTACGCCTGAATTTTTTGAATATACCCATCCCGTCCCCGCTTTATCTTGATTACTGGTTAAAACTCTCTGATTGTATATAATACTTTTCTTGAAAGAAGGTTGCCAGCTCACAAGGTATCATTTCGCACCTCACGGCAGTCCGATCATTCCGTGCTTGGGGCTGAAAAATGTCCCATCCCGCAGAAGTCCCTCAACAATCTCCTCTGCCCGCTGCCTCTCGATCCCACTGGACTCGGCACGCTCATAAACCTCCTCGATCGGGCATGCATCACCACCATGTTCCTTTATCAACCCGCGCACGATATCTCGTATGATCTTCGCACGATCTCGACGGGTTTTTGTTGTTCCAACAGCGATCCAGTCGGCATCAAGCCTGCCTGTCTCAGGATCAACTCCCACCTGCAGAAGACTATCTTTTACGACCTTTATGATACGACTCGCATCCTCCTCTGTTACCTCCTCGCTCAACCGCATCCGTGCACACGCTTCACCCAGTCGCACAAGTGCCTCAAGCTGCCTTGCTGTGACGGGAACAGGCGCATCAGAACCGATACCCTGAGACCGCAGATCCACATAGAATTGTTTGAACTTCTCCTGTGCTTCTGTCGTCATAACAGGGAAGATGTTTCGCCGTGCGTATGCGATGTACTTTCTGAGAAGATCTGGTGAGATCTGCGGGACGTTCGCCAGGTCATCCTCACTATCGACACCTCTTGCTTTCAGTTCACCAGCGTGATGGGATTTGAGGATGTGCTCTGCGATTTTTGTATCGAGCACCTCGTCTGGGTCGTCCGTTAGTGTAAATATGAGATCAAACCGTGATAAAAGCGTGGGCGACATCTCAATTTGTACGCTTATCGGCTCATATCGATCAAACCTTCCGTATTTTGGGTTTGCAGCACCAAGAAGTGCACATCTTGATTTCAGCGTTGCTATAATACCTGCCTTTGCCACAGAAACTGTTTGTTGCTCCATAGCCTCATGCAGCGCGGATTGGTCTTTCTTATCCATCTTATCTATCTCATCAACCGCAGCAAGTCCTTTATCAGCCAAAACAAGCGCCCCAGCTTCAAGCGTCCACTTACCATCTCCTAACTCATCCCTCACAGCGGTTGCGGTCAGGCCTGCACTTGTTGTGCTCTTTCCAGATGTGTAAATACCACGGGGAGCAAGTTTAGCGGCATAGCGCAGGAGTTGTGACTTTGCAATTCCTGGATCACCCACCACAAGCGTATGAATATCCCCCCTGATTCTCCCACCATCAGGAAGATCTTTTGCAACCCCAGAGAATAGCTGAAGTGCCATCGCCTCTTTAATGTTCTCGTAACCAAATATAGAAGGTGCTATAGAGGATATTATCTTATCATAGATATCTGGATCGTTTTTTAACTTATTTATCTCCTCTTCATCCTCTTTGGTGATTTTAAGCTCATCAAACTCCTGTTCTTCTCTCTCGATCGATATTCCTTCAAGATAGATCTCAAATACTGGTGATCGCACCCCGGTCTTGCTCCGCCGCTGATATGAGCGCAGAATACCGTTGATGATGATGCGATCCCCTGGCATTACCATACCTGTTATATCCTCCTCAACTTCGATATCAAGCGTCTGCGGCTGCTCACCACCACGTAAATTCTCTGGATACTCCTGTATTCTGATCCTCTGTGCATCGATGTACGCGGACTTATCCTTCAAAAATCTGAATATTTTACCACTGCTCTTGCAGCCCTCATCCTCCGTGCCTTCACCGCAGGTTCTTGGCTCTCGGAATATAAGCCCCTGCTGTATAACTTTATTGACGACGTGACATTTCATACACTCAAAGTGGGCCACCCTTACCTTTGGTCGCACATCTGCAACTGTCCGCACCAGCCCTTCAACTGCTATGAATTTGTTGATGTGTTGCCCCCGTATGCTCCTTATCGGGAGTTTTTTTGGAAGCTTTGTCACCCTGATGTGCGCATCGGGCATTTCCCCACCTGTTGAGAGATCACTCTTTCGAAGCGCCTCCTCTGCTGCGTGCAGGATTTCGGTGGGGTTCTCAATAAGCTCGTATGCAAGTGAGGGATCAAATCGCTCAATATCCTGAAAATTAACATTGAGGCTCATCTCATCGGGATAATAGACAGATAACCTCCGTACATCCTCTTCATAATACTTCCTCAAAAACTCCATCCATCGGTCAATACTCGCATCTTCCATACGGCTGAGTATTGTGTTGACCATATTTGTATTTTGTTTCACCCCCTCCTTTCAGAACCTTTAAGTAGATTCAACAGGTAGTTTCATTTAAATGGTAGTCTCAGAGCGCGTAATACCGGTCAGCATAGAAGACGAGATGAAGCGTTCTTACATTGATTATGCGATGAGCGTCATCATAGGACGGGCGCTACCAGACGTGAGGGATGGCCTGAAGCCGGTTCATCGCAGAATCCTTTATGCAATGTATGATATGGGGCTTACCTCAGATAAGCCATACAGGAAAACTGCCAGGATCGTCGGTGATGTTCTCGGTAAGTACCATCCTCATGGTGATATCGCAGTCTATGATGCACTGGTCAGGATGGTGCAGGATTTTTCGCTCCGCTATCCGCTCATCGATGGACAGGGGAATTTTGGATCGGTTGATGGTGACAGCGCTGCTGCGATGCGATACACGGAGGCACGGCTTGCAAAGATCGCTGAACTGATGCTCGTGGATATCAAGAAAGAGACGGTTGATTTTACACCCAACTTTGATGAAACGCTGCAGGAACCTGTGGTTCTCCCTGCTATGCTTCCAAATTTGCTCATAAACGGATCTTCAGGGATAGCTGTTGGAATGGCGACCAATATGCCACCTCACAACCTCTCAGAAGTTGTTGATGGAATTTTGATGGTTCTCGAGAATCCAGAGGTTACAACAACTGAAATTATGAAGGCAATTCCTGCACCCGACTTTCCCACGGGCGGAATCATAATGGGTGTTGAGGGTGTGAGGAACGCATATGAAACAGGCAGGGGTAGCATCAAAATTCGTGCAAAAGCAGCCATCGAGAATGGAGGAAAGTACGCAAAGATCATCGTCTCAGAGATTCCATATCAGGTGAACAAATCAAGACTGATCGAGAAGATCGCAGGGCTTACCAGGGATAAAACGATCGAAGGAATCAGGGATCTGCGGGATGAGTCAGACAAAAATGGCATGCGCATCATGATCGAGCTTAAGAGTGGTGTAAATCCCAATATCGTCCTCAATCAGCTCTACAAACACACTGAGATGGAGGTAGGATATGGCATCATCAATCTGGCAATCGTTGATGGTGTACCAGAGGTGCTTGGGCTTAAGCAGATCATATCACACTATATCGCACACAGGCGAGAAATTATCAGAAGAAGAACCGAGTTTGACCTGAAAAAAGCAAGGAATCGATTTCACATCGTTGAAGGGTTGTTAATTGCGCTTTCGGATATAGATCGAGTGATAAAGATTATTAAATCATCCGAGAACGCCGAGCGTGCGAGAGTGACGCTACAGGATCTGCTGAAGCTCTCAGAAATTCAGGCAAAAGAAATCCTCAATATGCGACTTCAGCGCCTGACTGCGCTTGAACAACAGAAGCTCGAGGATGAGCATAAAGAGCTGACAAAGCAGATCGAGCATCTTGAGGGTATACTTGCAGATGAGACCAAGATTACTGCGATCATCGGGGACGAACTGCGGGAACTTAAGACAAACTATGGTGATGAACGAAGAACCGAGATAATTCATACCTCAGGCGAGATTGAGATCGAGGACCTGATCGCTGATGAACCGATGATAATAGCGATCACACACGCTGGATATATAAAACGGATGCCCACTGACACATTCAGAAGTCAGGGGCGAGGTGGAAAGGGCGTGATCGGGATGGAGACAAAGGAGGAGGACTTTGTCGAGGATATATTCTCGGCGTCGATGCGCGATTTTCTTCTGTACTTCACAAATCGGGGCCGTGTATTCAGGCTCAAGGTTTATGAGATACCCGCAGGAACCCGCCAGACAAGAGGTAAGCCGATTATAAACCTCCTGAATCTTGATCAGGGTGAACGAGTGGTTGCGATCTCGAGAATAGCAGATTTTGACGAGGAACATTATCTCTTCTTTGCAACCAAATCTGGAATGGTGAAGAAAACAGTGGCATCTGCGTTTGAGAATGTAACAAAAGCTGGAAAGATAGCGATCGGCCTGAAAACAGGTGATGAGGTCGTTGGTGTCAAATCCACAGATGGTAGCTCTGAGATCATACTCGGATCACGGTTTGGCAAGGCGGTAAGGTTCTCAGAATCAGATGTTCGACCCATGGGAAGAACAGCGCGTGGGGTCAGAGGCATCAGGCTTGATGAAGGAGATAGCGTTATAAGCATGGTTATTGTGAACGAGGATGAAACGCTTCTGACAGTGACCACAAATGGATATGGCAAGCGAACCAAATTTGAGGAGTACCCACTTCACAGAAGAGGTGGTAAAGGAGTCATAAACATCATTACGACGAGGCGAAATGGCCTGGTTGCAGGGATCATCGCGGTTAAAGATGATGATGAGATCATGATAACAACACAGAAGGGGCTTGTAATACGCCAGCGTGTCGATAATATCCGGGTGATCGGCAGGAACACCCAGGGAGTGCGGATCATGCGCCTCGGGAATGGTGACGGAGATCAGGTTGTCGGGGTCGCAAGAATTGTAGACTGAAAAAACTACAGCTCAAAGCGTCTTTGCACCCCTGACCATTGCAACCTTACCTGTGCGTGCAACCTCTTTTATACCAAAATCAGATAACAATGTGAGCATCGCCTCGATCTTATCTTCATCCCCTGTGACCTCGATGATCATCGACTCCGGGGCGATATCAACGGTCTTTGCCCTGAATATCTCGACGATCTGAAGTATCTCAGCCCGCTTCTTGGGTGCTGCATCAACTTTGATCAGCACAAGCTCCCGCTCGATCGACTCATACGCCGTGATATCCTTGATCGTTATGACATCAATCAATTTATTGAGCTGTTTTGTTATCTGCTCAAGCTGTCGCTCTCCCCCCTCTCTATCGCTTGTGATAACGATAGTAAGTCGAGAAATATCTGGTTTATCTGTTATCGCCGCATTTATGCTGTCGATGTTAAATCCACGCCTCGTAAAAAGTCCTGTGACACGCGCTGCAACACCTGGTGTGTTCTCAACGAGGACGGTGAGCGTATGTTTCACCATCTCACTCAACCTCCAGTGCCTCTTTTTCACTGGATAAAAGGAGCTTCTCAGAGACTGTTTCAGGCTCGATGATCTCATCGAGTGGTTCACCAGCAGGCACCATTGGAAAGACGTTCTCCTCCCGTGCAATCCTGAAATCGATGACAACCACCTCATCGATCTCAAAGGCTTTCTCAAGTGCTGGAACCACCTCTGCTGGGCTTTTAACCCGCATTCCAACGGCACCAAACGCCTCTGCGAGCTTTACAAAGTCAGTCCTGGATTGAATGTCGGTACAGGAGTAGCGTCTCTCAAAGAAGAGTTCCTGCCACTGGCGAACCATCCCGAGGTACTGATTGTTCAATATCATAACCTTGATCGGTATGTGATTCTCAACCGCTGTTGCAAGTTCCTGACACTTCATCATGAAACTTCCATCCCCTGCAATATCGATCACCAGTCGATCTGGCAACCCGGCCTTTGCACCGATTGCAGCAGGCAAACCGTATCCCATCGTCCCAAGCCCGCCTGACGTGAGGAGGGTTCGGGGTTTGGTATATCTGAAGTACTGTGCTGCCCACATCTGGTTCTGTCCAACCTCTGTGACAATGATGGCATCAGGGGCAAGTTCATTGATCTTCTCGATGATAAACTGTGGCTTAAGTCCATCATCAGGATTGTACCTGAGCGGATATTTTATCTTCCAACGCTGAACCAGATCTAACCATTCGCTGGTGTGGGGTTTAACCTTTTTAAGCCGATCGATCAACGCCCGCAGGATATTTTTTGCATCACCCACAATCGGAACGTCTGGTATCACAATCTTTCCGATCTCAGCAGGGTCTATATCGATGTGTATGACCTTTGCATTTTTTGCAAACTGTGAAGGATCTGTCGCAACACGATCATCAAACCGCACCCCCACCGCGATGATAAGGTCTGCACCACAGATTGCATAGTTTGCATACTTTGTACCGTGCATCCCAACCATCCCAAGCGCAAGGGGATGATCCACCGGAAATGCACCAATTCCAAGCAGTGTGGTTGTAACAGGTATCTTCATAAGCTCTGCAAGCTCCACAAGCTCTTCTGAAGCACCTGATGCAATAATTCCGCCTCCAGCATAGAGAATTGGTTTCTTTGAATTTGCAATTAGTTCTGCTGCTTTTTTAATCTGGCGTGCATGTCCTTTTATCGTGGGTTTGTATCCTCGAAGTTTCACAGCCCGCGTGAAGAGTCGCTCGTCGAGTTCAAACTCCTCGACCTGAACATCTTTTGGAAGATCGATCAGCACAGGTCCTTTTCTACCAGTGGATGCGATATAGAATGCTTCTCTGATCACGCGAGGGATCTCTACCGCGCTTTTAATTAAGTACGAATGCTTTGTGATTGGGAGAGTGATCCCTCTGATATCGATCTCCTGAAATGCGTCGTTCCCGATTGATGTTGTCAGCACCTGCCCTGTGATAGCAACAACCGGGATTGAATCCATGTATGCGTTTGCGATACCTGTCACAAGGTTCGTGGCTCCCGGTCCTGATGTTGCGATACAGACACCTACGCGTCCTGTTGCCCTTGCATAACCATCTGCGGCATGGGCCGCTCCCTGTTCATGCCTGACAAGAATGTGGCGTATATTGGAGTTGTATATCGCATCATAGAGTGGCAGGACTGCTCCTCCAGGGTATCCGAATACAATCTCCACTCCCTCGATCTCAAGACCTTTCAGGATTGCTTCAGAACCTGTTATCGTTGAACTCAAACAAACGCCTCCACTCTTTTTATTCATAGCTTCATTAAATATTTTTTGCAATGAAAATACTTTATATTATATCCCTCTAATATATCTTTGAGAGAGGATGAGCGGCTGTCGGTAGGCTCATGTTTTTGAGCTGGCTGAGGAAAGTCCCCCCACCACCTGGATGCACGAACACCAGAAGGTGTAGGGCGAGAGTCCTGGCACTGGCACAGAAACGATACGACATCGGGTCAATGCAATGATGCAGAAATGCTGAGGTCGCCCGAATGTTGATGAAACGGCGAATCCTCGTGGGTGCAAGCCAATCTGGGTAGATGATGAGTCCAGCAGATACCCAAGTAGTGCGCATAGACAGATGCCGCTTAAAACAGAAGGGGGCTTACTATCCTCACTCATACCAATCAATGAAAGAACCTTTATATACCTCCAGTGCTTATTCAAATCTTGAAGGGTGAGTGATATCGTCAATCTTAGGAGAGATGTCGTGTGAAGATATTTTTAATCGGTTTTGGACAGGGCGGAGGAAAGATCGTTGATCTCTTCCTTGAATATGACAAAAAGTCCCGTCACAATTGCATTATTCGTGCAATCGCAATCAATACTGCTAAATCAGACCTTCTCGGATTGAATACTATCCCGATGGAAGATCGGATACTCATTGGCGAATCTGCTGTCAATGTTAAAGGACATGGTGTTGGAGCAGATAACGAGATGGGTGCAAGGGTCGCGGCAGAGGAGATTTACACAATCCAGAGTGCTATAGATCGAAGGGGGACACATGAAGTTGATGCATTTCTAATTGTTGCAGGTCTTGGAGGAGGAACAGGGTCTGGAGGGGCACCTGTACTTGCAAGGCGATTGAAGAAACTGTACAGCGAGCCTGTATATGGTCTTGGAGTACTTCCTGCCAAGGATGAGGGGGGGCTTTACTCACTGAACGCTGCAAGGAGCCTGATGACCTTTGTAAAGGAGGTTGACAACCTTTTCATCTTTGATAACGATCCGTGGAAAAAGGAAGGATCAAACCTCGAGGATGCATATGCATTCATGAATGAGGAGATCGTGAGACGGTTTGGGATACTCTTTGGGGCAGGTGAGTCCGAGGACGTTGGGCAGGTTGTTGTAGATTCCTCAGAGATAATCAATACACTGAGGGGTGGCGGAATATCAACGGTCGGTTACGCTGTCGAAGAAGTGGGAAATACTTCCAGTAAAGGTTTGTTTAAACGTTTAAAGAAGGAGAAAAGCTCACTCGATTCGCTTGATACGACTACAAAGATTACGTCACTCACAAGAAGAGCTGTTATGGGTAGACTTACACTCCCGTGTGATATCACAAGTGCTGAGCGGGCTTTGCTTGTGATAGCAGGTCCACACGATGCACTGAACAAAAAAGGCATCGAGAAGTCAAAACTCTGGATCGAAGAGATGATACACGGGACTGAAGTGCGTGGCGGTGACTATCCTGTTCCCAGGAGTAACTATGTTGCAGCAGTGGCTGTATTCTCGGGCGTTACAGATGTTCCACGAATAAAACAACTTCAGGAGATGGCTACAGAAGCACAGAAGAACATCCAGGAGTTTGATGAGACAAAGAACGAGAAGCACAAGTCGCTCTGGCATGATGATTTAAAGCCGTTATTCTGATGGAAGGGGATATGGATGAATATAGATAAGATAAGCAGAGGAGTATTGAGTTTGATCATCGTCTCGGTCATGATTGCACCAGCACTCGCACTCGAAGATCCTTACCCTCAGTCAAGGTTTGTCGATGTCTCATACGAGATGAGACCAGAGGGTGTGATCCAGTTCGGGGAGAATGTCTGGGCAACGATCACGCTCACAAACTTCAGCAAGGAGATTAATGAATCAAAATTCTTCTGCTACTCGGAGCTTGACGCACCACAGTGGAGTGTTACCGTGGATGGGGTGCCTGTTGCGTATAATGAGGGAGAACCACTTTTAATTAACCACTCAGCAGAGACTGTGGTGATAGGACTTACAGGAAAAGCACCAAATATCGAGTTTCAAAAAGAGATCCTGATCGCAAGGATAGATGAGAACACAACGACAAACGACTATACGGTTCTGGTTGAGAAACGAATAGTCACAAGCAGCGAGATACAAAAGGTTGTAAACGTCATCGATGAGTCGAAAAAAGCGATCGAACGCGCAAAGCAGGCAATCCAGAACTCAACGATGGATACATCGGATGCAGAGGACGATCTGAAGATGGCAGAACGATACTTAGCCGATGCAAATGATTACTATCCAGAAGACCTCAATGCATCGATTGATGCCGCTCATAACGCCACATACTATGCCAACATGGCGTATGAGAAGGTGGAAAAACTTGAATCAGGTGCACGCACAAAAAAATACGTGATCTATGGTGTTCTTGCACTGATCATCATCGCGGTTCTCGTGATACTCTACCAGCGGTCAAAATGGGATAAACTCGGGAGATAACGCCCCGACCCTCCTATCACGGCTCCTGCCTCATACACAACCTCACCCCTCACAAGCGTCATCTGCGGGAATATCCCGATCATACCCTCATACGGTGTCCATCTGCATTTACTGTGGAGTTCATCTCCTCGTATAACTTTCTCCTCCTGCATATCAACCACAATCAGGTCTGCATCAGAGCCAACATTTATCCCACACTTTCCGTACTTACCAAGACCAAAGATCGATGCAGGTCTCTCTGATACAAGCTCAACGAGGCGTTTAAGACTCAAGTTTCCCTCTTTTACCTCACGGAGCATAAGCGGTACCATCGTCTCAACTCCAGGGACACCCGGTGGAGGGTCATCCCCCAGCTTCTCTCCATGGGTGTGTGGAGCATGATCTGAGGCGATGATATCGATACTATCGACTCGCTCCCATAGTCCCTTTCTATCAGCATCCGATCGCAATGGTGGATTCATCCATCCATAACCCCCAAGCCGATCACGATCTTTATCACACAGAAAGAGATGGTGCGGCGTGACCTCAAGCGTTGCACCGCCTCCTCCTGATTTAATAAGATCAACACCTTGCGGAACGCTTACATGGCAGAAGTGCATCCTGCCCCATCTGTTTAGAGAAAGCACGTCTTTTATCCCCTCAATCTCACATACTGGAGGGCGAAGCGGATCTTTCTCAACACAACGCTTCTTCTCAGGATGAATTGTCGCAATCGCTCCAAGCTCCCAGATCTTATCAAGAATTGCTTTCAGTGAATCAGGCTCAAATCTGTACTGGAAGATCTCACCAAACGCCCTCACACCCCCCTCATAAAGCTCTCTGAAATTCTCTAATTTCTCAACACCACCGTTTATCAGAAAATCTACAACAGCCTGCGATGAGGCTTTACTTATCCGTTCATCGAGCCTTTTTCGTGTTATTATCGGTGGATCGGTATTTGGCTGGTCAACCACCGTCGTAACACCGCCTGCAGCCGCCGATGATGTGCCTGTGAACCAGTCCTCTTTGTATGCTTCTTTTCCATCTCGCATGTGAACATGGACGTCTATCGCACCTGGTAAAAGGATGAGACCTTTGAGGTCAAGCAGTAAATCATGTTCTCCGTGTAGATCTTTTTTTATCTCTACAATTTTGCCATCCTCAATCCTTATATCTGTATCAACGAGTCCTCCCTCGATGTACGCCCTCGCATTTTTCAGGATAAGATCGCTCATTATTTATAGAAGGTCATATGAGATTTTAAAGGTTGGTTCTATGGGATGCACAGTAATCGTTGGCGGATTCTTCGGGGACGAAGGAAAAGGCAAGATCGTGGCACATGTCGCAGAGAGTGATGATCCATCGATAATCGCAAGGGGTGGGGTTGGCCCAAATGCTGGTCACACCGTGATCTCCGGAAAAGAGTCTTTTGGTGTACGAATGGTGCCATCTGGTTTCATCTATGAGCCTGCAAGACTCATGATCGGTACAGGGGTGCTTGTAAATCCTGACGTGCTGTTTGATGAGATAAACAGGATCGGACACAGGGTACGTGAGCGCTTGAAGGTTGATAAGCGCTGCTCGATCATTGAACAGAAGCATATAGAGATGGATAAAAGCGATGCAAGGCTTAAGGATAAAATTGGAACAACAGGGACAGGGTGCGGTCCTGCAAATGTTGAGCGAGTGATGCGATCTGCACTTCAGGCAAAAGATATCGAGGCTCTCGCCGAGTTTATAACTGATGTCCCGCTTGAGGTGAATGAGGCGATCGATCGTGGAGAGTTTGTGATCCTTGAAGGCTCTCAGGGTTTTGGTATCTCACTCTTCTACGGGACATACCCCTTTGTTACAACGAAAGATACCACCGCATCCCAGATCGCAGCAGATGTGGGTGTTGGACCCACGAAGATCGATGAAGTTATCGTGGTATTCAAGGCATTCCCGACAAGAGTTGGGGAGGGACCATTTGAGACCGAGATGAGCCTGGAAGAGTCAGAGAAGCTTGGCATCGTTGAGTATGGGACGGTTACAAAACGAAGGCGGCGTATCGGTTACTGGGACGGTAAGTTTGCACGGTACTCTGCGATGATAAATGGTGCAACGTGTATCGCCATAACAGGGCTTGATCGACTCGATCCTGCAGTGAGGGGCGTGACCGATTATGATAAGCTCTCTGATAAAGTGAAAGAGTTTGTGAGTATGGCAGAGAAGGATGTTGGTGTACCGTTCAAGCTTCTATCAACAGGCCCTGGTGATACTGAGATCGTTGATTTGAGATAAAGCAAATATCGCCCCGGTAGGGTAGCGGATATCCTGAGAGCCTGCGGAGCTTTCGACCCGGGTTCGAGTCCCGGCCGGGGCATTGTATCGGTTAACTGAAATTGGGTGCAAGGAAAAATATTCTGTAGAAGGTTTGTTTTTGGGTCAGAAGCTTTTTTATTGAACGGCATTGCTCGAAAGTTAAGTATATGCGCCAGCACCAGGCCAAAGTGCAACATCCTTTCTAAAGGAAAAGCTGGCGAGAGTTGTCCTCCACCCCTGTTTAAAGCTTTGTTAATAGCTGCGCCAGAACAAAAGCTGAGGTTCTGTTAAGACCATGGCTAATCCAGGCACCAAAGATGTTTTCTGATTTATACAAAAGATAGCATAATAATGTACCCTGAACAAATACAGGAATCATTCTGAAGATAGTAAATTCTGGATGCCATGCAAATGCAAGAATCATTGAAACGATGTAGGAGAGTATCAAATTTTCAGTGTTTTTTAGTGCAAAAAAGAAAAAGACTCCTCTAAACATGAATTCCTCATTAAAAGCATCGAAAAATAACGGGATACTCCATAGTAGGAATAGAGGCGAGAAAATGTATCCTTTAAGTGAAAATATTATTGCATTGGTGATCGATGTAATTATCAGAATGCCAAAACCGAGGAGAATGCTTAATTTCAATCTGTTTATGGTTATACCAAAGTCACTTAATTTATACTTTCTCAATTTTATGATTACAAGTCCAGGTAAGAGAAATAAAATTGTTTTTGCAAGAAAATAAAAATACCATTGGAAACCTCCTTCTGGCAAGTTGCTCATGATCATTCCATAGAAGAAAGTTGCGGGAAGTATCATCAATAACATGTCCAAGTATGGCTGGAATTTCTTTTGCCTGACAAGTCCAAACAATATTAAAATAAAGGCAGGGATTAGCTGGAGGACTATCAAATATGGCATCACAAACAATCATTCTAACTATAATTGTTTATTAAATTTTGGATTTTCTGGGCGGAGTGTGGTATCCCGAAATTAGTTTCACTCTGCTCTCCTCTGCAACAGACTGCGTTCCATGATCTGTAAGAATTTCATCTGGAAGACTGTACTCAGCAAATTCTCTTTTCAGAGCTTCGAAAGGTACCAGAAGGATAATGTTTTGTAGAGAGAACGCATGCGACGTGAAGACACTCAGAATTCTGTTATTAGACTCGTTGAAAAATAAAATCCCACCAGATCAGCTGAGTGTGATCTGACCTGATGGGAGGATTGTAATGTTTGTTGTTGCATCGTCGTAGTTGTAGTATGTGCTATCGCTTGTTGCATAGAACCATGGTTGTGTTGTTGCTGAGCCAGGTGTTGCTGCCTTCACTGTCGCGATGCCAACCGTGCTTCCTGCAGTAAAGAGAACCATCGAATCACCTGCACTGTCTGTTGTATCTGTTGAGGAGTTGAAGATTCCAAATGTCCCCAGTGGCTGGCTGAACGTGATTGTAACACCCTGTATCGCTGAGCCTGTACCATTTGTAAGCGTTGCTGTAAGGTTCGAGCTGCCGCCGTTTGCATAGATCTCTGTTGGGGATGCTGAGAGTGAGATGCTGCATGAGTTTGTGACTTTAAGCGTCTTTGATTCAGTGTCTGTATGATTGGATATATCCCTGACTGTGAGGTTGATCGTATAGGTTGCTGTCGTGTTCGTGAAGTTGCTGTAAACGTACGTTCCAGGATAGCCCGATATTACACCGCTTGCGTTGATCACCACCCCATCCTCGCTGATCAGCCATGTGTGGTTCACGATTGCAAGATCGTCCCATGAGCTACTACCATCAAATGTTACTGCATCGCCTGGATTTACGATAAAGTCAGGATCTGCTATGCCACTTTGCCACTTGCTATCTGCTGTAAAGTCTGCCGTCGGTGGGTTATCGATCGGATCTGAGTCTGGTGGATCGGTTGTGTATATACTGTAACCTGATCCAATTCCGGGAACGATCAGCTCCCCGATGTTATCGATGCTTCCACCGATGATGACATCTCCTGTTGAGTTCACCCATAGCTGATAGCTGATCACGAGAGTATCGTTCACGCCTATCGACTTGTTGACGTTGAACTGAAGCTGCTGATAGTCTGATCCATTGTAGAGCGTTGGGCTGCAGTCGAGGTTGGTATCATTCAGACATGTGGTGAAGGATTCATTCGTCATCGTGGTCTCGTTATAATCTGTGAAGCTCATCGTTGTACTGCCGTTTATGTACCTGCCTCTTGTAATCTGGGCTGTTGTATCCTCATATGCGAGATGGACATTGACTGTCATCCCGTTTGCAATCGCCTGTACGTCTGTATATATCTCTTCAAAGATAGGATCAAGCGCTGATGCATCCTCTGCCTTGTAATACTTACCCCCTGTCTGATCTGCGATATTTCTGAGTTCATCCTCGTTAACATCACCTGTAAGTCCGACCGTATAGACCCTTATCCCGTTATCGATCGCTCGCTGGATCTCATCATCTCCATCATAGTCATCACTGTTTGTCTCACCATCTGTTAAGAGGATCTCTATCCGCACCGAATCTCGTGGATTGCCAGATGCGCCTGTCTGCCAGTCTCCAATCCTGAAACCATAGTCCGTATCACCAGAGTTATCAGAGACAAGCCGTGTCAGTATGGTATCTCCTGAAACCCATGGTGTCCAGTATGTCCCGCCATCATGATCATAACTCCATCCATTGACCTCTGGTAGCACCGTGCCGTTCTGATCATACATATAGAAGTAATCACCGTCGTCGAGGTTGTAATCAGACCCATGTGGGTAGCCGTAGGGAGAACCGTTATCGATCATGTCAGTATGGAATCCGTGTGTGGACTCCACAGGCACACCACTTGTGAGATACTCCACATAATAGCCTTTGTATCCATAGTCTGTCTCTTTTGTGTTATCTCCTGATGTGAACCGAATCTTTATTGTATCACCTTCAGCCCATGGGGACGCTAGCATATCTGTGTAGGTGGTGGTGGACTGCCAGTTCCAGTCAATCCATCCAAGTGGATTATCACTTCCATCATAGAAGTAGATGCGATCATCTTCGTAGTCGAGGTTCTCTCTGAACTTGATTCGGACGGCAGTTGCACCTGGAATCGTTAAGTTTGTGTAGTAGTCAGCATCTCGCATATAACCGTCATAATAACCACTATCTCGATATGGATCTGTCTCACGACCATGGGAGGATTCTATCGGTAAGTTATCTGCAACCTCTGCGTAGTACGCCTTAAATCCCCAGTCGGTACCGCTACCATCTGTAACAAGCCTTATCCTGATCGTATCGCCCTGAACCCATGCCGACCACTGTGTGTTATTCTCCCACCGATAACTGCATCGTCCAAGCGATTCATTATTTGCGTTGTAGAAGTAGAGGTAGTCCCCAGAGTTTAAATTGACCGTGAAGTTTACTCTGATTGCGGTTGCACCTGGTTCTGGACAGATCGTCCAGGTGTTATCATAGTTATTTGAATACGGGTGTGTCGACTCCACACTGAGTGGATACGCTGCTGTAACGTTAGCTTCAAGGCTTGTATTGGTTACACCACTCAATAATGAAGTCAGGTTATATTGATTGACGAGTGTACAGGCATACTCATCAGTTGCAACATGCATCCCATCATAGATCGCTGTGTTTCCAGAACTATCTATCTCGTCAAGTGATGCATTGACTGAAGCCTTGCCGCTCGCATCTGTGAATACAAGGGTTTGAGTCAGTACTGCATCCGCGTCAAAGTCAACAACCCCTGCCTGATCGGTCGCATTCATCTTTCCGACAAAGTTCTTTGCAGCAGCTATTCTAAGGTCGTCTGGATCATTCCAGTCCATACTTCCCGAGCTATCCATCACAAAGATCACATCGATAGGCTTATTCTCACCAAGCTCACCCTTACCGATGATCGTATGTGTTACATTCAGGATGTGGGGAAGTTGTGCTTCTGAGAGGGATGGTGGGTCATAGGTCGTTGTCACCTCAAGGAATGGTGCCCCTTTTACGATTATGAGTGCTGACCCATTTACAGTTGGTTCAAATGTTGAATTAACGGTTGCATTTGCGGTGATCGTGACGTTGGTTGAGGTGGTTAGTGTGCCGTTGAATGAAGTGAAATTCACACTTGCTCTGCCATTCGAGTCTGTTGTTGTGGTCAGATGTGTTACATTATCTACCGTTCCATTTCCAAGCGTGCCGTTTGTGGTCGTGATGTTCACGAGTGTATTTGAAAGTGCATACTTTTCACCATTTACATCCGCATAGCTCAGGCGCAGATGGATCGTTGAGTTCTTTGTAACCGTTATATCTCCGTAGTTCTGGTATGCAACAACCGAAGGTTCTGGTGTCACAAGAAGCTGGAGATTTACGGGCTCAAAGGTCACGGTTTTGGTATCTGTTATTGATGTACCGTTGATCGTTGCTGTTATGTTGTAGGTTGCAACTGCCGCGGTTGCTGATATGTTGAATCGCGCATATCCTGTGGTGTTTGTCTTCTGCTTGTAAATATCAGCAGAGTCGTTGAATGTGAAATCAACCCATGTATCGCTCTTTGGATTTCCACAGTAATCGGTTACCCTTGCAAGTACCAGAGGCGTGTGATCATTGTCTGCTCGACAGACTGAAGGTGTTACTGTGAGATCGATGTTTCTTGCGGATTCATTGCACTGGAAACAGACATTTGTTGTGTCGTTGATCGAATTGTTTGATGTAACATTTGCTGTAACTGTTATCACCGATACCTCTGATGATGTGTTGAGGTGTGCTGTTGCACTGCTACCACTTGTCATGGTTGTATATGTTGAGGAACTATTTTCTGTGAATGCACCAAAGTCTGTTGTAAACGTCACATTCGTATCGTCTGCCAGGCTTCCATTTGCATCATAGAGGGTCACCGTTATCGTTGATGTATTCCCGAGTATCACATCCTCAGGATCTGCTGAGATTGTGATCGATGAGGGAGGTCCTGCTACCGCCGTGGTTGTGCCTGAAAGAATAGTTAAAACCAGGAATACTGATATGTATAACTTATGCTGTTTTAACTTTTTTATGTTTTCACCTCCTTTTTAAATGATCTACGTTATCGTCTCTGTGATCGATATAAAAACTTTGTTATTCATTCATTTATAAGATTTAAAAAGATTATAACTCTCTAAAAAGTATTATATAGAATACTAAATTAATTTTTGTAGCGACGATGGGTAAGACATCCAAACCGTATCAATATCTGCTTATCGACCCAGGTTAATGAAACCTGTGAAATTCTGGTATGTGTGGTATGTGATTTTTGATTAAAATTTGCTTATGGTTAACTTAATATATAATTGGACTTAATACTTTTCGGGGATGGGGTTGTATATAAAAAGTATAGATCTCAAGAACTTCAAGTCGTTCAGGAATGAGACACATATCCCGTTCTTTGATGAGTTCATGGTGATCTCAGGTCCAAACGGGAGTGGAAAGAGCAACGTACTGGATGCTATCCTCTTCACGCTTGGACTCTCAAACTCGCGAGACATGCGGGCAGAGCGGCTGACCGATCTCATCTACAGTTCTGGTAATGGAGATGGAATCGATCAGGCAGAGGTGAAGGTGCATTTTGACAACAGTGATCGCGTGATCCCGATCGATAGGGATGCTGTTACTGTATCAAGGAGAATAAAAAAGACCGATAAAGGATATTACAGTTATTATTACATCAATGGAAGGGCCTGTAACTTTTCAGAGGTACAGGATATGCTGTTAAGATCCTCTCTCACTCAAAACTCCTACAACGTGATAATGCAGGGAGATGTTACCCGAATTCTTAATATGAGCGCTTTTGAGCGGCGCAAGATCATAGATGAGATCTCAGGAGTTGCAGAATTTGATGAAAAAAAGGAGCAGGCACATCAGGAGCTTGATGAGGTCAGGATAAAGATAGAGCGACTTGATGTAATCCTTGAAGAGCTCAAAAACCGTCTAAAAATCCTCAAAACAGAGCGAGATCAGGCGATTGAGTATGAGAACCTCCGGAATGAGCAGCAAAGATATGAAGGAAAGATGCTACTTGCAGATCTCAAACTCAAAGAACAGGAGCTTGATGAGATACAAACCTCGATCACAGAGAGCTGGGAAAAGAAGACGGTCGTCAATTCAGCTATATCTAAGAAGACGGCTCAGATAGATGATCTACAGTCAGAACTTGATGATAAGGAGATCAGGCTGGTTAAACAACTCGAAGAGGATGATAAAACTCTTAAAAAGGAGATTGAAGAGGTTAATGGATCTATAAACCGTTGTAACGATCGCATAAAGCTGGATGGAGAGCGAATAGAAGATCTGAAAGTTCAGATGAACAAGATATTCATTGAAATTGATTCTGCAAAATCTGAGCTTGAAACGATACATAAACGCTTCGATGAGGAGCGGATACGCAAGGGTAGGCTTAAGGAGGCGCTGGATGAGAAGGTGGAAGACCTTGATCAAATTAAGAAAGAGATTGAAGCTGCTGGATTAAGTGCACAGAACGCAACCGAGAAGTTATATGCACTTCGCGAGGAGCTTGACCGTGAAAAAAAGCGACAAAACGAGATTCTTGTCGAGCAAAATCGGATACTCGATCGATCCAGGATGCGATCTGGCAGGATTGATGCGCTAAACAGAAGGATAACTGAACTTGAGGCTGAACTTGATACTAAGCAAAAAGAGCTGGCAATTGAAGAAGAACGGATAGGCGAGGTGACCCGTGATCTTAAAGAAAATGAAAAAGAGCTTGATATAGAGCGTATTCACCTCAAAAACCTTGAAGATGACCTGAGACATTCAGAACGTAAGATCATGGAGATTGAAGCTCGGTTAAGGGCTGAAAAGGAGTTTAGGGGTTACAGTGAAGGTGTAAAAGCAGTTATGGAAGCTGCGAGATCACATCAGCTTGAAGGTATTTATGGTACGATTGCAGAGCTTGGCAGAGTCGATGACCATTTTGCACCTGCCCTTGAGGCTGCAGCAGGTAACAGAATGCAGTTTATAATTGTGGAGACTGACATGGATGGGCAGTATGCAATCGAATACCTGAAACAGACGAAGAAAGGACGTGCGACATTTTTACCGCTTAACAGGCTCAAAAAAGGTAAAACCATGCCCAAACCTGATGCAGAGGGGGTTGTAGACTTTGCGATAAACTTGATTGAATACGATCCTAAATTTGGACCCGCATTTCACCATGTTTTCCAGGATACAGTGGTTGTTGAAACGATTGAGGATGGAAGACGACTTATGGGACGCTTCAGATCGGTCACGCTTGATGGCGACCTCATTGAGCGAAGTGGTGCAATGACAGGGGGCACTCCTGCAAAATCAAGGTTCAGATTCATCAGTAACAGTGAAAATGAGCTTTTAAGACTCCAGGAAGAACATTCAATCCTTGAAACTCAAAGAAGGGAACAACTTGAGAAGATAAAGTTGCTCGATGAGCGAAACAAGCTGATTCGAGATGAGATCTTCGGAAGAGGTGAACGCAGGCACAAATTGCAGCTTGAACTGGACGAGATCGGGCGTATGCTGAATGAAGCACGCAATGAGCTTGACGGTCTTAAAGAAGGTGTTGACCAGGCTCGAATCATCGAGCTTGAGACCGCACTTGCTGAATCCTCTGAAGTGATAGCCACGCTTGAAGCAGAGATCACTGAGCTTGAGCACAATCTCAAATCATCAAAGATACCTGAGCTTTCAAAGAAAGAAAGGGAGGTTTCTGAGGAGATAAGAAGAATTGAGGGTAGAATAGCAGATATCGATCTTTCCATCAAATCAATAGTGCTTGAAGAGGAAAATCTTGAGAAGAGGATTAGCGATGGAAATAATCGATTAAAAGAGCTTGATAATGCAATAACTGCGATTAAAAATGATATTGACCTGAATAAGGCCAGGATAAATGAGCTTGAACAGAAACGTGAAGCAATGCGTGGACGTGAGAAAGAGCTTGAAGAGGAGCTTTTGAAGTTAAAAACTCTATTCAAAAAGCGATTCGATCAAATTATGGCATTAAAAGAGGAAATCGAGGGGTTGAAGCTCAGACGCGAGCGAATTGAGGCAGCGCTCACCGATCTTTCAAGGATAAAAGATGGGCTTGTATCACAGATCAATGCCCTGCAAACCAGGATTGAGGCGGCGGGGATGAATCCTGAAGAAGCGATTGTTGAAGATCGTGAAGAGATAGAGCAGCGCATTAACGAGATTGGGCGACGGATGCGATCGCTTGAGCCTGTCAATATGAAGGCGATAGATGAGTTCAGGGAGGTCGAATCCCGTCTCAATGAGATGCAAAAGCGCAGAAACACACTCATAAATGAGCGTGAGGGCATTATTGAGCGGATCGAGGGCTATGCAGTGAAAAAGCGTGAGGTGTTCCTCGCAACATTTGATGCAATCAACGAAAATTTCAAAGAAGTATTCAGAGAGCTTTCTGATGGTAGTGGTAAGCTTATACTCGAATCAAGAGATGACCCATTTCAAGGAGGTTTGTTGATTGAAGTTCAGCCATCTGGAAAGCCTGTTCAGCGATTGGATGCCCTGTCTGGTGGTGAAAAGAGCCTCACCGCACTCTCACTATTGTTTGCAATTCAACGCTACAGACCAGCACCATTCTATGCGCTTGATGAGATAGATATGATGCTCGATGGCGTGAACGTCGAAAAGGTTGCACGATTGATCGAAAAATTATCACACAAGACACAGTTCATCGTTGTATCACTTCGGGAGCCGATGATCGAGCGTGCATCAAAAACGATCGGTGTTGTGATGCAGGATGGGAATGTATCAACGGTTACCGGAATACAACTCAGGAATCGAGATCTTCAAGAAGCGACTTCAACCTGATTGCCTTATCTTTCAGCATCTGAACTGCATACTGAATCGTCGCACTCGCACTCATTCCTCCATCTGTCTCAAGTGTGAAGAGAAAAGCATCTGCATCTTCCTCGATCTCAATTCCATTCCGTTCACATGCCTCAAGGCAGAGTTTGCAGTATGAACAGTCCATGTCATCTCCGATCATAACACGATCATTGACCCAGGTGAAGATATTTCTGGGACATACCTCAACACACTTACCACAGTCATCACAGTTTTCATTGATTGCAACGTGCGGAACGTTCTTATAACCACAGACAACAGCATTCTGCCATTTTGCATGTACCTCGCCTGTCCCAAGTTTGATAACTGCGTTCAGGAGAAGTTTCTGACCCTTCTTGAGATCCACAATCGGTATCCTTTCTTCTGCGACAGAAATATTTTCGTCTCCCATGACAAGATCCGACGAATATATCATCCTCGGACCCTCTCCGCTGATACTCGCTGTTGCCTGGCAGAGAGAACATCCCCCTTCACACTCACACTCATCTTCCATCACATACATCGATGGATCTGCTTTCAGTGGTACGAGACCAAGGCGCAGTGCAAGCTGTTCATCAAATAAGACCGATGTATTCTCGTAAAAATTGACCTCATCGATCGCCATCCGCGGTATCTCATTGATCATGGTTCGACGCAGTGCATTTGCAGATGCGTACGTCAAACCTGAGATTATGAACTTCGCACTCCGCTCGCCAAGATCGATGAGTTTAAACTCGATACTCACTCAGACCCTCCTGCCGCGCTTTCCCCCTTTGGGCTTTGTACCATCGTGCGGAATTGGAGTGACATCTTCGATCCTCCCGATCCTTATACCTGCCCTTGCAAAAGCACGGATTGAAGGCTGTGCACCAGGTCCAGGGCTGTGTTCTCTGTGCCCACCTGGGGCTCTTACCTTTATATGAATCCCAGTGATACCTTTCTCTTTGATCTCTTCTGCAAGCTCACCTGCCATCTGCATAGCAGTGTAAGATGAACTCTCATCCCTTGCAGCCTTTACAACCATCCCACCAGAAGACTTCGCGATCACCTCTGCCCCTGTCAGGTCGGTGATCGTTATGATTGTGTTATTGAAGGATGCATAGATATGTGCAACTGCCCATTTACCCATTAACTCTCACTTCCTTCTACCGGTACCCCAGTTTCAACCACCTTTGCAGGTCGAACAGGGTGCATCTCGTCGGTGATTGGTGAACCTGGATAGTAATCCAGATTTGACTCCTCACCACGGTTCACCATGTAACCTGGGATTGTGATACGCCGATCGTTCAATGCAATATGTCCATGCACAATGAATTGCCTCGCCTGTCGCATCGAACTTGCAAGGTTCTTCTGTACCACAAGTGTCTGCAATCGTCTGTTGAGAAAATCTTCAACCGTGAGTGCCAGGATGTCATCCAGTTCCCCATCTAACTCAAGGACCCCTCGTCGCTTGAGGCTTTCAAGCAGATTCTCGATCTCTCGTTTTGTACTATCACTAACCATGCCCGATGCCCGCTTTGCGAGTAAGCGTCTTGCCACACGCCTGTACTTTCTGAGTGTACTCTCTGCTCTCCATAATTCTCGTTTGTTCCGAAGACCATACCGTTTTATGAGGTTTGCATCTTCTTCGAGTTTCTCTTCCTGCCACGGATAACGAGGAGTTTCATACTGTTTTTTACACTTACCAGGATATCCCATCAGTTCACCTCAAGCTCACTTCTTCTTTCTGCTGACACCAACAATCGATCCTTTTCTACCCGTGGACTTTGTGCGCTGACCTCTAACCCTGTGTCCCCGCTCATGCCTGATACCACGATAACATCTTATCATCTTCATAAAGTTGATATCCGATCGCAGTGTCATCAGCGAGTCGCTCGAGATCATGTGCTTATCCTCACCTGTGAACGGATCACGCTGGCGGTTCATCATCCACACCGGAAGCGTATCGTTGATTTTTTCCTCTACCTGCACCTTAAGTCGTGAGATTGCATCATCTGGAAGATACCCCATCACCGCACCGGGATCGACCTTTGCCGCTTTTGCCACAACCATTGCGGTGCGCCTTCCGAGACCTCGAATCCCTGTGAGGGCATATTCTACCTTCTGTGTGCCCTGAAGGTCTGTATTTGCGATTCTTACGATGTGTCGTATCTTATCTTTATCTTCCATCTATGACCCCTATTGATACAACGTTTATTAAGTCTTACGCCCGCATACCGATCAGTATAATCGCCTGATGAGTGTGATTAAGTTTAAATACAAACTCTGTGAAGTAGTTACAGGTATGACGTGGAGCGTATCAACCGCGGCGGTCATAGCAACCATCACACTAATGCTCTCATCCTCTGGCTGTTTTGAGGTGGCGCCTGCGGATAGAGTTCCAGACAATCATACCAAATCAGAAGCTGTCGCAGGTGCAATGCACCCACCCCATATCTCATTACCTGATTCTTTCAATCTAACAGCCAGTACATCCACCATGCTTGATGCCACATCTTATCTCTCCGATACTGACGAGATCGTTGCTTACAGCTGGAATACTGGTGATGGCAGGGTAATCAATGAAAGTGTGATCAAACTTTACTATCCCAATCCTGGTACCTACAACCTCACCCTTACCGTAACTGGTAGAAGTGGATATATACTTACGGCATCATCACTCGTTGAAGTCCACGCTGCAGATGAAGTGGTGAAGACTCCAAACTCCATTAATCCAGCATCCACTCCGATTATCACCCCGACTCCAGTACCGACTGTTGCAATCGATCCTGTGATAACCCATATTGAGTTCGACCCACCAGGGCGTGATGGTGATAAACTGAATGAGGAATGGGTTGAGATATTCAATCGGGGTGAGAGTGTCATCGATATGGGTGGATGGAAACTCGCTGATCTGGCGAATCACTCTTATATCTTTCATGAGGGTTTCAAACTTGAAGCAGGTGGTAAAGTCAGGATTCATGTAGGAGAGGGTACAGATAGTGCAACAGACCTATACATGAACAGTACCCGTCCAATCTGGAACAACGATGGGGATACAGCAACACTTTATGATGACAGCGGTGTGATCCTCGATCAGTATAGCTACATGGTTGAGATAACCTCAACACCAACAGCCACACCCACTCCAGCACCAACCCAGGCTCATCTCGCGGGAGTTCTGATATACGAGATCAACTTCAATCCAGAGGGGGATGATCGTGTAAACCTAACTGGTGAGTGGGTTGAAATATTGAACAATGGTTCAGATCCTGTGAATATGGAGGGGTGGTTGCTCAAAGATGCAAAGAATCACACATATGTCTTTCCAGATGGATTTACTCTTTTCCAGGGTTCAAAAGTCAGAGTTCATGTAGGAGAAGGCACAGATAGTGCAACAGACCTATACATGAACAGTACCAGTCCAATCTGGAACAACGATGGGGATACGGCAACACTTTTTGATGAGGTCGGAGAGATTGTGGATCAATATAGCTATTGAAGATACTCATGTACATCACAGAAAAAGTCCTGAAAGAAGTTGAGGAGAAGTATGGCAAGCCACGGATCATCGAGCTTGCATTTGAGATGAAAGAGGATGAGTTCAGGATTATGCGCGAGAGCATGCGAAATAACAGGGCACACGACATTACGTTCATTATCGAAAAAGGCGATTTGATCGCTGTGATCAGGAAATCTTCACACCCACCGGGTGTTTATCGGATACCAAGTGGAGGTGTTGAACTGGGAGAGGATCTTGAAACAGGGCTACAGAGAGAGGCTTTTGAGGAGACGGGTTTGAAGATTGAGATCCTAAATTACCTGTTGAGGGTTGAAGCATGCTTCACGTTCAATAACTTACACCAGAAGTGGCGATCACACGTCTTCAGAACAAAGTGGGTATCTGGCAAACTTGCGCCCCATGATCATGAGGAGATCGAGGAGGCACGATGGGTCACACTCGATGAGTTATGTGGTGAGATTCGTGAAAAGATGCTTGAGAGCGATTCTGGCGGACTCCATTACAGGGTTGCGCTTACCGACGCTGCTGTTGAGGAGCTTCTGAGATCGAGATCTACAGCATTCTCCTGAGTTCAGGGTTCTCTTCAAGGAACTTCAGAACCTCCTCCTCATGGATGGCGTCATCACCATGAACCGCTTTTATATGTGCGATGATCCCGACCTTCCTGACGCCACAGATCGGGCATTCGTGCACCCGCTTCTTCTTACGCTTCACCTCAACCTCTGCCGGTGTCCTGACACCGAACACATCCTGCCATGAGAATGCAAACCATATCAAAAACGGTAACGAAGCCCCGACAATTCCGATCGAATCCACAACAACGGTTGCAGGCTTTGAACTCGCAAGAAAAGCCGGGAAATGAGCAACAAGATCCACAACATGTGAGATAAAAAGCAATGTGAGTCCGACCATTAGCATCCAGATCTTTCGTTCTTTTGAGACAAAAGATGCAAGAACAAGCGCGATGAAAGGTATGATATTGAAGTTCGCAAGGTGTGCATCGGCAAGTCCGATGAACTTCCCCCTGCAGAGGATACCCACGCCCATCTCTCCGCCGGTTACGACCTCTGTTCCGTATCCCATTATCGCAAGCGGGATGCGCGATACATGTGCAACAAGAAGTATGTAAAACTTCCCGATCCAGATCCAGGGTATGAAGGTCACGGTTGCGACGATGAAAAACCGACCGACAAAACTCAGAAGTTTATCTCTACTCCACATTTTCCCTCCTTTCCACAACAACTTTCAGCCAGAGCAGGAACGTGATAAGAACAAAGATGATGAACGTCGTCTGCCAGAGGTAGACGTGGACGAAGTCAAACGCACCAGGAAAGTTGACACCAACCAGTGCCAGCACGACGAGTCTCAATATATTAAAACCATACAGTACAGGGATGCCTGAAACAACGCCTATTATCTTGCTCCTGGTATTTGCAGGATATGCGATTATAGCCGCGATATAGACGATGATCGAGAATACAGCTGTGCACTCATCGATGATCTTCAGGTTGAGATCGCACGTTGTAATGACATCCCCACTGACTGTGGTATCCATCCCGATAAGTGTGAGGGTCGATCCAAGCAGTATCGCTGTAACAACCCTCATCACCAGAAACTCATCTCTGAAGGTGTAAAATATCCCATAAAGTACTGTCATCACTATGACAAAGCTGATGATGAACTTCCCAGGTTCACTCTTAAGCTGTGCCTTTATATCCACACCTCTCGTTTGCTGCTCATATTATAAAAGAATAAGTTTTTATGCAGGGCAGGGCAAATATGGAGATGGATGGGCGTCAGAAAACAGCAGGTTCAGGAACATAAACGGGAGCTTGATCATGTCGTCACAGAGTGGATGAAGACTATAGGTATTCCAGAGCCATATTACATTCATATAAGCGATTTAAAGGATGGAGTTTACATATCAAAGCGCTCTCGATGGTTTTACGATGCCAGAAAAGGTGAATTTGTTCTTGAGATTACAACAAGCAAACTGTGCGAAGATCTGATCACAAATCACCTCAAAGGATGGTGCTCGCCAGAAAAAAAGCTTAAATTAGAATGGGCACACTATAAAACACTTGCAGAAGAGTATATACTAAGTTGCAGGTCATTATACAGGCAGATTGAACAGGAGGTTGAAGAAAGTCTTCTCGTGATCAGAGATGAGGAAAGTTCACTGTTAATTACGGACAACTTCACCCGATTCATCTACCAGAATGCATTTTATCGTACGATGAAGATCTATGGTTTTGAGGAGATGAAATACCAGATCAGAGAAGACGGGGATAACGCCGAGCTATGGCTTGGAAATACAGTACTTGCTTCAGGGACAAGAGACGAGATGGTTGTCCTCAATAATATACACCATGCACTGATGGCATCATTTGGGCTGTATGCAGACGATGTCAAACGTATCCTTGAAAAGAAACGGGTACTTGACGATCTAAGGATCAGGCTTGTCTCGTATATGGATGAGTTTCTAAGGAAGAAACGGCTCAAAGGAAGATGTAATTATATCGGTTAACCATGAAATGGAAAAAAGGAAAAGTTTTTATTATCATCCTCCCGTTTTTAAATCTGATAATATTCATCTGTACTTATAGTAAGGGACGGGAATACCATGTTGATAGGTGATTATGGAGAGATTAAAACCTTTGAAGATTTAAAGACTGAGATCATCGATGTAGATCTCTGCGCAGGGTGTGGAACATGTGCTGCCTTCTGTGAAGCTATCGAGATGGATGGGGATACACCGAAGATGGTGGGGGACTGTGTGCTCGTTAGAGGTGCATTGAAGTGTGGAACGTGTTATACCGTCTGTCCAAAGCGCTCAAACGGTGATGCAACGATCATCGAAAAGTTCCTATCCCGTGAGAAGCGGGATGAACTCTTTGGTAACTATGTTGGGGTGTATGCAGTTAAGGCTACAAACCAGGATATAGTAGCAAAGGCACAGGATGGCGGTGCAGTATCTGCGATAATTCACCATCTGCTTTCAACGGGTGCGATTGACTGTGGTGTAATCTCACAACGTGACGAGAAGTGGCGCGCATCCCCGCTTGTGGTAACAGCGCCCGAGGATGTTACAAAAGGTAGTGGGACACGATATGCAGTCTCGCCCAATGTCGAGATGCTTGGTGAGGTGATAAAGGATGAAAAACTGCGCGTTGCAATTGTTGGAACGCCCTGCCAGGTCAAAGGCGTTAGAAACCTCCAGTCCAAACTGCTTGAGGTAATCGAAGATATCGAGATCTTGAATATCGGGTTGTTTTGCACTGAAAACTTCAGATATGACAGTTTCATCGAGTACATGACCCCCAGGCTTGAAGAAGGGGGACTCAGGATCGAAGACGTGACAAAGACCGAGATCACAAAGGGCAAGTTCTTCTTCAGAAGTCCGAAGGGTGATGTGAGTCTTAAGATCGCAGAACTTGAACCTATAATTCCGACCAACTGTAGAAATTGTATCGATTTCTCAGCAGAGCTTGCAGATATTTCTGTTGGGTCGGTAGGTGCACCAAATGGGTGGTCAACTGTTATCACACGCAACAGTAGATCGGATGAAATCGTCAAGAAGATGATTGAAGAGGGGTTGTTCGAGGTGCAGGATGTGAACATCAAGATCGTACACATGCTCTGTAAAAACAAGCGGAAGCGGCTTGAGAAGGAGGAGGCGGGTGAATAATGAACGGTGAGAAAGCAGTTGTGTACAACTGTTACTGTGCACTCTCAGAGGTCGAGTTTGAAGAGATGAGGGATGATCTGGAAGCGATAGATGGTGTTGAACTGGTGCTGGATGGTTATGATCTCTGCTCTGAATCAGGGCAGAATGATTTGATAAACGAGATCAGTGCCAGAAATATAAAAAAACTTCTTTTGATCTGCAGTGCTGCTTCGATGCCTGAGCAGACGTTCAATCGGGTTCAGAACGAGACAGGGGTGCGTCCGATTCCGATAATAGCAGATGAGAAGGGAACGCTTATTGAAGAAGTAAAGAACGCAATTCAAAATCCGCCTGAGGCAGCAACTATTGAGGATGTTGTACCTGCGGCACTCGTGATAGGAGGTGGAATTGCCGGGATTCAGGCAGCCCTTGATATCGCAGATGCAGGCTTTAAGGTTTATCTTGTGGAGCGAGAACCTTCTGTCGGTGGACACATGTCCCAGCTTGATAAAACCTTCCCAACACTGGATTGTTCAGCCTGTATCCTGACACCGAAGATGGTTGATGTGGGGAGACATCCGAATATTGATCTCATGACCTATTCCGAGGTTATTAAGACCGAAGGATCTGCAGGCCACTTCAAGGTCAGGGTTCGAAAGAAACCAAGATACGTAGATATTAATAAGTGCACGGGATGCGGTCTCTGTGCCGATGCGTGCCGTCTTAAAGGCAAGATACCCAATTCTTTTGATGTTGATATGGGAAAAAGAGGCGCCATTTATGTTCCATTCCCACAGGCAGTACCTCTGAAATATACAATTGATGCATCAAGATGTCTTTTCTTATCAAAGGGTAAGTGTGGTAAAGCACCATCCTGTCTGGAAGCCTGCGAGCGGGATGCAATAGATTTCGAGCAGAAAGAGGAGATTGTTGAACTGGATGTAGGTGCGATCGTGGTTGCAACTGGATATGATCAGTTTGATGCAACGCTCAAGCCCGAGTATGGTTATGGTGATTACGATAACGTAATATCAGGCCTGGAGTTCGAGCGGCTCTGCTCTGCCTCTGGACCAACAGCAGGCAACGTTGTGATCAATGGTAAGACACCCACCAGCGTTGTATTCATTCAGTGCGTTGGATCGAGGGATAAAAACCAGAACCCATACTGCTCAAGGGTCTGCTGCATGTACGCTGCAAAACAGGCGCACCTTGTCCATGAGAAGATCCCTGGCGCATCGATCATGATCTGTTATATGGATGTCAGGGCATTTGGAAAAGGATATGAAGAGTTCTACGAGCGTGTTCAGCGAGATAATGTCCTGTATGTGCGAGGAAATCCATCTGAGGTCTACAGGAAAGGAGATATGCTCATAGTGCGTGGAGAGGATACGCTTACAGGCGAGGCATACGAGAAAGAAGCAGACCTCGTGGTGCTTGCAACCGGGATCACGCCAAGAGCGGATGCAGATCGTATGGCAGAGATTCTTGGTATAGAACGCGACAAGGAAGGTTTCTTCTCAGTTGCAGATCCTCAGCACTCGATCGAGTCATTGCGGGAAGGGATCTTTTTAGCGGGTTGCTGCCAGTCACCGAAGGATATACCTGATACGGTAGCTCATGCCTCAGGTGCTGCTGCAAAGGCCGCGATTTTGCTTTCCAGATCCAGCAAATACAAAGAGGAGGTTGTAGCATGATCGGTGTTTACGTCTGTCACTGTGGCATCAATATCGCATCGGTAGTTGATGTTAAGGCAGTTGCCGAGTTTGCGAGGACGCTTCCTGGCGTTACGGTCGCGAAAGATTACCAGTATATGTGTTCTGATCCAGGACAGGAACTTATCAAGAACGACATCAAAGAACACGGGCTCAAAAGGGTTGTTGTCGCTGCTTGCTCGCCAAGGATGCATGAGCCAACGTTCAGGGTGGCAATCAGTGACGCCAATCTCAATCCATATCTGCTTGAGGTTGCGAACATCAGAGAACACTGCTCATGGGTTCACCATGACAGGGAAGCTGCCACAGCAAAGGCAAAGGATCTTGTACAGAGTGCAGTCTCGAAGGCGATGCTCTTAACACCGCTTGAGTCAAGAGAGGTCGGCGTCACGCCAAGATCACTTGTTATCGGTGGTGGAATTGCGGGACTCGAAGCAGCACTTGATATCGCAGATGCAGGCTTCAAGGTTTATCTTGTGGAGCGTGAAGCCACGCTTGGTGGACATGCAGCCCAGATTGAACGTCTTTTCCCAGCAATGGAAGATGCATCGTGTCTCGTCCTCCCAAAGATGGCATCTGTGATGGAACATCCAAATATCGAGGTGATGACCGATTCCGAGATTTTGGAGGTTGACGGCTATGTCGGTAATTTTGAGGTCACGGTTGTAAAACACCCAAGATATGTCGATACCACAAAATGTACCGCCTGCGGCAAGTGTGAAGAGGTGTGTCCCGTAGATGTTGATGATGCGTTCAATCAAAATTTGAAAACTCGTAAGGCGATTTACATTCCATTCAAGTCTGCTGTGCCACCTACCTACAGGATCGATCCAGCAAATTGTCTCTATTTCCAGGATGGATCGTGTAAGAAGTGTGTGGATGTATGTTCGGATGGAGCGATAAACCTTGAAGAAGAGGAAGTAAAGACGAAGCTTGAGGTTGGTACTATTGTAATTGCTACCGGATATGAGCCGTTTGATGCACGAAACAAACCTGAGTTTGGATATGGGCAGTATGATAATGTGATAACAGGGCTTGAACTTGAGCGCATGCTTGCAAAGGATGGGCCAACAGGTGGCAAAGTCTTTGTCAAGGATAAAGAACCAGAAAAGATCGGTTTTATTCAATGTGTTGGTTCAAGGGATAAGCAGGTTGGCAATGAGTACTGTTCAAGGGTCTGCTGCATGTACACCGCCAAGCAGGCGAGAATGCTCCGTGAGATGTATCCAGATGCACTTGTAAAGGTCTTTTTCATGGACGTCAGGGCGTATGGAAAAGGGTATGAGGAGTTCTGGGAGGAAACACAGCGAAGTGGTGTGATCTATGTCAGAAGTAACCCGTCAGAGGTGTATAGAAGGGGAGACAGGGTTGTGCTGCGTGGAGAGGATACACTCATGGGTGAAGCATTTGAGGAGGAGTTTGACCTTCTTGTACTTGCAACAGGGCTTGTTCCAAGAGCAGATACCCGCGACTTTGGAAACCTCCTGAAGGTCTCAAGGAGTGGTGATGGTTTCTATCTTGAGGCACATCCGAAGCTAAGACCTGTTGATACAGCATCTGACGGTGTCTATCTTGCAGGGTGCTGTCAGGGACCAAAAGACATTACAGATACAATCTCACAGGCGAACGGTACCGCTATAAAGGCGTGCATACCATTATTTGTCGGCAAGGTCTCGATCGAGCCCACGACCTCGATGATCGATAGCCTGATATGTTCGGGATGTCGGGTCTGCGAAGGGATCTGCACATACGGTGCCCTTTCTTTCGATCCTGAGATGGGTGTCATGACGGTCAACGAGGTGCTCTGCAAGGGATGCGGCTCGTGCGCATCAGCATGTCCGTCCAGCGCAATCTCCATGAAACACTTCCTGGATCAGCAGATCTTCGCGCAGATCGAGGCGATAGTGATCTAACTCTGGGTGATGATCGGTATTGTATTTCACGGTGCAGAAGTGATCGATTCAGGGGAGGCGCAGCAGATACTCAAGATGCTTCCTCTGATCACCCATGACTTTAAAGCGTTTCTTGGTGGAATAAGCGGCAAAACTGCGGTAATCGATGCAGGACTCACCGATCTGATTGATATAACCAGGCATAAACTCCCAAGTGCGCTTATTACAGAGCTTATCGAGAACGGCTATGATTTTATCCTTCTTTTGAACCATGCAAAGACTGAAAAAAGCGGGATTTCACTTGGTGGCGAGATTTTCAGGCGCGTGAAGTCACGAATAAGAGCCAGTTTTTCTTTTGTGCAGATCGACTATCATGGCTTTATCGTGCCATGGCAGGTTGAAGATGAGAAGCTCTACACTCAGATCCGAGAAAGTCTTGAATTGAGTGAGATCGCACCACCAGAGCCTGAAAACCGCGTGGTACGAGAAGGGGCGCTTGTTAGAAGAATCGTCGATGGCGTGGAACCTGGTGAGAAAATCCTTGTGGATGGTATTGTGATCGGGATCGCAGAATCTGAGGATCTTACCATCATCGAAGATGGAGGGAAGATAATTGGGCTCGAAGGGGGGCGTATCATCGATGAGAATCTTCTGAAGTTTGATCGGGTCAATCTGGCATCCTCGATGGTGAAGAGTGTCCGGTACTTCAGGGAACATCTGCCAGAAAAGATAGGAACGTTCAAACGAGGACCTGTCGACGGCAAAGTTGCCCTGCTCTTCACGGCTGAACGCGTCTTTGAGATCTTTGAGCACGTGAATGGCGTTGTTACGATCGGTGATGATACCACCGCGATTGTAGCCGATATTGCAACAAGATTTGGCGTACCTGTTCTTGGAATTACAGACGGTGATATTGATGGGCTGATTCCACAGATTGGTGCTGGAGGGAAAGAGGATTTTGAGAAGATTGTACCACCTGGCTCACTTATACTTCGTGTCAGGGCTGAATCTGATGACGAGATTGGTTACAGGATACAGGAAGAGATATTTGGAGGAGAGGAGATGATTGAACTTGATTTTAACATGCTGTGTGATCGGGTGCTTGAGATCGTGAACCACGACCTAGTCTGGATGGTCAGGGGAAGCGTATGATTGCACACATCAGGGGTGTGGTGGAGGGGATGGAGGAGGATGCAGTTGTGGTTGATGTGAATGGGATTGGCTACCGCATTTTTGTTCCAGCAGACATCATAGAGTCGTTGGGAGGGTGCGGAGAAGAGATCAAGCTTCTCACACATCTTCAGATGAAGGATGATGAGATGGTGCTCTATGGATTCCTTGACTCTTATGAACTTGAGATCTTTCAGGCGCTTCTTGGTGTATCAGGGGTTGGAGCAAAGACCGCACTCACGATCCTCTCATCCCTCAAGCCAGATCTGCTGCAATCAGCTGTTATTAGTGGAGATATTGATAAATTAACTTCGATCAAAGGGATTGGTAAAAAAACCGCATCCAGAATCGTGCTTGAGCTTGGGGAGAGGCTTGTCGTCCGAAAAACCCTTCCGAAAAAGTTCAATGATGCGATAGAGGGGCTTGTTACGCTTGGGTATAGTAAAAATGAAGCCGAGAATGTAGTCAAGCAGATTCTCGATGAGAAAGGCGAGGAGATTTCGGTGGAAGATATAATAAAAGAGGGGTTGAGGAGGTTAACCTCCAATTAAAGCATCTCGTTTGCTTCTTTCGCACTTTTACCCTCGTGTACAATCAGGCAGATCGCTTTTGTGATGCGTGCCGGGTCCTCGTGCTGGAAGACATTTCTGCCGATCGCAACGCCCCTGCCCCCAACCGATATCGCACCCTCGATCATCTCAAGTAGGTCAAAGTCGGTCTCAACCTTTGGCCCTCCTGCGATGATGACAGGTACAGGACAGCCGTTTACAACATCCCTGAAGGAATCGGGATCGCCAGTATAGTTTGTTTTGATAATATCGGCACCAAGCTCAGCCCCAGCACGCGATGCATGTGCTACAACCGCTGAATCGTGTGGATTCTTAATATCCTTTCCTCTGGGGTACATCATTGCAAGCAACGGCATCCCCCAGTAATCACATCGTTCCGCGAGTTCTCCAAGCTGAACAAGCTGATCTGGCTCGGTCTCCGATCCCACATTGACGTGGATGCTCACCGCATCAGCTCCAAGCTTTATCGCCTCTTCAACCTTACAGACGGTTACCTTCTCGTTTGGGTCTGGTGCCAAGGATGTGGAAGCACTGACATGAACAATCAGTCCAATATCTCTGCCATATCCTCTAAATCCATGCTTTACCATTCCTTTGTGCATCAGCACAGCGTTCGCACCGCTATTTGCGACTTTATCGATCGCATCTGCCATATTCACGATACCTCTGGCAGGTCCGATCGAGATGCCATGATCCATCGGGATCACAACAAAGTTTCTGCTCTCGCGATCCATTATCCGCTCGATTCGTATCATCTTTCCAATCTCCGACATCTCCATCACTTCTGTGTTAGTGTGTGCCATAGTAGCATGAAGTCTATAGCTGTGGGATAGTTATAAGTCTTATTGTGTAACCTTCCTTCACGGTGTTGAGAATAGCTTTCGCCTAAAACGAAAAGTATTTACCCCTCACAGGAAGATTACTACTATCTATGGAGGATAATTTATGGAAGAAGTTGTGATTGTTGAAAGTGTTAGAACAGCAGTAGGGACGTTTGGAGGATCGCTCAAAGATGTTGAGGTTATGGATCTTGGAAAGACCGTGATAAAGGGCGTCATGGAGCGAGCGGGGCTTAGACCTGTGATCTCAGATGAAGTAAAGTCGTTCAGACCGAGCATCACAAAAGATGTCGAGATGAGTGAGGTTGAGGCAAAATTCGCCAGCTGGGATGAGAATCTAACGCCGATTATGATCGATGAGGTTATTATGGGTAATGTCCTGCAAGGTGGGCAGGGACAGAACACCACGAGACAGGCAGCGATCAGGGCAGGTATACCACAGGAGACGAACGCCGTCACGGTCAACAAGATCTGTGCATCAGGCATGAAGGCGGTTGCACTTGGTGCTCAGGCGATAAAAGCAGGAGACGCTGATGTAATCATAGCGGGCGGGATGGAGTGTATGAGCCAGGCGCCTTATGCGCTTCCAAGAGCACGCTGGGGATACAGGATGGATATATCAGGAAAGGGTGAAGCACTCGATCTGATGGTTTATGATGGCCTTTACGAGATATTCTACGGCTACCACATGGGTGTAACTGCGGAAAATATCGCGAGGGAGTACAACATCTCAAGACAGGCCCAGGATGAGGTTGGAGCAGAGAGTCACAGAAGGGCGTTGAAGGCGATAAAAGATGGTATTTTTGCAGAAGAGATTGTGCCTGTATTGATCCCGCAACGAAAGGGCGATCCAAAGGTCTTTGATACGGATGAACGCCCTATGGAAACGAGTGTTGAGAAGATGGCAAAACTTAAACCTGCTTTCATAAAGGATGGTACTGTTACCGCGGGAAATGCATCTGGTATTAACGATGGGGCTGCCGCACTTCTGCTGACATCGAGAAAGTTTGCAGAGGAAAATGGCCTGAAGATAAGGGCAACGATAAAAGGGTATGCCGCAGGTGCTGTGGATCCACAGTATATGGGACTTGGTCCAATACCTGCAACAAGAAAACTCATGAATAAACTTGGGCTTACAGTCGATGATATGGATGTGATTGAGCTGAATGAGGCATTCGCGTCACAGGCTATCGCATGTATCAAAGAGCTTGGACTTCCGTTATACGGTGAGAGCGATGAGTATAATGATCCAGGATCTGAGAAAGTCAACCCATATGGATCTGGAATCTCGCTTGGACATCCGATCGGATGTACAGGTGCAAGACTTCTTGTAACGATGCTTCATGAGATGGAACGAAAAGATCTAAGGTATGGGCTTGCAACGCTCTGTATCGGTGGAGGACAGGGTATGTCAATGGTGCTGGAGCGCTAATAATAATTTTAATGTTTGCCACACGCGAGGTGGCAAACATCTTTTTTTCTTTGTTCGATAAAAACCGTCAGTAACTGTTTGTCCAGTTGTTCTGGTATGTTGATGCTGTCACATTGCTGCCTGCGGCCGAGAAGTCAGGGATTGACCAGCTTCCAGTCTCGTTCTCTGATGCTGAGAACTCAAGCACGACGTTCTTTGTCCACGAGATATTGACACCAACCCCTGTATGACATCCAATGCAGGCTTCGTTCGCATCCTCCATCATGGTAACATTCTCAATTGAATCCAGTACGAACTTCTTGTGGGCTGCTAAGCTTCCTGTATCTGATGTGTTGATCGTCAGGTTGAAGCCCCCCGCTGGTGGGATGTAATACACATCTCCAGTAGCGGCATTTGCATGGCATCGACGGCAATCCTCATTATTTGTATATGCGCCCTCGTGAGCAGGCCTGTTGTTTGGATTCTGATTTGGAGCCTGATGGCATGACCAGCAGTTAAAGCTTGCTGCATGTATCGGGGTCACGCCAGATTTATCCCCGCTGTGGCAGTACATGCAGGGAACGGTGGATGCGGCATGAGCCTCTTTTCCAGGTGTTGAACCCGTACCATCCCCAGATGCATATGTGTAATTTGTAAAGCTCGCATTCTGGCGGTAGATGGGGAACAACCTGTGACAGTATCCACACTCCATCCTCCCATATCCGGTCTCACCTGAGTGAGCCGAGACGAGTGAGTTCATCTCATCCGCGATATCCCCATGACACTTCTCACATGGTAGATCATTACCGCTCACATTCAGATTATACCATGAATGTTGCCCTGAAAAGAGTGCAACTGTCTGGGGAAGCGCGAATATACCTGTCATGATAACCGCAAGCATCAGAAGCAAATGCGTCCTCCTCATTTTTATCACCTCTATTGAAACCTATCGAGGGGTTGCATATAAAAAATTTGTGGACATGAACGGTGTAAAATCGAGCATCCCTAATGATTATTGGAATAAAAAGAAAAAATTGAGAGATCAGCAGTGATTCAGTAACTGTTCGTCCAGTTGTTCCTGTATGTTGATGCTGTCACATTGCTGCCTGCGGCCGAGAAGTCAGGAATTGACCAGTTCCCATACTCATTCTCTGATGCTGAGAACTCAAGCACGACGTTCTTTGTCCAGGTGATGTTGACACCAACGCGGGTATGGCATCCGATGCAGGCTTCGTTCGCACCTTCCATCAAGGACTCGTTCATCGCATCGAGCACAAACTTGCGGTGGGCTGCTTTCTCGCCTGTATCTGTGGCGGTGGTGTTATGTCCAGGGTTCGCAGGGTCTTCTATCCCGAAGCCACCGGCTGAGATGAAGTCGGAATATCCTCCACTCCAGTGACATTTGTCACAGTTACCACTGTATTCTGAATAACTCCAGTGGTCCCATGTATAATACGAGCCATGATAGATCTCATGATAGATCCCATGACAGTCCATACACTCGACCGTGGATGCTGCATGTGCTTCCTCGCCAGCGGTTGAACCAGAGCCCTCGCCACTGGCATAGGTGTAATTTGAAAAACAGGTTCTGTGGCACATCGCACACGTCAGATTACGATGCGCACCATTATCGCTATCTATCATCTCATCTGCTATATCACCATGGCATTTTTCACATGGAACATCATTGGGTCCTGCTGAGAGGTCATACCAGCTGTGCTGCCCTGAAAAGAGTGCTACCGACTGCGGGAGTGCGAATATTCCTATTGTAATCACTGCAACAAGCAGTAGCGAAAGATTCTTATGATTCATCAATAGCCTCCAATATCATTGATTTAATATTATTACCCTGTGTACCCTTAATAAATATTTCGATCGCGAAAGAATAAAAAGTCCTTTCTGCACATACAATACAGATAGATTTATCATCATCCATCTCAAGTCAAAAGAGCTGGAGTTTTTAAAACAGTTCCACCTCTGGGTAACAAAGACTTAAGAAGCTGTGTGATCTTCTCTCTATAGGAAAGGGCTGATCTATGAAATTCGTTGTAACAGGAGGAGCAGGTTTTATCGGCTCGAATCTGGCAGAAGAACTTGCTGAGATGGGGGAAGTCACGATCATCGATGACCTATCATCCGGGCGACTTGAAAATATCTCTGACCTGCTCGATAAGAATAATGTGAACTTTATCAGGGAAAGTATTGCCAATTTGACGTCTCTCAAAGCACATTTTGCGGATGCTGACTGTGTATTCCACCAGGCCGCGATAGCTTCAGTCCAGAGATCGGTAGAAGATCCACTGCTGATCGATGAGGTGAATGCAAGGGGTACGCTGAATGTTCTGATTGCAGCGCGTGATTGTGGGGTTAAAAAAGTGATCTGCGCATCTTCATCAGCGGTTTATGGCGACAGCCCGGAACTTCCGAAGCGAGAAGATATGAGTCCCTGCCCCCTCTCTCCTTATGCTGTCTCGAAGTTAACAGGCGAATACTACTGCAAAGTCTTTTCAGAGATCTATGGGATCGATACCGTCTCCCTCAGATATTTCAATGTCTATGGTCCAAG
The DNA here is from genome assembly GCA_001766815.1 of Candidatus Syntrophoarchaeum caldarius. Taxonomy (NCBI): domain Archaea; kingdom Methanobacteriati; phylum Halobacteriota; class Candidatus Syntropharchaeia; order Candidatus Syntropharchaeales; genus Candidatus Syntropharchaeum; species Candidatus Syntropharchaeum caldarium. The sequence continues at coordinate 357,742 of LYOS01000002.1, forward strand.
ACAGGACCCCTCTTCCGAGTATGCGGCGGTTATACCAAAGTTTATAAAAATACTGCTCAAAAAAGAGCCGCCCGTGATATTTGGAGACGGCACGCAGACACGAGATTTTGTCTTTGTTGAGGATGTTGTTAGAGCAAATATTCTGGCGATGAAACATGGTAATGTACGGGGAGTATTCAATGTGGCAGGTGGCAAGAAAATAACGATCAATGAACTTCTGAATACGATCATGGAGGTTGTGGGTATCGAGCTGGACCCCATTCATACTGAGCCAAGAGCAGGAGATATCAAAGATTCTGTGGCTGATATATCGTTGGCTAAGAACGTGCTTGGGTATGAGCCAGCGTTCGATCTGAAAGAGGGGTTAAGTCGAACCATAAATTGGCTCAGGGAATAAAAATGCCAGAAGAAGAATCATATCTGAATGAGTCGCTTCGTAAAGTTGCGAAAGGAGGGGGAATAGTTTTTGCAGGGACGTTCATCGGGTTGTTTCTTGGATATCTCTCAAGGATGGTCATTGGAAGATGGCTTGGCACTGCTGATTATGGCCTGATCTCACTTGGATTTGCAGGGATGTCTATCGCACTAACACTTTCTATGGTTGGATTACCCGCTGGTATAACAAGATATGTATCTTACTACAAAGGTAAAAATGATGCAGGACGGATCAAGGGCACGATAATTGGGGCCTTGCAGATAAGTCTTCCCTTGAGTCTGATCTTTGCTTTTATTTTCTTCATTGGTGCTGAGTGGATCTCAACCAATTTCTTTAACAAACCAGAACTGGCGCCTGTTTTGAAGATATTCTCGATGGCAATCCCCTTTTATGTTCTGACTCAAAACTTCCTTTCTACAACAATCGGGCTTCAGCATATGCAGTATAGCGTTTATACAGAACATATCTTCCAGAATATCTTCAAGATAATTGCGATTGTAATCCTGCTTCTTTTGGGGTTGGTGTTTCAGGGGCAGCATGGGAATGGGTTCTTGCAATTGTGTTAATGCCATTTCTGGCTTTTTATTTCCTGGAAAAGAAAGTCTTCCCTCTTTTAAAGAGCGATATAAAAGCGGTGTCCATGAAGAAGGAGCTTTTTTTATTCTCTTTCCCGCTGGTTTTCTCTGGTATTGCGGGTATGATCACAACATGGACTGATACACTTATGCTGGGTTATTTTTGCACGGCATCGGATGTCGGGATTTCTGATACCGCGCTTTGGAATAGAGGGGGCAGCAATTGCAACCTCCTTTTCGCTCATATTTGGAGTGACTTTCAATTTTGGTGTTGTTTACCACCTGACTAAAGTACATCATCGGTGTTACCCTCATCTCGATGGTGATGATGCTCCCGGTTTTTCTGATTCTCTACCTGATTATACTTCTACTTGTGAAAGGGTTTGAGGAAGTGGATCTGATGATAATGCGTGCGATAGATGAAAAGCTCGGGATGAATACAGGCTGGGTAAGGAGGTTAATAGGCAGATTTTTGTAAAGAGATGGATCGCTCTCACTTTTCACTTAGCTCTGGATTTAATCCACCTTTGACATTCTCTTCCATGAGCTTTCCTGTGACCTCCCACAGTTCCTCAGCATCCCTGTATCCAACTGTAGAAATGCCGTATATAATCGAATTTGCTATGAGATCCTTCTCCTCACCGGGGGCGCCGATCGGTATTGGCCTATTAATCGGTATCGCCATCTGGTTCTTGGTATAGAGGACGGTGTTATTTGCCCTATCATAACGGTATCTCTGCCGTGCATCGAACATCAGCCCATCCTCATCCAGCCGCATGGCGGAGCCATGAACCGTGATACCACGAATCGCTGTTCTCGCAGTGTCAAAGACCTCAGTCTCGATAAGCTCTTTTGCATACTTTTCAAGATCTCGCTCCCTCGCTTCCATAAGCTCTCTTCCTGAGTAGCAGATCGTATCAACGCCGCGATAACGTGTATGATACATCCTCCCCCTGAATACAGGTGTTATTGGTGAGTGGTGAACCGAGTCTGTGAACTGGATATAACGTATCTTATCCCCGCTCTGTGCACCCGGTGTTGGCTCAATGAGATCTCTTATCGGATCTTCTATCTCTTTAAGTTCATCAAGCGGTGGATGCACCGATCTGTACTGCTCTCCAGGATTTCTGTGTCCAAGCAGCACAACGAGGTCATCATCCGATACCTCCCTCAGGCGCCTCAGTTTCGTATCCTTATCAAGGATCATTCTTCGCCTCTCGGCAACTCTATCTGTACCTGGATAAATCATCTTTTTACCTCCCTGGTTTTATTGGATCGCGGTCGCCCTCTGGCATGAATTCCTGCTGTGTACCACGAGCGATCTCCCTGCGCGGATATTTGAAATTAAACGGTAGTTTTGAATCTGCAAACGCCACCTTTACCACCGGGCTTAAGCACCACGCATCACCACGCGCAGCATGTGCCGAGACAATGGCTGATGCAGATGTGGCAACCGTGATGGCATTTGTGGAGTCTGAAGAGAAGTTTGGACTCTTGAATTCAGGAACAAGTCCCTCGTCAGGTATCATAGATGCCGCAAAGGCGAGGTTGAGGTGATCGATTGAATCCTGTCCACCAAAAGACCCCCTGCCCCATGCCTCTTTCATGAGATATGCCTGTGCATAATTGTATCCTATCATTCCCGCGAGTGAATGTCCTGTTGCAAGTCCTGAACTCAAACCAGCAAGTGTTGAGAGCATTACAACCCGCTGAGCACCTCCCCAGTGGTGTTCAAGTAGAAGCGGGTAGCGATTGTACTCCTCCATCAGGTGGAAGGTCATCTCGTGGGTGACATCCCTGATCACATCAAATGACGGTTTAGCCATGGCAAACCCACCATATCGATCTTTTATCCAGTCTGCGATATAGTTTGTCTCCTCTTCAAGGACGTTGTTTGTATATATGACCGCGCCTGCATTGACGCCACCGATACCCCCAAGCACGTAGGAGTTTACCCACATGTGGAGATAGTAGTAGATCGAGAGTGCCATGCTCTCAACGCAGTAGCTCACAGGATCCCCCTCATTGACCGCATCTGCCTGACAGAAGTCGCCCACGTACCCATAAGGTACTCCTACAGGCTCACCAGGTCCTCTTCCTCTGCGGGGCCATGAAGGTGTCCCAAGCAGTACATACTGCATATGCTTGGATGTCAGTGAGAAATCTGCAAGTACCGCACCGCCCCCAAGTGCGTACGCAGTTATAAATGCGAGTGTGGTCTGATTCGCCGCCCATCGGTGGACGATACCAGCGTCAGAGATTCTGACCGCGATCGTGGGAATACGTGTGGCCTGGAAGAGGCGTTTACCAATTCCTTCTTTCAGATCTTCTGCCTGCTTCTCAGGATACTCTTTATCTATATCGATGATATACTGGTCATCGATGTGATCTAAAAGTTCATCATTTCCGCTCATGAGCTTTACAGACGCATCTTTTGTCATCGCAGGATTTATCTCTGGCATATGTTCCTGTGCAACTGCACCACCAACAATGGTGTGGTTTGCAACCTCGAGATATCTGTTTATTGTCTCAGGTGTTACGGTTGCTCCGATTCTGACCTCGAGCATCTTGTGTGCCATATCAAGCCCTGCTATCGCGGTTCGCTTGATATCGTCCCCAAGCTGTTGCATTGCAGCGTTGTTTATCTGGTGAAGATCTTCAGCCTCACACATCGTCTCGGTTCCAGATATGTAGTATGGTTCGATGAAACGTTGTCCCAGCGGAACACCCATATCATCCCGATCTCCTTGATAGCCCGTGAGACCGCGTTCTTTAAGAAGCTCCTTTGCCAGCTTCACATATTCCTGCTTGCGTTTTGATTGCTTCCACCCCCCAAACTGGAAGAAGGTTGTATACTCACGTGTTGCATCGTCTTCATCAAACGTTGCCATCAAAAGATCTATTGCCTTTTTTTTCATGATTTTTAACCCCCTATCTCCTCTGCAGCCTCTGCAATTCTTGAAAGTGGATCTTTTAAGACTGGGAGCACCTCTCTGAGCTTGAAGATATGCTTTGATGTAACTTCTGGCATGTACATCTGGGTTCCGGCATCAAGACACATCGCAGCAACAGCACATGGGATTATGAAGCCCTTTGAACCTTTGGTTACAACATGCTCCCCAGAGAAGATCCCAACCTCTCCACCGCCGTAACTATTGTGTGTCAGCCATTCAAAGAGTGTGGCAGTCCCAAGCGCCCTTCCAAAGTCAACACCAGGGAGCGACGTTGCTAATGCAAGCAGATCACTGTAGAACTGCATCGCAGACGGTACACCCTGGGCAGACCTTGACGCTCCTGCATTCTGGATCGCTGCAGCAAGGAGCCCCGCAGATGCGTAGGCGTTCCACATCGAGGCATCGTGGGTCGAGTACATCTCATATCCTGAAGGGAGCTTCTTCTCAAGCTCGATAATACCGTCTCGAAGCGCACGTTCGGTGACATCCTCGATTATATCGAGCACTGTAGCGTTCCCATGATCGCGTACAAGCTCATACACCATGTTTTTTGCGTTTAAACCCTGATAAGCCATGCCAAGCAGGTGATAACGCTTGTAAGGGCCTATCGCAGCACCTGATTCAAATGCTGCTGCATGTTCCAGCACCGAGCTTAGTGCAACCGCATCAAAAGTGCGTCTGCCAGCCAGCGCAACGATCGTATTGACAGAAGGCGTCCTGTATGCAACACCTGCCCCCTCGATATGCATTGGGAATGAGAGGAGCGTTGAGACTGCTCCACCTGAAGGGGTAACAGTCTGCGGGAACCTGCCCATGATGGCACATTTAACCATATCAACACCATCAAATATTCCAAGATTGAACTCATCAATGATCGCATGGGCAAGTGCTGTTGCTGGAAGCAGATACGCCTGCGTATATTCTGTCCCTGTCTCAAGCATGATCGATGGTATCTGAACGATTAGCAGGGAGTCAAGTATCTCAAGTCTTGTATCATCATCATCCGCGACTTTGAGCATCTCGCGCATCCGCTCTGCGATAGAAGCTGCATGCTCTTTGATGGGCAGATCAACCTCTCTCCCAAGAATTCTGCATTCACCACCGACAGCCATCGTGTTTCCAACGCTACCGCTCTTGAGTGAAGTTTCAAGCTTATTTAAATCGATTATGGCAGTGCGTTTAAGTGTATGTAGAATCTCCCTTATCGCACTGTTTTTATAAGGGCTTAGTGCATCATAATGAATATTTTCTGCAACAGACACACCACGATCGTTATAAATCGTAAATCTATCGCTATCATTCATGGCATCAATGTACAATCTTTTATGTTATAAGGTTTTCGAAAAAATAGTTAGTATTAAAAGTAAAAAGGCCTGAAAAACTCAAGCCTTCGATTCAAGCTCTTTTATAAGCATCTCTTTCAGGGTTTTTGCATTATCTTTTGAAAGCTCAAGCTCAACCCGACCAAGCGTAATCAGCCTCGCACCGCTCCTCGTCAGATTTACTTCTATCTCCATACACAACACCTACTTGATGTAACTATCCGCGATCCTGCGTGTAGCTTCAATATCTGCCTTCATCCCGAGTTCAAGGATGTTCTTCAGCGTCGCCTTTGTGTACTCGCCTCGCATGAACTGGGTTGCAAGCCCCTTTTCTCTTGGCCACATCTCAATCTTTGCTGATGTGATCAGGACAAGCATATCTTCCCTGAAGTTTTCAAGCTCGTCCTCATCGAGTGTAAGCAGTCCTTCGAGCCAGTCTGTCATCTCAAGCTTCGTTTTGAGCGTGTTTGCGTCTTCCTCATCCAGTTCGATATCGAGACGTCCTATCGTGAGCAAAAACCTGCCACGCGCTGTTTTATAGACCTCGATCTCCATTCTGCCACCTCATACATATGGTGTGAGCTTCAGCGTTGGAGATCCGTCAACAAATACAGTATCAACGTTGTAAATCCACGTCTCAGGTTTAATTCCATAGAGCACAACAGTTCGATCGAGCGTAGTGAGTTTGAGATACTTGCTCGCCATGTCAACAAGCTCATCCCTGATGGCAAGGTTTGGTGTGACTCTCACGATATCAACATTACCTCTCTCCTTGGTGGTCTCAATATTCACGCTAATCTCTTTTATTCCTGTACTTAACTCTCCGATCTCTTTCAGGCGGTAAGGGAATTCAAGCATATCAGCACCGATAAAACCAATAACTGGTGATTCTTTCGAGATTTTATGCTCCCTTATTGTCCGCAGGTCATCCTTTATCGAGTTACCTTTGAGCGGCACCATATTTTCACGTGGTTCTGCTCCTTCTGGATGGATCTCAAAGACAGTCAAATTTTTTCTGTACTTATCCTCATCGACAAAAGGCCCCAGGACCTTTCTCCATCGAGCTTCATTTCTACCACAGCATGGAAGCGCCACGACCGGATGATCATTCTGTATCGCGTTGATGAAAGTTACACCGACAATAGCCTGATAGCCCCATCCAGAGATGTCATCCCCGACCTCGAAGACGTTGAACGAACCTCGCCTGAAACCACCTCCAAGGATCTTGTCGAGATCTTCACTTCCTGAAGATACAAAATTTCCCTTATCGGGTATCGGTTTTACCTTTGTAGGCCCTGTTGGAGGTATTGACTTGATCCCAAACGGATTGAAGATCTGAAAACGCCCATCCAGTAGTGTAAATGGGTATTTTGGTTGATCGATACGTGTCCGCCTTAACTTGGACATGTAGATCTCCCTTACACGCCTGTACTCGATCATGATATCATTGAATACGACGATACCGTCAACAAGGTAATCAAGTGTTGTAACATCCATCGTCTCACCTGTTAGAATGAGGTTGATGTTACGTTCTCGCACAAGTTCAGTCACAAGTGCCTCAAGCCTTGCCATCTCAACCGGCTCACACTGTAGCTTTATCGCATCCCAGCTATCGATCACAACCGTGACCCCTTCCCCCATCTCACTGATCCTTCTTGCAAGTACCTCAGGGAATGTCATTGTTCCGGTCATTGCAGACGTATATACCGTGTAATCGGTCGGGACATAGATCTTGCTCGTGTCTATAATATTTATCGGTTCGATACACTCCTCAAGCCATGGGAAGTGTGTGTAGAGTGCTTTTGGCGAGACCCTTGTTGAAAGGTAAATCCCCTCTCCGCCTACTGCACGAAGCAGTTCAAGTGCTAAGGAGGTTTTGCCCACACCTGGTCTCCCTTTCAAGAGGAGTGAGAAACCCCCTGGCTTTTCGATAGCTCTCAAAAGTTCTGCAGGAACGTGCGTCCTGCTCTCTTCGGCACCACTTAATTCAGCCATATTAATCACAATAGTTCATTATAGATCTTATCCTATTTAAACTTTTGTATTCTTACATCATTTTCAATTAGAATTCCGCTGAATTTTACACGATGTTACCACCGAAAGACAGAACCTCTTCATCAAAATAGAATAAGTTTATTAATGATAAACTTTAATAATGATAATTAGGTGGATCTATGATAAATATATCTCTTGGAGGCAAGATTTAAGATGATTACAGGTGAACGCAAGGATCTCGAAGAGCTGATGGAGATCGTTAAAACATACAACAGTCTCGCTGTCGTTGGATGCGATGGCTGTGTGGGGATATATCAGATAGGTGGGTTCAAAGAGGCGGAATCGCTTGCATCGCTCTTGAAGATGGGGGATAAGATCAAGAATGGTGTTGTTCAGGATGCAGAGGCATTTACCGTTATCAGGCAGTGTGATAAGGAGCTTATCGAGAAGGAACTTGGTGGAAAACTTGATAAATTTGAGGCGATAGTCTCGACTGCATGTGGTGTCGGTGTCCAGACGATGGCAGCGGTATTCGAGGATAGGGTCGTTTATCCAGCTCTGAACACACTATTCATGGGAGCGCAGGATCGGGAAGGGGCGGAGCTTTATGAGCTGTGTAAAGGATGCGGTGACTGTGTGCTCCATTTAACAGGTGGGATCTGCCCCATGACTCGATGCGCAAAAGGACTCCTCAACGGTCCCTGTGGTGGGGCGGTTGATGGTAAGTGCGAGGTGGGCGATTACACGAATGACTGTGCATGGGTTCTGATCTACGAAAAGTTGAAATCAATGGATCGACTCGACCTGTATACAACTTTCCGTTTACCGAGGGACAGAAGGCCGTCAATGAGCCCAAGAAAGCTTGCAGGGGGTGCAAAGTATTGACTGAAGTTTATAGCGACTTGATGAAGAAGATCAAGGAGGGCAAGTTTGTTTTTACAGGTGAGCTTGAGCCTGAGAAGACGACAGATCTCACCGAGCTTGTTGAGAGCGCCAAAAAACTTCTTGGTCACTGTGTTGCGTGCAATGTGACAGATAACCCCCAGTCAATGGCTTACATGTCAAGCCTCGTGGCATCACATATCGTCCAGCGTGATTCAGGGATGGAGTGCGTCTATCAGCTCAGGTGTTCTGATAGAAACTCGATTGCGTTAACATCAGATCTTCTGGGGGCGGGTGCACTTGGCATCAGGAACGTTCTTGCCTTAACAGGCGATCATACATCTCTGGGGGATTATCCAGGGTCGATGCCTGTCTTCGATCTTGATTCTGGGCAGCTTGTATATCTGATCAGGCGCATGGTGGATGAGGGGGTTGATCTCAATGGAAAGCCGATAGAACATCCACCCAGGTTCCACGTAGGCGTGGCTGGAAACCCAAACGCAGACCCGCTCGATTCTGAGATCTTGAAGCTCAAACGGAAGGTCGAGGCTGGGGCTGAGTTTGTCCAGACACAGGTCATATTCGATATTGAGATTGCAAAGACGTTCCTTAAAGAGATGGAGAAGTACAAGGTCCCGGTCTTAATCGGCATTTTCCCGCTCAAGAACTATGGAACAGCCGATTACTTCGATAAGTATATTCCAGGCGTGCACGTGCCAAAAGATCTTCTTGCAAAGATGAAAGAGGCATCGGAGATCGGAGACAAGAAGAAGAAGATGGAGCGGTATGATGAGATAAACCTCGACTATTACGGAGATTTTGTCCATGAAATCGCACATAACACCTCTGCTGCTGGAATACATGTCATGGCGGTGGCTTATGAGCGGATAACCCCACCACTTATCGAGTGTGCGAAAATATGAGTCGGGATGAGATAAAAATCGGGGTCTATGTCTGCCACTGCGGGATAAACATCGAGGCGACGGTTGATACTGCAAGGGTTGCTGAGTTTGCCTCTCACCTACCAGGAGTTGTTGTTGCAAGAGACTACAAGTATATGTGTTCAGATCCTGGCCAGGAACTGATCAGGGAAGATATGCGTGAGCTTGGGGTAAACAGGGTCGTTGTTGCATCCTGTTCACCCAGAATGCATGAACCAACATACAGAGCGGTACTTGCAGAGACGGGTGGGAATGAATACTGCTTCGAGATGGCAAATATCCGTGAGCAGTGCTCATGGGTTCATAAGAACAGAGAAGAAGGTACAAAGAAGGCGATGGATCTTGTAGAAGGGGCTGTTGCCAGGGCCTACCTGCTTGAACCACTTGAGCCAAGAGAGGTTGATGTAATCCCTGCGTGTCTCGTCATCGGGGGTGGTGTTTCGGGGATCTATGCCGCACTTGGTGTTGCAGAGAAGGGATTCAAGACCTATCTTGTCGAGAAGACGCCTTCGATCGGTGGACACATGGCACAGCTTGATAAAACTTTTCCAACGCTGGACTGTTCGGCATGTATTTTAACACCCAAGATGGTCGATGCCGCAAGACACCCCAATATCGAGCTTATGACCTACTCAGAGGTTATGGATGTCTCAGGATATGTCGGTAACTTCAACGTTACAATCCGTAAGAAGCCGAGATATATCGATATCGACCTGTGTACAGGCTGTGGGCTTTGCGGTGAGGCGTGCATCCTTTCTGGAAAGATCCCCAATGAGTTTGATATGAAAAAGGGAAAACGGGGGGCGGCATATGTTCCATTTCCACAGGCAGTGCCTTTGAAGTACACGATCGATCCTGAAAATTGCATCTTCCTGAAGAAGGGCAAGTGCGGAAAGTCACCAGCCTGTCAGGAAGCCTGTCCAAGAGATGCAATAGATTTCACGCAACGGGAAGAGATCGTTGAGATTGAAGTTGGATCGATCATCATCGCAACAGGTTATGACCTCTTTGACCCGTCCACAGAACCGCAGTATGGGTACGGACTTCCGAATGTGATAACAGGCCTTGAATTTGAGCGTCTGATCAATGCATCAGGTCCAACCGGTGGCAAGGTGCTTCTTGAGAATGGAGAGTATCCCAAAAAAGTTGTTCTGATCCAGTGTGTCGGATCAAGGGAGATCGGGGGTAGATCGTACTGTTCGCGGTTCTGCTGTATGTATACCGCAAAGCATGCACACCTGATCGAGGAGAAGATAGAGGGTGCAGAGGTTACAGTTCTATATACTGATGTCAGAGCGTTTGGGAAAGGATTTGAGGAGTTTTACAACCGTGTCAAGTCGGAAGGAATCAACTACATCTGGCGTGATCTATATGCGTCGATCGAGGTGACACAGAACGGTGATGGCCTGAAGGTCAAAGCAGAAGGTGTTGGACCCATCGAGCTTGATGCTGATATGGTCGTGCTTGCAACCGCTGCTGTTCCATCCCGGGATGCAAAAGAGATCGGAAGCGTTCTCAAGATCCCGGAGAGTCCTGACGGCTTTTTCATGGAGTCCCATCCCAAGCTCAAGCCGATCGATACAGCATCTGATGGGATATTCCTTGCAGGCTGCTGTCAGTCACCAAAAGACATTCCTGATTCGGTCGCACAGGCGTGTGGAGCGGCTTCCAGGGCTGCGATCTCACTCTTCAGGGGTAAGGTGCCGATCGAGGTTATCTCATCCCAGATCAATGAAGAGATCTGCTCAGGCTGCAGGATGTGTGAAGAGATCTGTGCCTATGGTGCACTTAGCTTTGACGAAGAAAAAGGTCTTATGACCGTGAATGAAGTGCTGTGCAAGGGGTGCGGTTCATGCGCTTCGACATGTCCATCAGGTGCGATTACGATGAAACACTACAAGGATGCGCAGATATTTGCGCAGATCGAGGCGGTGGTTTGAGGATGAAGATACTTGTATTTATCTGCGGGTGCCAGGGAAAGATCGAGGAGGTGCTTGATCTCGATGCACTCTCAGCCTTCACATCCACGATCGAGGACGTCGAGGCAGTGAAGATCGATCGATACCTCTGTGGTAAGGAGGGTCTCTCGCTCTTCAAAGAGGAGGTTATGCGTGTTAAGCCCGATCGCGTGATCATTGCTGGATGCTCTCCCCGTCTTCATGGCGAGATATTTGCAGAGGCGCTAGAAGACGCTGGTATGAATCCACACCTCAGAGAGCATGTGAACATCAGAGAACAGTGTGCATGGGCGCACTTCGATGATTTAGATGGTGCAAACCGCAAGGCAAAGAAGCTCATGGAGATGGGGATTGCAAAGGTCAGGCTCAAGCGACCGCTTGACAAGATTAATGTAGAGATGAAACCAGCAGCTCTTGTTATTGGTGGTGGTGTTTCTGGTATGGAAGCAGCTTTGGATCTTTCAAATGGTGGTTTCAAGGTTTATCTTGTTGAACGAGAAGCTGAACTTGGTGGACGAGTCAAACGATTGAGCCAGACATTTCCCACTGTTGGATGCGGCATCTGCTGTATGCATGACTGTCCTGATTGTGTACTCACACCACAGGTGGAGGAGGTCTTATCTGATGAGAATATCGAGGTCTTAACCTCCACGACCGTTGAGAAGGCGGATGGCTTTATTGGAAACTATAAAGTTAGACTCACCGGTGGCGGAGAGATCGATGTTGGAACTGTAATAATTGCAACAGGAACCAAGACTTTTGATCCGAACCGTATTCCTGAGTATAGCTATTCCTCAGCCGATGTCATAACCTCGCTTGAGCTTGAGGATCTCTATATGAAGGCACGGTCAGATGGTGGCCAGATAAAGCGCCCCTCAGATGGTAAGATCCCTGAATCCATCAACTTCATCCAGTGTGTTGGATCAAGAGGGATCAAGGGTGGAAATCCGTACTGCTCGATCGTCTGCTGTATATATGCACTTGGCCATGCGAGGGAGTTCAAGTCCCGCTACCCGGACGCTGAAGTTACCATTCATTACATCGATCTTAGATCACCCTATCGTGGATTTGAGGAGTACTACAACGAAGCACGTGATATGGGTGTTAACTTTGTAAGAGGAGAGATTGATAAAATTGAGGAGCGAGAGGACGGTGTCTATATTATGGGCACCAATCGAGATACAAAGGAGAGATATGAGATGAAATCAGATCTCGTAGTCCTCTCAGTCGGGCAGGAACCAGCGGATAATACGCGTGAGCTTGCAAATTTGTTCAACCTTGAGCTTGATCAGGACGGATTCTTTTTAGAGAAAAACCTGCGGCTGATCGGGGAGGATACATCGGGTGTCTATGTCGCTGGCGCAGCCAATGGTCCAAGAAATATACGTTACTCTGTCGCAGACGGAAGGGTTATGGCTGAAGCTGCCATCGAGCGAATCGGTGCTGAGAGAATCCTGCTTGAGGGGGTTGTTGCCAGAATTGATCAGGACCTCTGCATCAAATGTGCGACATGTCTTGAGGTATGCCCATACGGGATTGTTGAAATTGTCCGTGAGGATGCAGAAGAGATACGTCTCGAGGTGCTTGAGGGTGGATGCAGGGCATGCGGGATATGTGCTGCTGAGTGCCCAGCATCTGCGATACAGCTTGAGGACTTCAGGGATGATCAGATACTTGCTGAGGTGGAGGTTGCGATATGATCGGCGTATTCTTGTGTGGCTGTGATGGCGAGGTATCAGAGAGGATCGAGCTTAAGTGGCTGGGCGAGGTTGCAGAGCGTGATCCAGATGTTGGGTATCTCGAGATAGATGAGCACCTCTGCAGTAAGGAGGCGGTCAGGAAGATAAGGTCGATTGTAGAGTCAAAGAACCTCGATAGGATTGTTATCGCCGGATGCTCTCCCAGAACTCATGAGAAGATCTTTGATGACCTTGCACCGATCGTTGAGTTTGCAAACATACGTGAGCAGGCTGCATGGGTCCATCCAGAGAAAGAAGAGGCAACACGGGTTGCAGCAGATATTTTACAGTCTGCAATAGTCCGTGCAAAACTGGCAGCAGAGCTTGAACCAGTCAGAGTTCCGATCGAGCCATCATGTCTCGTGATCGGTGGCGGAGTTTCAGGTATGCAGGCAGCATCAGATCTTTCTGCTCAAGGGTACAGGGTCTATCTTGTTGAGCGGGATGAGCGGCTTGGTGGACGGGTAAAGCGACTCTCAATGACCTTCCCCACCATTAGTTGTGGTTTTCCATGCAGACACGACTGTCCTGAGTGTGAACTGACGCCAAAAGAGGAAGAGCTCTATGCATCCGAGTTTGTTGAGATCTTAACATCCACAGAGGTCATGGAAGTAGAGGGCAGGATCGGGGACTACCATGTCACGCTCAGGACTCCAGAAGGGGTGCGCGAGATAAAGGTCGGCACCGTCGTTATTGCAACAGGGACAAAAACCTATGATCCATCCAGAATTCCTGAGTATGGTTATGAGTTTGAGGATGTCATCACATCGATCGAGCTTGAGGATCTTTACATGAAGCACAGGTTCCTTGGTGGAGGTGGGGAGCTTAGAAGGCCATCTGATGATGCAATACCGAAACGAGTGGATTTCATCCAGTGTGTCGGATCAAGGGGAGAGAAAGGAGGAAATCCGTACTGCTCGATCGTCTGCTGTCTCTATGGGATCGGGCATGCACGTGCGATAAAAGAGATGCACCCAGCATGCGAGGTTTATCTCCACTTCACAAATATCCAGGCTCCATACAGGGGGTTTGAGGAGTATTACAAGGAATCCGAGTCACTCGGGGTCAACTTCGTGCGTGGTGAGGTGAAGTTAGTTGAGAAGGGTGAAGAAGGACTTGTTATAACATACGAGAATGTCGACCTGCAAAAGAGCTTTGAAGAAGCGACCGATCTTGTGGTGCTATCTGTCGGTCAGGAACCATCAGATGGAGCAAAAGAGCTTGCAGAACTCTTCTACAGAGAACTTGATCCAGATGGCTTCTTCACTGAGGTCAACCAGAAGATTGTCAGAGAGGATGCAACCGGGGTCTTTGTTGCAGGTTGTGCGCTTGGGCCCCGTAATATCCGCTATGCGGTTGCAGACGGCAAGATTGCAGCAGAGAATGCGCTGGCGCTCCTCAAAAAGGGTGAATTCGAGATGGAAGGGATAATGCCGATCGTTGATGATACAAAGTGCATCGGGTGTAATATCTGCGGAAATCTCTGCTACTTCGGGGCGATTGGTGTGACGGAGGAGATAGCAGAGGTTGTTGAGGGTAAGTGCAGAGGATGTGGGATCTGTGCTGCAGCCTGCCCTGAGAAGGCGATCACGCTCACACAGTTTGATGACGAAGAGATTACGGCTCAGATTGAGGTATTTGCCAGAGCAGGGGAGGTGTCTGGATGAAGATTCTTGTATTCTGCTGTGACTGGTGTTCCTACCCAGGTGCGGATCTTGCAGGCATCCTGAGGCTTGAATATCCACCAGAAGTCAGGATCATAAAGGTGATGTGCTCAGGCAGGGTGGATCCGATGCTCGTGCTCGATGCGTTGAGGCAGGGAATTGATGGCGTGATGGTGACAGGTTGCCATCCTGGTGAATGCCACTACGTCCACGGGAATATGGAGGCTGAGCGAAGGATTGAGCTTCTAAGATCAATATTTGAGAGATCTGGGATAAACCCCAGGCGTGTGAGGATTGAGTGGATCTCGGCATCAGAGGGTGAAAAGTTTGCAGAGGTTACACGTGCATTTAAACAGGAGATCGATGAGATTGGACCCATCAATCAAGGTGAGATCGATGCAGCAGAAATCATCCATGATGTATTCTCATCAGAGCGGGCAAGACTTGTCCTTGGCGCTTCAAGGCGTGCGATCGAACTTGAGGGCGTTGATCCTCTCTGGTATAAAGGGGTTCTTGAGCGTACGGTGCGAGAGGAGGTTTTGCGTGAGCGGATACTCAGAGAACTGCGAAAGAGTGGTGCCCTGAGCGCACATGAACTTGCAGAACGGATCGGTGAACCAGCAAAGGAGATCTTCTGGAACTTGATCGCGATGAAACGAAGGCAGATCATTCTTGATATGGGGATAGTAGATGATTCACTCAAGTTTGCCATACAGGAGGGTGTGTGATGAGAATCGGTGTCTATGTCTGCCACTGCGGGATCAATATCGGTGCAACCGTGGATGTTAAAAAGGTTGCTGAGTTCGCATCCCATCTCAAAGACGTTGTCATCTCCCGTGAGTACAGTTACATGTGCTCAGATCCAGGTCAGGAGCTTATAAAGAAGGATATACGGGAATTAGGACTTGACCGGGTCGTTGTTGCATCCTGTTCGCCCAGAATGCATGAGCCAACATTCAGGACCGCGGTCGCAGAGGCAGGCTTGAATCCTTATCTTTTTGAGATGGCAAACATCAGGGAGCACTGCTCATGGGTGCACGATGATCGTGAACGTGCAACCGAGAAGGCGATGCACCTTGTTGCAGGCTCTGTCTATAAGTCAAAGCTTCTTGAACCACTCGAGCCAATGCAGGTTGGAATCACGAAGAAAGCGCTTGTCATGGGTGCAGGGATCGCTGGAATTCAGACAGCCCTTGATATCGCAGATTCAGGCTTCGAGGTCTATCTTGTTGAGCGATCGCCTTCCGTGGGTGGAAAGATGGCGCAGCTTGATAAGACGTTCCCAACGCTGGACTGCTCTGCGTGTATCCTGACACCAAAAATGGTCGATGCAGGGAGGCACCCAAATATCGAGCTCATGACATACTCAGAAGTAATTGATATCGATGGTTATGTCGGAAACTTCAAGGTCAAGATCAAGAAGAAGCCGAGATTCATCGATATCGAGAAGTGCACAGGCTGTGGTGAGTGTGCATCCCGCTGCCCGGTGGATGTTCCAAATGAGTTTGATGAAGGGATCGGAATCCGAAGTGCAATCTATATTCCATTCCCACAGGCGGTCCCCTTGAAGTACACGATCGATCGTGATAGCTGTATCCGCTGTGGGACATGCAAGAATGTCTGCAAACGTGATGCAATCGACTATGATCAGACCGAGGAGATCGTAGAACTTGATGTAGGGGCAATCGTTGCTGCAACAGGCTATGACCTGATGGATGTGAGTTCCAGGGAGGAGTATGGCTACGGCAGGTTTGATAATGTCATAACAGGCCTGGAGTTTGAGCGGTTATGCAATGCATCAGGTCCAACCGGTGGAAAGATTCTCACAAAGGATGGTAGAGAACCCAAAGATGTTATCTTCATCCAGTGTGTCGGATCCAGGGAGATTGGGGGCAATGAATACTGTTCAAGGTTCTGCTGCATGTACACGGCAAAGCACGCACATCTTGTCGAGGACAGGATTGAAAGCGGCAAGGCGAAGGTTTTATTCACGGATGCACGGGCTTATGGCAAGGGCTTCGAAGAGTTCTATGTGCGGGTGATGGAGGAGGGTGTCGACTACTACAGGCGTGATCATGACAAACCAGTCAGTGTCACCGAAAGGGAGGATGGCAAGCTTATTGTTACAGCAACCGCGCTTGATGGCTCGCCAATTGAGCTTGAAGGGGATATGGTCGTGCTCGCAACAGCAGCCACGGCATGTGAGGATGCGTTTGAGGTATCAAGGCTTCTAAATATCTCACGAACAGGCGATGGCTTCTTCATGGAGGCACATCCAAAATTAAGGCCGATTGATACACCATCTGATGGAATCTTCCTTGCAGGCTGTTCACAGGGACCAAAGGATATTCCTGACACGGTTGCTCAAGCTTCTGGTGCAGCTTCACAGGTTCTGAACCTGCTCGCCCAGGATTCAACGACCGGTTCACCGAGCGTATCAGAGGTAAACCAGGATATCTGCATCGGGTGTGCCACGTGCTTTGAGGTCTGTCCATACGGTGCGATCGAGATGGAGCGGCTTGAGGTTGGGTGGCGTGCAAAGACGAACGAGGTCGTATGTAAGGGCTGTGGTATCTGCGCCGGCGAATGTCCTGCACTTGCGATCAATGTGAAGCACTTTACGGATGAACAGATAATAAATAAGATTGAAGGTGTTCTTGCTGATTTGAACGAGGTGGTAACATGAGTTTTGAACCGTCAATTGTTGCCTTCTGCTGTAACTGGTGCTCTTATGCGGCAGCAGACCTGGCAGGAGTGAGTCGTATGAAATATCCACCGAATGTGAGGATCATCCATGTTCCATGCTCTGGAAAGGTTGATCAGATCTATATCCTGAAAGCCCTTGAGATGGGGGCAGATGGGGTGCTTGTTACAGGGTGTATGGAAGGACAGTGCCATTATCTCACAGGAAACTACTACACCCGTGACCGTGTCGAGCGCCTGAAACGCGATCTTGAGAAGGTGGGGCTGGGCGGCAGGGTGGATATGTTCATGATGTCTGCTGCGATGGGGCGTGAATTTGCAGATACTGCAACGAGATTTACAGAGAAGATAAGAGAACTGGGACCGAACCCGTATAAGTAGAGGGGGAGGTTCCGGGGGTTTTATTTTTTTGGGATGAGATCGGTGATAAGGGTTGAGAGAGTAGATATCGGAAGGTTGAAGGTGATTTTTGGGTATAATCCAGATCACATCGCAAAGATAAAGACTGTCAGAGGCTATAGATGGCATCCTGATGGGAAATACTGGAGTGTGCCTTACTCTGAATTTGAAAGGCTCATATCAGTTTTTGGTTGTGAAAAGCTTGATATCGATCCTGTTGTATGGCTCAGCAAGCTTGAAAAGGAGCTTGCTGCAAGAAGATACAGTTCAAAGACGAAAAAAGCCTATCTTCATTACAATGAAGACTTTTTAAAGTTTTCTCGCAAAAACCCCACCGAAATATCCAATGATAATGTAAAAGATTATCTATTTCATCTGGTGGAGAAAAAAGAAGTCTCTACATCCACTTTGAATACAGCGATCAACGCATTGAAGTTTTACTATGGTGAGGTTTTGAAGCGAAGGTTTGCTTACGAGATAAAGAGGCCAAAGAAGGATAAGAAGCTTCCTGTTGTTCTGAGTCAGGAGGAGGTTTCAAGGATTATATCTTCCGTTACAAATCTCAAACACAAACTGATTTTGATGCTTGTCTATTCTGCTGGTTTGAGGGTTAGCGAGGTTGTAACGTTGAAGCCGGAGGATATCGATGTGGAAAGGGAGCTTATCCATGTTAAGGGAGCCAAGGGCAGAAAGGACAGATACACGATGCTTTCGGATGTGGCGATGGGGGCTCTGGAGCTGTATCTAAAGGCGTATCGACCCGAGAAATGGCTCTTTCCCGGACAAAAATCCAGTTCCCACATCACAACGAGAACGGTGCAGAGGATATTTGAAGACGCCATCGAGAAGGCGGGGATCAAGAAGGATGTTAGTGTTCATTCGTTAAGGCACAGCTTCGCAACACATTTACTGGAGGGCGGGACAGACCTGCGGTATATCCAGGAGCTGCTTGGGCATAAAAGTTCGAAGACGACAGAAATATATACGCATGTGAGTAAGAAAGACCTGAGTAACATAAAAAGTCCATTAGACTCTATCCTGACTCAAGAGGTAGTGGATGAAGATCGGTGAAGTTCTGCCAGAGGGAGGTATATACGAAGTTTACTTCCGATATACCGCTAAATTTGAAGGATATACGACATTGATGTCGTATATAAATGAGCAGATGCGCAATTGAGGTTTTGCCCTTCGGGTTACTCACTTCGTTCGCAATTCTCAATCGCCTTAATCCCTCACTTCATTTAACAGCAAAAAATAAGACAAGTGATTAAAAAGAATGTGAAATTAAAACTTTACATAACGAAAAGGTTAAATGAAATTCTCTTATCAGAGAACTACGCTCGGGAGGCGATTGAGAACAAAACCCCAACTTCTCCGCTCCTCGCTTCGCTGCGGTGCTCGACCACGTTGCACTCTCACTCCGCTACGCTCCGTTCGGGGCGCATTACACCCGCTAACCGATTCGCTCCTTGCAGTCACTCATCCAAATTTTGCTTCGCAAAACTTCGGTTAGCTTTTTCGTTAGGCGTAATTGGGGGCAAAAAGATTCAAAGGGAACTCCCCGGTTAAGTTAATATATGAGATTTAAAAACAAAAAATAGAAGGTGAAATAAATGGCAAGAAAGGTGTGTGTATTGTGTGGGAAACAACACGGAATAATGCCATCTTCACCATTGGGGAAATGGCATCAATGCACAAACTGCGGACGGATATACTGCGATAGCTGTGGTGCAAAACTTAGAAGAGCAGGAACACTATCTCGTGAACGCATATGCCCACATTGCGGAAATGAAACCACGTTGATTCCCTAATACGTCTTTGCCCCCCAACTCTTCGCAACCTTTTGGGTTGCTCGTCCTCGCTGTCGCTCGGATCACTTAACACGGTGTATGCGGTTCGAGTTATGCCCTCCCCCAAATGCCTCGCTACGCTCGGCACTTCGCATACACCAAAGCCGTTATATGACATTCTGCCCCCCTCGCCGTATCAGAAAATAAAAATATAGGAATAATTGTATGGAGGTTAAAAGATGGCAACAATAAAAGATATACTCAAATCAAAGAAAAAGCCTAAAGAAATTGTTGAACTTTTGGCTGAAAAATTTAAAAGTGATGATAAAGCGATTGACGAACTTATACAATGCTTTAGAGATGGAACTACTGCTGAGAAAGGTAACTGCATGGAAGCGATAGAATATATTACCAAAGAAAGTCCAGAATTTGCCGAAGATTGCCTTGATTTCGTTATCGAGCATATCAATGATAAAACTCCGAGGGTAAAATGGGAAGCTTGCAGAATAATTGGCAATGTTGCCCAAGAATTTCCAGATAAAGTTAAAAATGCTGTCCCAAAGCTCTTAGAAAACACAAAAGATAAAGAAACAGTTGTAAGATAGAGTGCCGCTTTTGCTTTGACCGAGATTGCAAAAAGTAACCCAGCAATGCAAAAAGAACTTGTTCCTGAATTTAAGAAAGTACTAGAAAGAGAAGACAACAAGGGAGTGAAAAATATTTACATGAAATATCTTAAAGGTGCATGACTATGATAGATGATGTTAGGGATATAATTGAAAGAGGAATTCTTTCTTTGC
Organism: Candidatus Syntrophoarchaeum caldarius; assembly: GCA_001766815.1. Classification (NCBI taxonomy): domain Archaea; kingdom Methanobacteriati; phylum Halobacteriota; class Candidatus Syntropharchaeia; order Candidatus Syntropharchaeales; genus Candidatus Syntropharchaeum; species Candidatus Syntropharchaeum caldarium. The sequence goes on from LYOS01000002.1 coordinate 377,900, forward strand.
ATGATGCTCTTCCTGAAATAAGGGAACTTGCATCCAGTGATGATTGGAGAAAACGGGAAGATGCAGCTACTGCACTGGTAGAGATCACCAAAAAGAGGAAAGATGAAGTTGTAAGTGAGATGATAATATGGGCAGAGGAAAAAGACCCCAATATTCGCAGAGTCTCAAGTGAAGGATTGAGGGGTGTAGCGAGAAGAAATCCAGAGAAGATTTTACCAGTAATTGAAAAACTGAAAACTGACAATAGCCTTTATGTCAGAAAGTCCGTTGCTGCTCTTCTTAGGGCGATAAGCAAGAAAAATCCTGAATTTGTGGCGGATTTATGCAGAAAATGGGCAAAACTGAAAAATAAAAATACTAACTGGATAATAACACAGGGTATAAAGAAGTTATCAAAAGAGCAGCAGGAAGAATTAAAATCTTTATTAGATTAGGTGAATAAAATGGTTAATGAAATCAAAGTTAAATCAATACTAAACAAACACAAAAAGAGGGATGATTGGTTTTTGGACGATTATTCAGTAAATCCTTATTCGGGTTGTTCTTTCAACTGTATTTACTGCTACATAAGAGGGAGTAAATATGGAGAAAATATGGCAAAGACTTTATCGGCAAAAATAAACGCCCCGGAACTTCTGGAAAAACAGCTTTCAAGAAGAGCAAAGAGAGGAGAATATGGAATTATTGCTTTGTCATCTTCAACGGAGCCCTACATGCCAATTGAAGAAAAACTGAAGTTGACAAGAAAATTGCTTGAGATAATTCTGAAGTATAGATTTCCTGTTGAAATTGCTACTAAATCAAAACTTGTTTTGAGGGATTTGGATTTATTAAAAGAGATCGCTAAGAATGCAATTTTGCCAGATGATTTGGAACCTAAACTGAAACATGGGGCAATTATTTCCTTTTCCATCTCAACTCTGGACGAGAAATTGGCAAAAATTCTTGAACCGGGAGCTCCTAAACCTATAGAGAGATTGGATGCGATGAAAAGATGTAAAGAGAGGGGATTTTTTACTGGAATATGTTTTATTCCCGTTTTGCCATTTTTATCAGATTCTGAGGAACAAGTTGAGGAAACGATAAAAACTGTGAAGGAATATGGAGCAGATTTCATTTTTGTTGGTGGCTTAACTTTATTTGGTAAGGGGCCAGCGGATTGTAAGACTCTTTATTATAAATTCTTGGAAAAATATCATCCTGAGCTTGTGCCAAAATATAAGAGTTTATACAGAATCTTTTTTGCACCATCAAAAGAATATCAAAAAGAGCTTGAAGAAAAATCAAGGAGGTTGTGTGAGAGATATGGAATTAAAAATGGGATTATCTAATGACGGTTTTGGGGCGGAACGCTTCGTCGCTTCGCTCCTCGCCCTCACTTCGTTCGGGTCATATAACACGGGCTATACGGCTCACTCCGTTCGCCCAAATTTCGCCTTACGGCGAAACTTCACATATCCCCAAAACGTTAAGTGAAATACCCAAGCCCGCCTTGGGAAAGGATTTAAAAGTTGAAGCAAAACAATAAAACTGGGTACGATATGATAAAAGATATATCAGTTGATGAAATAAAAAGAACTCTTAAAAAATATAAAAGTGAGCTAAAAGAGAAATTCGGAGTTAAAGAGATTGGTGTGTTTGGCTCCTATGTAAGAAGAGAACAGAAAAAAGGCAGTGATATTGACATCCTCGTTGAATTTCATCCAGATACTGAGATGGACTTAATAAAATTTGTTGAACTCGAAGAATATCTATCTAAACTATTAGGAATAAAAGTTGATCTGGTAATGAAATCTGCTCTTAAACCACGGATAGGAAAGCGGATATTGAAAGAGGTAGTTTATATATGAAAAGAGAAGCCGGCGACTTTATTGAAGATATTATCAATGATCATATCAATGATCAATGCGATGAATAAAGCGTTAAAGTTTGTTGAGGGGATGTCTTATGAAGAGTTTGCCAAAGATGACAAAACCGTTTTTGCTGTTATTAGAGCTATTGAAATAATCGGAGAGGCTGTAAAAAAATATACCCGAAGATATAAGGAAAGAGTATCCCGAAATTCCCTGGAAGGGGATGGCTGGGATGAGAGACAAAGTTATTCACGGGTATTTTGGAGTAGATATCAAAGTTGTGTGGGATACTGTTACAAAGAGAATTCCGGGACTTAAACCACTGGTTGAGAAGATGTTAGAAGAGCTGGAGGAGAAATAGATCTGACGTTAGGCAGACTCGGGCACTCTGCAGTGCTTCGCACTTGCCTTTCGGGTCATATAACAAGCGGAATATCTGGCTTCAGATATCCACCAACCCTTAACTGAAATGCTGTGCCTGAGAAAGACAAAAAGGATGGGCAAGGAAACTTTATAGCTGGAAAGGGGTTTAACATAACTATGATAAAGATCATTACCATTTGTTTACCACTACCTTATAAGTTAGGTACCGTAAATTGCTACCTCATAGAAACCGACATCGGCTATATTCTGATCGACACAGGGTGCTCAAATAAGCGCACCGAGCTTGAAAAAGAACTTGAAAGAGCGGGGTGTAAACCCGGCAATCTCAAACTCATCGTTTTAACCCATGGAGATTTTGACCACACAGGTAATGCAGCTCATCTCCGTGAAAAGTTCGGTGCAAGGATAGCGATGCATCATGATGATTCGGGAATGAGCGAACGTGGAGACATGTTCTGGAACAGAAGAAAAGGCAATATTCTCCTTGGAATGATAGCTCGTATCCTGTTCAGATTTGGCAAAAAGGAAAGATTCAAACCAGATTTATATATTGATGAGGGATACGATCTCTCTGAATACGGACTCGATGCAAAAGTTCTTCATATTCCAGGCCACTCAAAAGGTTCAATAGGAATCCTGACAGCCAATGGCGACCTGTTTTGCGGAGATTTGCTTGAAAATAAAGACAAACCAGTTCTCAGCTCTATTATGGACGACTTAACAACGGCAAATGCCAGTGTTGAGAAACTGAAAAGATTGGAAATAAAAACTGTTTATCTAGGGCATGGAAAGCCCTTCCCGATGGAACTGTTTATGAAACATCACCGAAAAAGGGATAAAGAGGAAAATTAAATGTCTCAATTAAAACAAAATCCGCTTATTGGTGTCGAAACTGCAAATTCCAGCTGGAATTGGCTCTACAGAGTCGCAGGAGTGGCTGCCCTGATCTCATTAGTGATTATCCCGATCCAGGTCATCATCTTCATCGTCTCGCCGCCACCAACCACTGCAATCGGTTGGTTCACCCTGTTTCAAAACAATAAGCTCCTGGGGCTCCTGGCTTTTGAACTCTTGATTATTGTCAGCAATGCTCTTGCGATTCCGATATATCTCGCATTCTACGCCGCCCTCAGACGAGTCAGTGAATCTTTCATGGCCATCGCCACGGTCATCGGCTTGGTGGGGATTGTGGCTTCCTTCGTAGCGAGACCCGCCTTCGAAATGCTTTACCTCAGCGACCAATACGCGGCTGCCACAACAGATTCGCAATCCATGTTCCTGGCAGCAGGGGAGGTTATGATTGCCATGTCCAAGGGCACTGCTTCTCATTTGAGTTACATCTTCGCGGCCTTAGCCCCTCTGATAATCTCGGTTGTCATGCTGCGGAGCAATATCTTCAGCAAGGCAACTGCTTATATTGGAATTCTGGCAAATGTGATTGCATTGGGCTTTTACGTGCCAGAGATAGGCATCATTTTTGGAATCATTTCTGTCTGCCCGTTTTTGATGATATGGGAGATCCTGATTGCCCGAAGGTTCTTCCAGTTAGGGCGCGGTATCTCTAAAGAGGAGGCAAATCGGATTGGAGGTATGTCTCGATGAAAGCATTGGTAATTTACGATTCGGTTTTTGGCAATACAGAGCAAATAGCCCAAGTGATTGGTAACGCGATGGGTTCCCAAGCAGAGGTCAACATACTTCGTGTGGGTAATGTGAAGCCAGAACATTTGACAGGTTTGGACGTGCTCATCGTCGGCTCTCCTACCCGGGGATTCAAACCTACAAAAGCGATTACAAATTTTCTGAAAAGAATTCCAAAAAATGGTCTAAAAGGTGTCAAGGTAGCTGCATTTGATACCAGGTTTACAATGAGTGCTATAGAAGAATCACGCGTGTTACCATTTTTTGTAAGATTATTTGGCTATGCCGCCAAGCCGATCTCAGACAGACTCAAGAAAAAAGGGGGAGAATTGATCATCCCTCCTGAAGGGTTCTTTGTAGAAGGGGTAGAAGGTCCACTGAAAGAAGGCGAACTTGAACGAGCTGCGGATTGGGCAAAGCAAATCATAGCAACACAATAAATCGCCCAACAACCGCATGGAGCTGACACTCGAAGATGTTAAAGAAGTCGACCTTGAAAAGTTAGCGGATTGTTATGCAATGTTGATAGGGTTGCCAAATCATTGGGGTGGGCCTTCTCGAACTATTAGAAAGTTTATTGATAAGCTTGACAAACTTGACTTGAAGGCGAAGTGGTTCGCTGTTTTCGATACCTATCTTGGGGGAGATTTCGAGAAGGCTGTGAAGAAAATGGAGAAGAGAATAGGCGAAAAGATTCCTAGCCTGAAGCTAATAACTTCTGGCTTATCCATAAAGGTTGAGGGAATGAAGAGTCCTGTCATAGAAGAAGAGTATCTCAGGTGCAAGGATTTCGGAAAGAAAATAGCGAATCAACTTCTGAGGTGTTAAAATGGGAATAAAGATATATCTATATGCTCTTGGGATTTGGCTCATATTTGTTGCTGCGGGTATCTTGAACGGAGTATTTAGGGAGTCATTTATCACACCTAAGATAGGAGAACATACAGGTCACATTATCAGCACAGTCATTCTTATCTGTGTTATCTTAGCGGTGACGTATCTATTTATCAGCAATTTGAAAATCAACTACACTAAGACAGACCTGCTTTTGATTGGTATGTTTTGGACTATATTAACCATTTTGTTTGAATTTGGCTTCGGTCACTATGTTATAGGTCATTCATGGAGTAAGTTATTTGCAGATTACAACATCCTTAAAGGGAGAGTATGGAGTCTTGTATTATTAACTACGTTCATCGCACCATTGTTAATTGGCTACATTCTGAAGAGGTAGGTTTGGAGAATATGAAAGTTAAAAGAGGCGGGTGTTCAATATCGCCTAACAGAACATAAAAGGTATACGCTGTGTCTGTGGGCTAACCTAATTTCTGCCTCACAAAAACTGCTTAATATCATGGTCTTTCCAGAGATAAATCATAAAGAAAGTTTCACCCCCTCCTGAACGCTTCCATCGCTTCTCTAAATCTTACAACAGACTCAGGATCTGATGCAAAGTGGAGATGCATGTACGAAGCAAGTGTTCCGCCCTGGATGATCCCATCATGTTTGCCATCGATCCCATTTCCCCGTAGCATCCTGTATGCAAACCGCAAATCTTCCGGCGGATCATGAACCGCTGTATAGTGAAACTCATGACCCAGTACACGCTTTCCTTTTGCAAATAATACTGAGTCGTTTATCGTCTCTGCAACCGTGAACTTGACGTGCCTTCCATTCATACCCGACTCAATCGGCAGGAAACCAACCCCTCTCGATCCAGCGAGTTTTTTTCCGAGATAAATTAAACCACCACACTCTGCAATTGTCGGGATTCCATCATCAAGCACTCTCTGCAGGTCTTTAAGCATACTCTCATTTCTTGAAAGCTCTTTTGCGAATACCTCAGGGTAGCCCCCTCCAATATAAAGCCCATCAAGTTGGGGAAGTCTTTTGTCACTCAGTGGGCTGAAAAATACAGGTTCACAGCCGTTTATGCGCAGAAGGTCGAGCGAATCCTCGTAATAGAAGTTGAAGGCATCGTCGTATGCAACCCCCACCCTGAAGATACCATCACCAATGCCCTCTTGCCTTAAAAAAACCACAGGGGCTTCCGTCTCTATTTCTGGAGCACTCTCTGCGATCTCAAGGATTCTGTCAAGATCTACGTACGTCTCGATAACAGAGCGAATCCCCTCAAGCTCAATTCCTGACTCAACCATCGGAATAAGTCCAAGATGTCTGTCACAGATCTCCATCTCTTCGGATCTGGGGATTGCACCAATCACACTGACCCCTGCGAGATCCTCGACCGCGGTAACCACCTTCTTTCTGTGCTCCTCGCCGGCGATATTGTTCAGGATTACACCTTTTATCATAACCTCACGATCAAAGGATTTAAACCCGTGAACGATCGCTGCGGCGCTCTTTGTAATACTCTTTGCATTCACGATCAGGATTACGGGGGCTTTCAGGATCTTTGCAATATGCGCTGTGCTCCCCTCTTCCTGATGTATCGAGATCCCCTCAAATAACCCTCTTACACCTTCGATGATCGATAAATCCTTGCTGGTGCTGTTTCGAAAGAAGATCTCTTTTATTGTCGCTGGTGTCATCAGCACACTGTCAATATTTCGAGATGAATGCCCTGTTGCCTTGCGGTGGTATCCGGGATCGATATAATCAGGTCCGACCTTATAACCCTGGACATCAAAACCACGCCCTGTCAGGGCTGACATCACGCCTGTTGTGATTGTGGTCTTCCCGACGCCGCTACCCGATCCTGCAAATATGATTCTTGGAAATTTCATCTGCTTTTCAGCCTATATAGGTCAGATCCTCCTTCTTTTCTGCCCCTCCGTCCTCTGCATCTTTCTGTGCCACGCCAGGCACATTTATGGTACCGAACTTCCGCTCATAGTTCGCAACATTCTCTTTGAACGCCTGTAAGAAGACCTTTGCATGATTCGGGCTGAGTTTTATCCTTGTGAGTACCTCGAAAGTTTCCTTCTCAGGTATAAAGACTCCGAAGTCGATCGTAAAGTCATGGAGGCTGTTTGAGATCCTTGCAACATTTGAATAGATCCCTTCAAGCTTATCTTCCGATATATTGAACTTAATCGAACTGATATCTGATTTACCCTTTAGTAGTTTATTTCCCATCAAAACCCACCTATAACATCTGTTGAATCTGTGATTTCACCAACTATATTGGTTTTCATCATATCTTTAATCTTATCTGGATCTTTTTCTCGATTCAGAAGCCACATAAGCTTTATAAGTGCAACTTCAGGAAGCATATCCTCCCCTTCAATTACACCAAGCTTGAGAAGGTCGCGGCCTGTATCATAGACCCTGTCACATACCCTGCCATAGAGACACTGTGAGGTCATAACCACGATAACACCAGCATCAATGAGGTGTCCTATCGCATCAAACCAGGTGCTCGATGTATGACCAAGCCCTGTCCCTTCGATCACAACGCCTCTGTAACCTCGTTCCCTGTAAAAGTCGAGGATTTCTGGGTCTGCACCAGGATAGAACTTGACAAGTGCAACTCGCTCTTCTAAACCATCATAGAGTGCTAAAGCCACCTCTCCCCGTTTTGTATGTGATTCTTCTATCTCAATTTTGAGGTCTGGATAACTCACCTTTCCTATCGGATTTACATTGATCGATCTGAACGCATCCCTGCGTGATGTGTGCATCTTTCGAACCTTGACGCCCCTGTGGATCAAACAAAGATCATCAGAGGTTGAGCCGTGCATCACACAGACAACCTCTGCAATATCTGAGGTTGCAACCTTCGCGGCGGCAAGCGCATTCATCACATTATCGCTCGATGGTCTGTCTGCACTGCGCTGTGAGCCCACGAGTACGATCGGAACAGGAGTTCGCACCATGAATGCAAGCGCAGCGGCTGTGAATCCAAGCGTATCTGTTCCATGTGTTATGATGATTCCTTCTGCACCATCTTTGATCTTCTCATAAACCCGTCTTGCAAGCTCAATCCAGTAAGAAACCTGCATATTCTCGCTCAGGATGTTGTAAACAACCTCTGCATCGAAATTTGCGATTTTTTCAAGCTCTGGAATCGCCTGAAGGATCTCACTTGCAGTAAACTGGCTTGTAACCGCACCGGTTCTGTAGTCCACTCTGCATGCGATCGTACCGCCTGTCGAGAGGATAACAAGATTTGGAAGCGATGAGTCGCGATGATACTCATATTGCTGCGCGTTCTCAGCCTTTTCAACCTCTCGCGACTCAAGTATCTTCACCCGGTCCTTCTTAAGACCGATATTATACCCATTTGAAAGCTTGATCACAAGATGATCAGTGGCACCTGGCAGGAGTGTACCTTCATAGATTTTTCCTCCACGTTCCAGGCGCACCCATGATCCCTCTTCAATCTTCATTCTCTGAGTCTCTTCCAGATTTCATCTCCCCTGGTCAATCCTTCATATCCTCTTGCCATCATCAGTGCATCTGTTATCGCGATCATGACCATCGCCTCTGCTACAGGGTAGATTCTTGGACAGATCGTGGCATCTCGCCTTGTTATCGGCGCCAGGGTCGTCTCCTCCATCTTCCTGATATCTACCGTCTTCTGCGGAAGTGAGATCGTTGGTGTGGGTTTCACGGCAATCCTCACAACAATATCCTCTCCATTTGATATTCCGCCGGAGAAGCCGCCAGAGTTGTTCGTTCTGAACCTCACCCTTCCTTCATCGTCTATGTATGGGAGATCGTTACACTCAGATCCCTTCATCCGTGCTGCTTCAAAGCCTGCACCAACCTCAACGCCTGTAACCGCACCGATTGACATAAGCCCGTGTGCGATCGTTGCCCTGAGCTTATCAAATACAGGTTCGCCAAGCCCTGGTGGCACACCCCTTGCAATGACCTCGATGATCCCACCGCATGTATCACCCTCGTCTTTGACCTCAAGAATCTTCTCGATCATACGTTCGGCAGCCTCAAGATCGGGGCAGTTGAGTTCGTTCTTTCGGTAATTTGCTTTGATCTCCTCGAAGGTCATCTCTTTTGCCCTTATCCCATAGCTCTCCTTGACATAACCGATCACCTCGATTCCTTCCTGAAGCAGGATCTGCTTTGCAACGGCTCCACCTGCGACCCTTCCAACCGTCTCCCTGCCGCTTGCCCTTCCTGCACCACACCAGTCTGCATACCCGCCATACTTGACAAAGAATGTATACTCTGCATGTCCAGGGCGGATCTCATCCTTGTAATCACGGTACTGCTGGATGTGAATATCCTGCGTATCCACGTTGTAAACGAGAAGCCCCACCGGTGCACCCGATGTGTACCCTTCCTGATTCATGCCTGCAACGATCTCGACCTGATCTGTCTCCTTACGGGGTGAGTCGAGTTCACTCTGACCTGGACGTCGCTTATCAAGCTCCTCCTGAATCATTTCGTTGGTAAGTTTAAGCCCTGGTGGAACACCATCAACGATGGTAAAAAGTGCTCTGCCATAGGATTCACCGCATGTTGTAACCCTGAACATCCTTCCGAATGTGTTTCCAAGCATATCTTTTGACCTCCTAAGTGATCAAATCACGTCATGCATGTTTATGAACTTTACCAGAGAGGAATAGTATCTGACGCAGAAGTTCCAAAAATTAAAATACAGGATCTTATAGAGTATGTTACTATGAAAGAGTTAACGGTAGATGAGAAAGCAGCATCACTTCTGGGGAAGGCAAAAAAGGATGACGTTGAGATTGTCTGGGATCGTTTTGAGCGGCAGGGGGATAAATGCAACTTTGGAGAGCTTGGGATATGCTGCAGAAACTGCAATATGGGACCGTGCAGACTCACACATCCCTCGCTACCGGTGCATCTGAGGAAGGGGCCATTTGCGACAAAGGCAGAGAAAGGAGTGTGTGGTGCAGGATATGATACGATCGTTGCGAAAAACCTCACAAAGGCCATTGCAGCAGGTGCTGCAGCACATTCAGATCACGGAAGAGATGTAGCAGAAACGTTACTTCTTGTAGCAGCGAATAAGGCATCGGGCTATACAATCAAGGACGAAAAGAAACTTGACGCCCTTGCATCAGAGTTTGGAATTGATACAGCAGGCAAGAGTAAAGAAGAGATCGCAGGAGAGCTTGCACGTGCCGTGCTTGATGAGTTCGGGACGCTCAAGGGTAGATTGCAGTTTGTTGAGCGTGCACCTGAGGCAAGACGGAAAGTCTGGCAGGATCACGGGATCACACCACGCGGTATCGATCGTGAGATCGTTGAGATGATGCACAGGCTACATATCGGGGTTGATAACGAATATGTGAGCCTGATCCTGCAGGGGTTAAGGGTAGCCATATCAGATGGCTGGGGTGGATCGATGGTAGCAACAGAACTTTCTGATGTCCTCTTTGGAACACCAAAACCTGTAAAGTCGAGTGTAAATCTCGGGGTACTTGATGAGAAAAAGGTCAATATCATTGTACACGGACACGAACCGATCCTCTCTGAGATGATCGCGGATGCAGCAGAAGATCCTGAGCTCATTGAACTTGCAAAGAGCGCAGGTGCCGAGGGTATCAATCTATGTGGAATCTGCTGCACTGCAAATGAGCTGCTGATGCGTCGTGGAATCCCAATTGCAGGAAACTTCCTCAATCAGGAACTTGCACTCATCACAGGGGTTGTTGAAGCGATGATCGTTGACGTACAGTGCATAATGCCATCACTCGGCGAGATTGCAAAGTGCTATCATACACTGCTCATCTCAACATCCTCAAAGGCAAAGTTCCCCCATGCTGAGCATATCGAGTTTGATGTAACACGGGGCAAGGAGATTGGAAAGGAGATCGTAAAACAGGCAGTTCTGAACTTCAAGAGCCGTAACCCTGATCGAGTTCAGGTGCCTTCAGATCCCGTTGAGATGATGGCGGGATTCAGTGCTGAGGCAATCATCGAGGCACTTGGTGGAAGCCTGACGCCGCTCATCGACGTGATAAAAGCGGGTAAGATCAGGGGGATTGCTGCACTCGTTGGTTGCAACAATCCGAAGGTCACACAGGATAAGAATCATACCGTGATCGCAAAAGAACTCATCAAGAGAAATATACTTGTGGTTGAGACAGGGTGCAGCGCAATCGCCTGTGCAAAGGCAGGCATGCTTCTCCCAAGTGCTGCAGAGATGGCAGGAGAAGGGCTTAAGGCAGTCTGCAACTCACTCGGCATCCCACCGGTTCTTCACATGGGCTCGTGTGTTGATATAAGCAGGATACTCGTTGTTGCAGGTGCAATCGCAGATGAACTCGGTGTTGACATCTCGGATCTACCCATTGCAGCCGCAGCACCTGAGTGGATGAGTGAGAAAGCAGTGAGTATCGGCGCTTATGCGGTTGCATCAGGAATTTACACACTCCTTGGCGTATCTCCTGCAATCTTTGGAAGTTCCAATGTCGTTGAACTCCTGACAGCAGGTGCTGAGGATGTTGTTGGTGGCAAATTTGCAGTTGAATCCGATCCAGTAAAAGCGGCTGATATGATCGCGAATGTGATCGAAGATAAGCGCATGAGTCTCGGAATTTGATGAATAAAACGCACGCTATTTGATCTGTAACAACGGACTGTTCCTGTTGATATGGCAGATCGCAACCGCTATTGCATCTGCTGTATCATCAGGCTTTGGTATATCGTGCAGATTAAGAAGCAGACGCACCATCTCCCCAACCTGGGCTTTCTTTGCTTTCCCATACCCAGTTATTGCCTGTTTAACCTCAAGTGGGGTGTACGAAAAAGTTTCAACCCCCATCGTCACAGTAGCGAGCATTAGAACTCCTCTTGCTTCGCTCACGTCCATAGCGGTTTTTGCGTTCGCATAAAAGTAGAGCCGTTCAATTCCAGCTTCATCGGGGTTAAAACGGTCGATGATTGCAGATATTTCGTCATAGATCATCTTGAGTCGTTTAGCATGTTCCATCTTTGCAGGGGTGCTTATATAACCACAATCAAGAAGCCTCATCAAATTGTTGCTCGATTCAACAACCCCCCATCCAGTGGTTGCAGTTCCAGGATCAATTCCAAGTACAACAAGTGGCCTACCAGAGCGTCCTGGCATCAATAATCCCCTCCTCCGTGACAATCGCAGAGACAAGCTCAAGCGGTGTTGCATCAAATGCAAAGTTCAAAACATCAACTCCATCAGGGGCGTTCTTGATTCCCTTGAAGTATCGAAGCTCATCCCCATCTCGCTCTTCAACCTTTATATCTGCTTCTGTGTGATTAAGATCGAACGTCGAGGTTGGTGCTGCAACATAGAAGGGTATCCCGTGATGCTTTGCATTTACAGCATGTGAGTATGTCCCGATCTTGTTAAATACCGCATCTTTGACGATTCTGTCCGCACCAACAATCACCTTGTCGATTAGCCCACGTTGCATGAGATATGCGGCAGATGAGTCGGTTATGAGCGTGACAGGTATTTTATCTTCCATAAGTTCCCATGCTGTGATCCTTGAGCCCTGATTGAGCGGACGGGTCTCACATGCAATCCACATTTTGGATATAACATATTTTCCTCCGTCTTAATTCATTTTTTTCTATCATCGTATTCAAAGGTACACTTCTATCCGTTGAGGAATTGCTGAGCATCCGCTTTGTCGTTTTCCGCTCATTTTGTTTAATCCTCCTCAAATATGCCACACATGAAACATACGAAAGCACCTATTATACATGCTTTTCCTAGGAGAAGGTTACCACCCCACCAAGCCGCAAAAGTAGCGTCATTCGATAGTCGCGCCCATCCCACAAAAATAATCGTACTGAGATAACTCAGCAGAGGCCCCATCAAAAGAACGAACCCTGATGCATACCATTGGATTTTATTCATGTGATTTTCCTCCAATCAATTAGTCAAACCCACTATAACTGTAGCTTATCACTAAATTACCGCCCACTTCTCTTAAATAAAGTGTATCACCATCATTGTTCCATATTGCGTTACATGTATGACCGCTGCTATTCCAGTATAGTGCTCTTTTTGTATCCATTCCAGAACCTGTGTACAGCGTAACCGTGGCACCACCTGCCAGTTCAAAATCTGGAAACGTGTAGATATGATTCGCCTCATCTTTAACACTCCAGCCGGTCATATCGATCGATTCGGTGCAGGTATTCTTGAAGGTGACATACTCATCGTTGAGGTTATAGCAATCATTGCCCTCTGCATTCCAGTTAAAATAAAGGATACCGATGCATTTAGATAAACCTTCTGATTGTTGCCATATTCCTCTTTTTGCGTTTTTTGCTTCTTCTTCGGCTTTTTCAAAGTCATCTGAATATCTCGTGTTTGGAGGTATGATATAGACGTTAGCGTATCCTTCTCTAACCAGTTCTAAGTTTACAAATCTATCATCAATGTAAATATACCTTAACAGTCTTCCATATTTGTCCTTATCCTCAACATCCTTTTCCAACATTACTGTTTTTCCTTCAATTAATTTCTTTAGCATATTTGTCGCTTCTTCGTAGTATGGTTGTCCCATCTCTGGCGTATTAATTCCGAGCAATCTGACCCTTTCGCCGTTCTGTAATTCTACAGTATCACCGTCTATTACACTGGTTACAACAGCGGTTGAGATTGGTCGTTCCGTTTCAAGGCATCCCGCAAAAATTAGAGCCAACGTGATTACAATTGCAGCTAATAAACGTGCTATGGTTTTCTTCTTCATGTTTCTTAACTCCCTTTTATGTTAAAGTTCCATCCTTATCATCCCGCAATAAATTCGAGGGCATCTCGTTGATATATCTTGCTCATTTCTCCTTCTTAATATAGTCAATCCTTTTTTTCAGCTTCGCTTTGTAACCATGCAAAGATTGCTAATATTAAGACAAATATTGCCTTCAAAAAAGATATTACGACCAATTCCAACATACTAATGTGTGATTGCATGCATCTAATCGCACCCGTTTCTGTATAAGAAGAACACCCAGCTAATGTTGTGCCCATAATATCTCCTGCGAGATATATGTTTAGGGCAAGGTAACCACTAGATGCAGCAAGGAACGAAATAAATAACAGCCATTGCCATTTTTTCTTCCATACGAGTATAGCCAGAATGATTATAAGTATCAACGTCTGAACAATGAGCATCAACGCTTGAACTTCTGTCACGCTCATCTATTCGTCATCACCTCTATTTTCCGATCACCCTTTTTCATTTCGCCCACAGAAACTCTTCTGGAAATTTTTTACTTCTGTTGGTAAGCATACTTTACTTTCTCCTTCTAACAAGATACACAACCACTAACAACCCTGCAATTGCAAATATCGCTGTGAATCCTGGAACTCCAAAAATACTTTCAGCTATCCAGATCGTGACTACTATGATCTCCTTTACTGGAACATCCCCCGGTGCAGCAATTTTTGGTGTAAGTTCTCCGCCTTCACCTACGGTATAGGCCTGCGTACCCTTGTTGTATGTCAGATTTGCTTCTATCCCAATATCTCTGGGTTCGGTCAGCGTGATTGTGTAGTTACAGGTATGTTCCTCGCCTGGTTGTAATTCTTCTCCCGACCAGTAAATTCTGTTAAAGTCAGGGTTGATTTTACAGCCTGAAATCGCCTCAACATGCAGATCTACTGGGTGATCGATCTTTAAGTTGATATCGGTTGCTTTAACCTCACCAATGTTCTGGATCGTCAATGAGATCAGTGCTGTACCCGTTCCATACTTTTCAATCTTGTATCCCAGATTTAGCTGTGCCTCTTTTACGATTTGTGTTGCTGGTGTTGATGTTATTGTCGGCGTTACAGTAGAGATTGTTGTTGGTATCACTGTTGGAGTACCACCTGTCTCTGTAGCGGTTACCGTCGGGCCTGTGCCTCCACCACCGCTGCCACCGCCGCTGGATTCAGTAGCGGTAGGTGAAGCTGTTTTTGTCTCAGCTGGCGTGGGTGTAGTAACAGTCATCGGATCAAGCGGATACGCATCTTGGCCATCCCATACACCGTCACCATCGGTGTCAGGATCACATGGATCAGTTATCCAGCCATCTGCGCCTTCAACAGTTTCTTCAAAGTCATTAAGACCGTCTCCATCAGTGTCAACCTTGTCTGGATCTGTGCATCCAAGCTGCTCCTGTGTGTCCGGGATACCATCTCCGTCTGAGTCTGTGGGACCACTCCCGCCCCCTCCTCCTCCACCGGTACCACCACTGGATTCGGTAGCAATTGGTGTCACCGTGGGTGTCTCAGTCTCGGTTGGTGTGTGGGTTGCCTCTGGCTCACCTGTTGCACCAAGGTCAAGCATTCGTGGCTCTGCCATGCTCTGCCACCCGGTGGTCTCATTTGCACGAACACCGTTCACGTAGAAGATGATCGTCTTACCATCATCCACTGCGCTGCCCGCTACTTCAAGATAGTTGAAATCATGACCGTACTTTCCTGCTGACTCAACCATGACACTTCCCCGAAGCTCACCATCGATGTATGCATTTATTACTGTCCCAACTGGGGCTGGTTCACCATTCAATGTCACATTACCATAGAACTTGTTTGGAGGAAGTTGTGCATCTCCCATCACTGTCGTCATCGATACCGCCGTAATTACGGCCCCGATCAAAAGCACAAAAAATATCAGATTCATTCCTTTCTTCAACAAATTCCTGATCGCCATTTCCTCCACGCCTCTAATGACGGTTTAGCTCAGACCATATTTATACGTTTGGATTTTAACTTTTCACAGAGTCAAAAAGAATAATCTCAAATACTTCATCAGAAACTGGGAACGAAAAAGTTATTTTTGGGTAGCGGAATTCAAAATATTGAATAATGTGTTCTATGTTGAATTCTTCCATTAATTTCTGAAAAGGTTCTTTTGCTAAATTCATAAATTTAGCAGGGTCTATTAAGATGCACTTTTCATTCTCGATTTTAGATAACATGAAAAGTCTTTTGGATGTTTCTTCTCCAAGAAGTGCAAATTCTTTATTTTGTTTGACTTGGAGTAAATTTTTGGCAGTAGCCTCATTTTCAGAAAAATACTTTTCGGGATTTTTTCCAATTCCATGCGCTATTTTGGCAAATTCTGAAGTATTAAAAATAATGCGGCCATCTTCTTTGGCTTGTATGAGCAAATCTTCAAGTTTTTGTTTTGATGCTACGAACAAAATATAGCCTTTTTCAACTTCATCAACCGCGATAACCTTTACACAAGATTTTAAAAAAGAGTGAAACAAGCCCTGTTTTAACGTTTCGAGAATATCAAGATGGTCGTGGTGCTCTCCATTGGTCGTCCAATGTCCAGTTATTCTTTTCAAAGATTCTTTTTCATCAAACAATATGGTAAAATGGTCATCCCTTCCTCTTTTCATCAAATCATCCTTGACGCCAAAAATAAGACCGTCTCTACATAAAGCTATAAAAAATTCGTTACCCATAAAATCTATTTCCAGCTTTGATTTCTTTGTCTTGAACATAAACACTCACCCGTTTCTTTCATCTTATAAAACCTTACGAATGGCTTGGTAAACTCTCACGTCTCTCTTTCTCTATGCTCCTAACAGTGAATTACAAGCTTCAATTTGTTTTTCTGAGCTATTAATTGCATCGATAACTAAAGATCTCTCTTCAAAAGTTGGATAAAGCTCTAATAACATCTTTAATTTCTCTAATGATTGTGAGTAAAAATGTTTAGCGTTATTAATGAAATAAGCAGCTTCTCCAGAGTTAAAGGCAGTATAAAATGCAATATCCCCGTCCACCTCGTCAATTCTCGCATCTACAAATAATACCCAATCCTCTTCTCCAGCGCTAATAAAAGCCTCCTTAGATTTTTGTAAAAGCCCTCTAACATCATGCAGCTGGTATAACACTTGATTATAATTAAAATCATCACCTTGTATAGTATGCAGCATTGCAGTATTCACTTCATTCCAACAGAACATCGCATCGTTATAATATTCTATCCCTTTACTTTTATCCCCTATGCATCCCGAAAATATAACGACCAATGCAATCACTGCTATCGCTATTAAGCCTGCTATATCTTTCTTCAACAAATTCCTCATCATAACTTCCTCCACACCTCTAATGACGGTTTAGCTCAGATTAGATTTAAACTTTTGGATAACTCACTTCCCATCTTAGAACGGCGGATAAATAACCCCCTCCTCCGTAACAATCGCAGAGACAAGCTCAAGCGGTGTAGCATCAAATGCAAAGTTCAAAACATCAACTCCATCAGGGGCGTTCTTGATTCCCTTGAAGTATCGAAGCTCATCCCCATCTCGCTCTTCAACCTTTATATCTGCTTCTGTGTGATTAAGATCGAATGTGGACATTGGTGCTGCAACATAGAACGGTATGCCGTGATGCTTTGCATTTACAGCATGTGAGTATGTCCCGATCTTGTTAAATACCGCATCTTTGACGATTCTGTCCGCACCAACGATCACCTTGTCGATCATCCCACGTTGCATGAGATATGCGGCAGATGAGTCGGTTATGAGCGTGACAGGTATTTTATCTTCCATAAGTTCCCATGCCGTGATCCTTGAGCCCTGATTGAGCGGACGGGTCTCACATGCTACGACCTCCACATGCTTTCCCTCCTCAAAGCACGATCTTATAACACCAAGTGCAGTCCCCCAGTCAACACAGGCAAGCCTCCCAGCGTTACAGTGTGTTAGAACCCTCTCCCCATCCTTGAAGAGTTTAGCGCCATGTTTCCCAATCGCTCGATTGACCTCTACATCCTCCTCTGCCATTCTTTTTGCAAGATCAAGTGATCTCTCCCGTGCTTCACCGACAGACTCACAATCTTCAACCGCAGCAAGTACACGCTCAACCGCCCACTGTAGGTTAACCGCGGTTGGTCTCGCATTTTTAAGCTCTTCACACTTCTTAAGAGCTTCTTCTATCGTGGTAGAGGTCTTGAAAGATAGAACAACCCCAAACGCAGCTGCAACACCAATTGCCGGAGCCCCCCGAACAGCAAGTGTCCTGATTGCATGAATAAGCTCATCAACCGTATTACAGAGAAGAAGATCAGGTGTATCTGGAAGCATACGCTGATCAATGAGTGTCACAGCCTCTTTTTGATCATCCCACGCGATTGTCTGCATAAATTACCCACGCCAGACTGACTTAAGCTCATTGCCGATCCTCTCTGCCGCAGAGATTGCACCATCACGAGATACAGTCTTTTTGATATGTGATAAAACACCTCCATCATCGGTTAAAATCTCAGCAATGATCGTGATCCCTGAATCCTCTTCTGCCTCTGCGTATACACCGATCGGAACTTTGCACCCTGCACCAAGTATCTCGATGATCCTTCGCTCCAGGATTGTAACAAGCCTCGTCTCCGGGTCATCGAGCTGTGATACTATCTCAGATGCCGATGTCTGGGTTTTTGCAACGACCGCGATCGTTCCCTGGTTTGCAGATGGGACAAACCGTTCTGGATCAAGCCGCTCAAAGCCCAGATCAAATTTCCCATCAATCCACCCCATGCGCTCAAATCCCGCCTCTGCAAGGAGTATTGCATCATAATCTCCACGAATGAGCTTTTTAACTCTCGTATCGATATTTCCACGTATATCCTCAAGTTTCAGATCCTTTCGTTCTCGCATAATCTGGCAACGCCGCCTCATACTCGATGTTCCGATGACAGAGCCTGCTGGAAGCTCAGATAATCTTGAGCCATCACGTGTCACAAGAAGATCACACGGCGAGTCTCTGGGAAGAATTGCAGCAATCTCAAGCCCGCGAGGTCTTTCTGTTGGTATATCCTTCATCGAGTGGACAGCGATATCGATCTCACCTCGCAGCATCACATCATCAAGCTCTCTCACGAATGTTCCAAAACCCTGAAACTCGAATAGCGGTTTATCCTGAATTACATCACCAGATGTCTTCACAATCTTTCTTGAAAACTCAAACCCCATCTCTGAGAGCATAGCCTCAACGATCTCGGTTTGACGGACTGCAAGCGCACTCCCCCGTGTCCCGATTATGATTTTATCAGACTGCAAGCTCGTCACCAAAGGTTGCGATTGTGGTATCTATATCCTCCTCACTGTGTGCAAATGAGATGAAGTTCGTCTCAAACTGCGATGGTGGAAGGAATATGCCATGCTTAAGCATTCTACCAAAAAACTTGAAATATCCTTCTTTATCACATTTGAGAGCCTCAGTGTAGTTTGATGGAAGTTCTCCAAAGAAGACAATGAACATCGATCCAATCCCACCAACTGCATAGTCGAGGCCTGCATCATGGATGATCTCGGCTAAAGCATTTCTCAATCGTTCACCACGTGCATTTATCACACGGTGAACATCCTCCTTTACAAGTGTCTCGATCGTGGCGATCCCAGCTGCAAGTGATAGAGGGTTGCCATTGAATGTTCCAGCCTGATAAACCTTTCCCTGTGGTGATACGTTCTCCATAATATCGCGTCTTCCACCAACGACTCCTATAGGAATGCCGCCCCCAATAACCTTGCCGAGCGTTGTCATATCTGGCTTAACCCCGAAGTATTCCTGTGCACCGCCCATAGCAAGCCTGAAGCCCGTTATGACTTCATCAAATATCAGGAGTATATCGTTTTCTGCTGTTACAGCCCTGACCTCTTCAAGATACCCTTTTTCTGGTGTGATTGTGCCGATATTACCAAGCACTGGCTCCATAATAAGTGCCGCAATTTCGCCCTTATTTGCCTCTATCAGGCTCACAAGTGATTCGATGTCGTTGTATGGAACCTGTAGTGTATTCTTTGTAAAATCTCGTGGCACACCGAGCGAATCGGGTACACCATGGGTTGTAGCTCCTGATCCAGCCTTAACAAGGCACGCATCATGTGCCCCATGAAACCCACCTTCGATTTTTATGAACTTATCCAGCCCTGTAAATCCCCTTGCAACACGAATGGCTGCCATTGTAGCCTCTGTCCCTGTATTTACAAATCGCATCATCTCAATAGCGGGAAAATACCGATTGATCTTCTCAGAAAGCTCAACTTCAAGCTCACAGGGTGTTCCGTAGAGCCAGCCATCATCAAGCTGACGTTTCAGCGCTTCTTTGATTGCAGGATAACTGTGCCCAAGTATCAATGGACCATAACCCATGCAGTAGTCGATATACTCGTTTCCATCAACGTCCATGATCCTTGAACCATGGGCAGACTTTGTGTAAAACGGATATGGCTTTATCGCACGAACAGGGCTTGAAACGCCACCAGGAATGAAGTTTTTTGCCTTTTCAAATAACTCAATCGATCTTTTCATTTCATCCATACTATATCAACCTCATCAGGTCTGTAATCAGGTATGACCTTGGACTCCTCGATCTGGAGGGTTTTTCCAGCCGACAGAAGGAGATGGCCTGTATATGCTATCATGATACCGTTATCCTTCAAAACATTTTTCGGGGGGACGGAGAATGCTGCACCCCGTGCCATACACATATCCTCAACCATCTCTGCGAGTCGCCTGTTTGCACCAACCCCGCCGACAAGCAGCACCTCATCCTTCTCACAGTGGGCAAGTGCACGCTCAGTGACCTCTGTGAGCATCGCAAATGCGGTCTCCTGAAGACTGTAACATACATCCTCAAGTGGATTTTTCCTTGTAGCATTGATTGCAGCAGTTGTGAGACCTGAAAACGAAAAATCCATTCCTTTAACAACGTACGGGAGTGGTATATACCTTCTTGAAGTTGATGCAAACACCTCAATCTTCGGACCTCCAGGATGGCTCAATCCAACTCCACGAGCGAACTTATCAAGCGCGTTCCCTATTCCGATATCGAGTGTCTCACCAAAGATCCTGTACCTTCCAGCCCTGTATGCAAGAACCTGTGAGTTTGCACCACTGACATAGAGTGTCACAGGATCTTTGAGATCGCATAACCATTTCCCAACCTCGATATGCGCGATGCAGTGATTGACACCTAAAAGTGGGATTCCAAGCTTGATCGAGAGTGTGCGTGCTGCGGTTGCAACCGTCCTGAGACATGGTCCCATACCAGGTCCCTGTGAAAATGCGATTCCATCAAGATCTGCTGGAGTGATGCCTTTTGCTGATGCTTTCTCAAATACTTCTTTTATCACAGCCTTTATCTCTGCTGCATGGTGCTGGGCTGCTTCTCTTGGATGGATGCCACTACCTTCACCGGGTACGTAGGTCGACTCTGCTTCTGCGATAATTTCTGTTTCTGATATGATCCCTGCAGATAGATTCCACGCAGTGCCCTCAATGCCGAGTATGAGCATCAGGATAGATATATCACGCGGGCTTAAAGAATCTTCGTATCGAAGATGATCACTTCCGCGAAGCTTACCCACAGCACCCAATCTCATACGTCGCAGGGTTGTTGACGTGGTTCAGTAATAGAATCACATCACCCATATCTACAGAGCCATCGCAGTTTACATCCCCTCCATCGAGTGGTTCATCCGATAAATCCCCAACATATTCAAGTAAGAGGATGACATCATCAATATCGACCGTACCATCACCGTCGAGGTCGCCATCTTCTGAGCCGATATAGCTCTCAAACCTCTCCACCAGCGGATAATAATCCTTATCACCATCTATGCTATAAGCAGTATCGCCAATTCCATCCCCATCAGCATCGCTTCCTTTGTAATCGCTCCAGTAGTTTCCAAGATAGTTTGTGTAGGTGTCGCCATTGTAGGTATAGGTTATTTTCTCGGTGGAGTTCCAGATGTTTGTTGAAGAGAGAGAATAAACGTTATCTGTGTTATTTATGAAGTTGTTGAGGTAGATGTTATTGTTGCTGGAATATTCGAGGTAGATTCCATCATCGTTGTTCGAGGCATTGTTGTTATAGATAGTATTGTTGCTGCTGGAATACCACAGCTCGATGCCATCGCCGTTGTTCGAGACATTGTTGTTATAGATAGTATTGTTGCTGGAACCCTTCAGCTTGATGCCCCAACCGTTGTTCGAGTTTGCGGTGTTGTTATAGATTTTGTTGCTGCTGGAATACCACAGCTCGATGCCATCGCCGTTGTTCGAGGCGTTGTTGTTATAGATAGTATTGTTGCTGCTGGAATCCCATAGACAGATGCCATTATGGTTGTTCGAGTTTGCGGTGTTGTTAATTAGAGTGTTATTGCTGGAAGAGTAGAGATAGATTCCATTCCAGTTGTTCGAGCTTACAATATTGTTTGCTATGATGTTGTTGTTGCTGGAATAACCCAGACGGATGCCACAACCGTTGTTCGATGCGTTGTTGTTATAGATAGTATTGTTGTCGCTGGAATCCCATAGACAGATGCCATTATGGTTGTTCGAGTTTGCGGTGTTGTTATAGATTTTGTTATTGCTGGAATACCCCAGCTCGATGCCATCGCCGTTGTTCGAGTTTGCGGTGTTGTTTTTAATAATATTATGCGATGAGAATCCTAATTGAACTCCTACAGCTGTATTGCTAATATTTAGATTCTCTATTCTCATTCCCGTACAGTTGGCAAGAATGACCTGCCCTGCATCCTCGGGAACCTTACCTCCAATCTTGTTCTTAAAATAATAAAGAGGTTTACCATTGACAATGTTGCCTTCTATTGTATGAGTGTTCCAGTGTTGTAGTTGAGAACCCCCAATGACAATGCCATCACTATTCATTACGTTGTTGGTGATGCTGTTGTTGCTGGAAAACCACAGAGCGATGCTATCTCCGTTGTTCGAGTTTACGATGTTGTTATAGATATTGTTGCTGCTCGAAGAATACAGGAAGATTCCATCCCAGTTGTTCGAGCTTACGGTGTTGTTATAGATAGTATTATTGCTGGAATCCCCCAGATAGATGCCCCACTCGTTGTTCGAGTTTACGATGTTGTTATAGATGGTGTTGTTACTGGAAGAAGACAGATGGATGCCATCTTCGTTGTAGTTGTTCGAGGCGGTGTTGTTATAGATAGTATTATTGCTGGAATCCCCCAGATAGATGCCCCACTCGTTGTTCGAGTTTACGATGTTGTTATAGATGGTGTTGTTGCTGGAATACCACAGCTCGATGCCATCTTCGTTGTTCGAGGCGTTGTTGTTATAGATAGTATTGTTGTTGCTGGAAGAGTAGAGGTAGATTCCATCGTGGTTGTTCGAGCTTACGATATTGTTTGCAAGGGTGTTGTTGCTGGAAGAGTGGAGGTAGATTCCATAGTAGTTGTTCGAGCTTACGGTGTTGTTTGCTATGATGTTGTTGTTGCTGGAATAACCCAGACAGATGCCATAATCGTTGTTCGAGACGGTGTTGTTATAGATTTTATTGTTGTTAGAATCCCACAGAAAGGTGCCATACCGGTTGTTCGTGATGCTGTTACAGGCGATTTTATTAGCGTTTGAAACTACATTTATCCCTGCATTTGGCCAACTACCTAAGTTTCTTACAGTGAATCCTTCAATCGTAATTCCATCTGCATTTAATGTAATTACATTGCCACTGCCTCCACCATCCACGATACAATTAGCAGAGCCGTTTTCTGATTTGATGGTCAATTGTTTATTCACTATCACGTTCTCGTAATATGTTCCATCCCTTACAACAATCGTATCCCCAGCGGATGCATTATCCACAGCCCATTGAATTTTTGCGTAGTTGTCGGGCACGTAGATCGTTGTTGCAGACGCCAGCGCCACACTCACACCCACGAAAGCACAAAGTAGCACAAATGCCACACACATTCCAAACGCGAGATATTTTATATCTTTATTCATTCCAATCGCCTCTTTTCTACATCTATTTTGAGTATATCGATCTGATCAAAAGTAAAACTGAAATCACCTCATACATACACTCCTCCAAATTCTGTGCATGCCCCAAATATAAACTTAACGAGTGGGGTAGAATGCCAACCATCATCACCTCTTATCACAGCAATCAAGCTTATACTTCACCGGATCACCCATATAATTCAACAACAATATCACATCACCCACGTTAACAGAGCCATCGCAGTTTACATCTTCATCTATCTGGTATTCTGCATGGTTTCCGACGTGGTCAAGGAGCAGGTAGAGATCGGTCATATCAATCGTGCCATCTGAGTTGAGATCGCCACATCTCACCAATACATTCTTTGTTGTTGAGCTGGTCAGGCCATCGTTATCTGTTACGGTTAGCGTTACCTCATAACTACCTGCTTCTGAGTAGGAATGGGTTATAACAGGATCTGGCGTGGTTGTGGTGTTACCATCGCCGAAGTTCCAGGTGTAATTCATGATGTTCCCGTCCGGATCGTAAGAAGCAGAGGCGTTGAAGGTTATAGTATCATCTACCGTTGGAGATTGAGGAGTGAAGAAGAAGTCTGCTGTGGGAGCAGAAAGGTTGCTGTCAATATTCCCATCTCCATCGTAATCCACTTCGACATAATCGGTAGTTAAATCTGCATAGACCGTAGAATTGTTTGTTAATATCAAGGGTATGGTTTTGTTCTCTATTGCACCATCCTTAACTCCATTAATTCGAAGCTGGACATTACCCTCTCCACTAATGTTGATACTACTTCCGTTAACATCAGCCACTATTTTATTATCCGACACTACTGTCAGACTCCTGTTAAAGTTAACAGAGGTTATAACTAGGGGGTCAAGTGTACCTGGTATCTCCTGCGTTTCTACAGTTGTCTCCAAACTGATAGGGTGGGCTACGATATAAACAGTATCTGCTACGTTCCCATTCACTTTTCTGTATTCCATAAACCCATAGGAATAATCGATATCAGTTACATACTGCGTTGAATCGAAGTATCCTGTGCATTCATCACTCTTACAATCCGATGTTGAAATTTCAATTGGATTGGAGCAAGCAAGAACTGTGTAGTTCGTGATTAATCCTTCATGTTCTGAGGGTTCACCTGTGGGCGATAACCATGGCCAAGTGAAGGAACCCCACCAAGTGAACGTCTCAGGTACTGAGAATTCATTTAGGGTGTCATATTTACCATAAGGGGGATCTATATCTCCAGTTTCTGAATTGTAATATAAATGACTAAATTCCAATTGAACTCTATTTTTATCTCCAGACAGTGAATTGCTATTGGGGTCATATATGTAAAATTCAATATGGTCACCCTCTTCATAGTATCCAAAAGCCAATACAGAATGACCTGGACTCGAGCTATTTGTATCGTTTATTGATATGAGAACAGGATGACCATCTTTTATTCTATTCTTAGCAGTATCCACATTGAAAGAGCGTTTTTTTCCTGCAATTTGATGCATTATAATTGAAAAGATTACGTTATCCATTGGGGTTATCTCTTTACCTCTGAATGTATCTCTCTTAATTTGGCCTGTTTCGGGGTCCCAGTAACCACAATTTGAATTTTCGCATGCAGGGACATATTCCGGAACATAATCCAAGAGATGTGTAAAGTCAAGCGGGTTTGGTGCTATATATTCAGTATCAGATGAGTATGGATACAAGCCTTTATTCCCATAATATAGTATCGATGTTGAGGTCATTCCAAAGCAAATCCCCTTGCTCTCTCTGACACGTCGATTCTCAAAGATGTAAGAATCATTGAATGGATTGAAGTTTGTAAGTCCTTCATCATCATCCCAATTTTTAAGAGCGGGGCTAATTGTGAGTTGATTTTCTAAGAATGGAGCATTGAACCAGAATTCGAAGGTGTGATGACTTTCAGAATACAACTTATATCTGGTATTCTTATTGCAAGGAGTAAAGAATTTGTAGTACCATTTGTCTTCAACAACACCTGCATCCGAGATTTCCAAATCTGAAGGAGATACAGTCCAGTAATGCAAGTCAACTAGACAGACATCCATCTCATCTGTAAGTTCTACAATCTCTTTTGTTGATTTTGATAGGTATATGTTCTTAGTTTCTTCATTTCCACCATTTATTACTTTAACTTGATAATCACCCCACTCAAGATTATCGAAACATGTACAACCACTTACATTAGTGAATTTTTCGTATAATCTGACCATTCTGGAATCATAAAGTTCTGTTTTAACCGATACAACTGGCAAATCATCAGTATCATCCTTTTTGACTACATCTATACAAAGGTTGTATCTAAACATTTCTATCCAACCATAGTTGTCCGTGCAGATTTCTCCTCCACCAACAATGTATGCCTTAGCAAGTCCTGTATATGTTTCCTGCTTAGATGGTGTGAAAATAAAAGTGAATGTGCTGTTACCACCCCTCTGAACAGTTTCAATGCCACTCTCTTCTTGTAAAACTACTTGCCCGCTCTCATTCTTTATGATGACAGATGCTTTAACATCCACCTCATCAGAAGTAAAGTTAGAGGGGACTTTGATGGTAACATTAACATCCACTGGATTGTTTACATCTACTTCCTTAGCATTGAATTCCTCAACGTAGGGGTTACACCTGTAGAAATCCTTCTCAGTTGTATCTCCAGCATTAACAGTTATTCCTGTTATCTGTCCCCAGAATTCCTCCTCTCCATATTCAAATTCGGGATCGTGCCATACGTTGATATAGTATTCACCAGCTGGAACTAAAAAGGTTACTTTCCCATCATCTACCACCTCTTCTGCAAATGCAGAGGTTTCACCTGCTTTTATCAGTTCAACGATTGTAGTTCCTTTAACTTCATAAGCTGGATTACCGTTGACATTATAAGTGTTAATAATCAGACTCCCGGTGTCATCTGATGGAAAATAATTCTCAAACCTTTCCATCAGCGGGTAGTTGTCCTCATCTGAATCTATGCTGTAAGGCGTGTCTCCGATTCCATAATTGTTTGCGTCCGTTCCAGTATAATCATCCCAGTAGTTGCCGAGGTAGTTTGTGTAGGTGTTGCCATTGTAGGTGTAGGTTATTTTTGAGGTGGAGTTCCAGATGTTTGTTGAATCGGAGGAATAAACGTTTCGGGTATTGTTTATAAAATTATTTAAATATATTTTGTTTTCATTGGAATAAAAAAGTCGGATTCCATAGTAATTACTGCAAATAATATTGTTGATTATCGTGTTATTATTGGAAGAGTAAAAACTGAGGTAACTCATGCTATTGTAGCTTATATTGTTACCTTTAATGGTGTTATTATTGGAGAACAAAAACCCAAATGCAACTCCGTTATTAACGATGATATTACTCACGATATTATTTTTGTCAGAATATTCTATATAAATACCTGCCCAACAATTGTCAGTGACGTTATTACCGATAATATTATTATTACTGGAATTAATAAGCAAAACTCCGTAATCGTAATTATTGTAGACAGTATTGTTGATGATTGTATTGTTGTTTGAGTTCAAAAAAAATATGCCAAAGTCATTAGATAATAATCTTGACTTTTCACCTATTTTGTTATCCTGTATTTTTGAGTTAGTCGAATTAAAAAAGAGAATCCCATGAGTAGTATTCGTAAAAACTAGGTTCTTAACAGTAACATTGTTACAATTTATACAATATACCGCACCTGCATTCGACGATGAATCCAAGAGTGTGTTGGAGGAATTTACAAGATAGTAAATCGGTTTTTCTTCGATTGTATTAGAGCTATCTATTTTATTTATAAAGTGTGATTCACTCCTACCCGTTACACCAAAGTTCCATTGATTATTAGAGATTATATTATATCTCAAAGTATTATTTCCAGAATAACGAAGTTTAATGCCATCCCAATTGTTAATTGCAGTGTTATTGACTAGCGTATTGTTATTTGAGTAATCAAGTATAATGCCATCGCTATTATTAACAGCGATGTTGTGTGAAATAATATTGTTATCAGAGTATACGTGAATTCCATAATAATTATTACTAATATTGTTATTTTTAATAATATTGTAGTTTGCAGTTACATTGATTCCAGCACTTGGATAATCACCGGAGTTTATTATATTAAAGCCCTCAAGTGTAATTCCATTAGCAATTAATGTAAAAACATCACCATTATGTAATCCATCAACAATACAATTTTCAGAGCCATTCTCAGACCGAATTGTCAAATGCGGCTTATTCACCTCTATATTCTCGATATAAACACCATCATAAACAACTATCTCGCATCCCTCAATCGCATCATCCACACCTTCCTGTATCGTATCCCATTTGTGATTCGCAGGGTCATCTTCAAAATCATCATCCACATAAACTATCTTTGGTGATATGCTTATGCTCTTTGAATCTTCATCGGTAGTGCCATCATCATCTGTTACCGTTAATGTTACGTCATAAATTCCTGCGGAAGAATATGAATGTGTTACTATCATTCCTGTTGCAGTATTTCCGTCTCCAAAATTCCACTCATATTTTTCAATTGTTCCGTCCGGGTCTGTTGAATTTGAGGCATCAAAAGTTATTTCTTGATCTACAAATGGATGAGAAGGTGAATAAGTGAATGAAGCGGTTGGTGGTTGGTTCTCTACCGGCTTAAAGTATTTCTCCCAGGGTTGCATCAGCGGATAATTGTCCTTATCTGAATCTATGCTGTAAGGCGTGTCGCCAATTCCGTCTCCATCTGCATCACCTCCAGAATAATCATCCCAATAGTTGCCGAGGTAGTTTGTGTAAGTGCTGCCGTTGTAGGTGTAGGTTATTTTTGAGGTGGAGTTCCAGATGTTTGTTGAAGAACAAGAATCAACGTTATGAGTGTTGTTCATGAAATTGTTAAGGTATATGGTGTTGTTGCTGGAATCATATAGATGAATGCCACTATAGTTGTTCGAGTTTGCGGTGTTATTATAGATTTTGTTGTCGCTGGAAGAACCCAGACCGATGCCAGCCCCGTTGTGCGAGGCATTGTTGTTATAGATGGTGTTGTTGCTGGAATACCACAGATCGATGCCATCACCGTTGTTCAAATAGATGTTGTTTTTAATAATATTATGCGAGGAGAATCCTAATTCAACTCCTACAATGGTATTGCTAATACTCAGATTCTCTATTCTCATTCCCGTACAGTTGGCAAGAATGGCCTGTCCTGCATCATCGGGAACCTTACCTCCAATCTGGTTCTTAAAATAGTAAAGAGGTTTATCATTGACGGTGTTGCCCTCTATTGTATGAGTGTTCCAGTGTTGTGGTTGATCGCCCCAAATGACAACACCATCACTATTCATCACGTTATTGGTGATGCTGTTGTTGGTGGAAGAAGCCAGATAGATACCGCCCCTGTTGTTAGAGTTTACGTTGTTGCTATAGATGGTGTTGTTGGTGGAAGAAGCCAGAACGATGCCGGCCCAGTTGTTCGAGCTTACGTTGTTGTTCTCAATGAGGTTATTGCTGGAAGAGCCGAGGAGGATTCCAATCCAGTTGTTCGAGGCGTTCACGTTCTCTATTCTACAGTTTTTCGAGCTGTGGAGGTAAACTCCAGCTATATCATAATAATAGCCAGTTGCCCCGGTCACGGTGAAGCCGCTTATGTTAACGTTATCTGCGGTCACATCGAAGACATGGTCATCTGGATTTGCAGCATGAACAATCGTATCCTCGGGATTTCCAGAGGTTGACCTTATTGTTAAAGATTTTGTAACATCCACATTCTCGGTGTAAGTTCCGGGGTCAACGGTGATCGTATGCCCATCCAAAGTATCAGGGTCGTCTATTGCAGCCTGGATCGTTGTGAAGTCTTCGCCGGTGTTGAGGTTGTGGACTTTTAGTTCTCTTTCTTCAGCAGGTTTTATTGTAAGGTCTTCTGTATCGGCAGTTGACCACACACCATCATCATCCTTCACCTTAAATGAGATGATATGAGTTCCAACTGAAAGATCAGATGCAGGCATGTCAAAGTCTTCTTCGTTACTCAGCACGCCGCCTTTATCTGATGTCCATTCGTATGCGACCACCGAACTATCGGAATCGTTTCCATGTCCCCTGAAATGAACCATATCTTTTCCTTGGATTGCAGGGTCGGGAGTTATTGAATCAATAAATGCTGTTGGTGGTTGGTTTACAGGGCCTGTTCCAGTCGTTTTGACGATATAGATGCCTTGATTTGTGGTGAAAAATAAGTCCTTTATCCCATCATTATCAAAGTCATGCCCCCATCCAAGCCAACTGAAGTGAGTGTTTTCTGAAGAGACAATTTTGGCATCCCAAAGCTCATTTCCATTATTCCCATCCATCACGATTTTTTTTAATGCAGCGTATCTTACCCAAGTTTCAGAACTTTCATTCCACCAAGAACACTCATAGCCTATATCTAAAAATGGATCCGGCGTACCATCCCCGTTCAAATCAGAATATCCACATACAAATGCCCGAGTATAGTTCCAGCCATTCTCTGGTGGAATAACATCAACATGATGAGTAAAACTATTTTCCCATATTTCATCTCCATTGGCACCGCTCAGTGCTGTAACGTCATATTTATAGTCATAAGAATCCAATTTTGTAGAGTTAACAGTAAAAACCTCATCTTTACCATCACTATTTATATCGTTGCAATAACCAACATACCCTACATTTACATTTTTTTCCCATATTATTGATCCATCTGCTCCACTAAGAACTTGAAGTTTGTTTGAGCTCACAGCAAAGTCGTTAATCCCATCGTTATCAATATCAAGCCAGTAGCAGATATCTATACTGCCATTATAGTATCTGCTCCATACCGCCGACCCATCCTTACCATTCAGAACATGAATGCTACTGCTATTATTCTTCTCGTCATCACCTTCAACAACTACATCTATTATCCCGTCTTTGGTATAGTCATAATAGGAGTAAGAAAAGAAATCATACCCAAATTTTTCATTCCATATTTCGGCCCCGTCTTTCCCGCTCAACGCAGTTACATTTCCTGCATTGGTATCATATGAATAAGTCGATGCAATATAATCTCCAATTCCATCTCCATTTAAATCTGGAAGCTCACGTGGTATACACCTACGAAAGTCGCCCTCAAAAATTTTGCTCTGCCATATTTCAGATCCGTCTTTTCCACTAATAGCCTCTATTAACGAAATGGAATGATCCATACCCACCCAGCAATTCCAACGGAAAGTTATATCGTTTATCAAATCCTCATTCAAGTCATTTTCATGAGCGGTGCCCCATCCTCCCCATCTCTCTGTGCGAGCAATTGTTTTACTCCAAAGGGTGTTACCATCAACCCCGCTGATCAAATCCATAGCAAGATAGGTCTCGTTGTTGCTTTTGTTATAATTTCTGGAATAAATTATAACATCATCTATCCCATCTTCATTTTCATCTCCTATAGGTCCTGCAATTTCTATTTCTCTACCATAGCTCTTGTTCCAGAGAGTAAAACCACTTTTTCCACTCAGCAAGAGTAATTTCCCAGTCGTATTCCAGCTATCACTAACAATGATGTCACTTACTCCATCGCCGTTAACATCGCCTATCCACGCCAAATCAAGATGTGAATATTCTTTTTTGTTTTCATATTTCCATAGGAGTTCTGCGTTTCCATGAAGGGAAAAGGTGTAGTTTGATTTGTGAGTTCCTGCTGCTCTGATCATCTGTTTGTTGAGTTCATGTTTCGGAATCGAACGTTTATAAAACGGAATATGTTTCTCATGTGCTAAATATTCCTCATCTTCATCTATCATACGACCAAAGAGCATGCGATGGGGAATGAGCGTATCGCCGTAAAAAGGCATCGCTGCCCCATCCCCCGCCTGAATCGATTCCCCTTCTTCCACATGCGATCTTGCAGACGCTCCTCCTGCAAAAGCACAAAGTAGCATGAAAACTACGCAGACCACAAACATGAGATGTTTTATATTCCCCTTCATTCTTCTGATCGCCTCTTTCCTGTATCTATTTTGAGTATATCGATCCGATCAAAAGTAAAACCGAAACCACCTCATACATACACTCCTCCAATTTCTGTGCATGCCCAAAATATAAACTTAACGAAAAGGAAGGATGTCGATCATCTTCACGTCTCCTCACAGCAGGTAAGCCTGTATATCTCAGGATTGTTCACATGATTGAGCAATAAGATCACATCACCCATGTTAACAGAGCCATCGCAGTTTACATCGGCTATTGCTTCATAATCACCGTGGTTTCCAACGTGCTTCAGAAGCAGGTAGAGATCGGTCATATTTATCTCGCCATCTGAGTTAAGGTCGCCACATACTCCTTCAACTGAAAGATCAAGCTTTCTTGGTGGTGCCATTGAATACCAGACCGCGGTTTCATTTGCACGAACGCCGTTCACGTAGAACTCGATCATCTTACCATCATCTGCCGCACTGCCATTTACCACAAGATAATTGAGATTATCACCATACTTTCCAGGTGTTGTGACCTCGACACTCCCACGAAGCTCACCATCGATGTGTGCATTTATTACTATCCCAACTGGGGCTGGTTCTCCATTCAGGCTCACATTACCGTAGAACTTGTTGGGAGGAGGTGGCGCATCATCTGCTATTCCAATCATCACCCCACTCAAGATAATGGTGAGCAGGAGCGATAGCAGCACCGCTCCTCTCTTAAATCTCTTCACACATCATCACCGACGCTGGATGTAGATGTACGCCGCGATGATCCCGAGAAGTACCAGCAGGATTATACCGATCACAACCCAGCTTATTGGTATAGGTTGGCCAGGGGTTGATGTGGGTGTTGCAGTTGGAGTCTGGGTTGGTGTGGGCGTGGGTGTTGCAGTTGTGATCGTCGCTGGCGAAGGGGCTGGTGTCGCGGTTATTGTGGGCGTTGGGGTTTCCGGCAGTACACCAGGATAGGACGATGGATCATCTGGATCGGTTCCAGCGATCATCTCCTGTATGTCACTGTAGCCATCACCATCTGAGTCCCTCGGAGCGCCTCCTCCCCTGTAGTAATTATCACGCATTCCCTTTTCACCCTCATCTGCCTCAACAGTTATATCAATCGAACTTGATCCCTGAGTGTACCCTACTTTTGTAACATCCACAGCAATCGCATATGTTGCGTCCGAACTCACAGATGGTGCGGTGTATATAGCAGTGAATATTCCCCCGGCATCTGTGATTCCACTGTCTGGTGAAAATATCCCATCTGTTGAGCTGAGTATCACATTTGCATCAGCGATGGTATTCCCTTCTGATGTGACAGTTACTGTTATCGTGGAACTCTCGCCGGATTTAACACTCATCGGATTCGCAGTGAGTGAGA